>JAZONY010000088.1:0-6530 GCA_045654705.1 Victivallaceae bacterium
CCCCCTGAGATCAGCCGCAGGCTGTCGACGGGGGGCGCTGTAATTGAGATGAAGCCTTGTACCACAGTGGTCGAAGCCCCAAACCTCCCCAAAAACAGTATCACCATTGCACCACAACAACACGCCCCACAGGTCGGAAAAGATGGGGTTCGGGGAAGAAAACCGCTGGCGGGTGTCTTTCCCCGACTCCGCAGACCTTAAGTAAATCAAGCACAACCTCAAGTATGACCGATAACCAAACCCTAAGTATTTGAGCATGAGTGTCTGGTGCGGCACTTTGTCGGACATGTCGGACAAGTCGGACTTTATTGGTGTACCTGCCGGTTGTTCACCGGGCTTCCGGGAAAAACTCCAGGTGGTCTTCTTGGAGTTCCACTCTGACATTCATTCCGGGGAGCAGGGTGTTGGCGATGAGGAGCTTGGACAAGGGGGTCTCCAGAAGTCCGATGACCGCCCTTTTCAGGGGACGGGCGCCGAAATCGGGGTCGAAACCCGCTTCTCCGATGAAGTTTTTGGCTTCGTCGCTGACTTCGAGGGTGATTTCCTGAGCCGCAAGTCTTGCACTGACTTTTTCAAGGAGCAGATCCACGATCTTGCGGATCTCTTCCTTACCCAGAGCGTGGAAGGTGAGGATCTCGTCGATACGGTTGAGAAACTCCGGTCTGAAGTGGAGCCGCAGCTCCTGCATCAACTTCTCTTTCAACGCCTCAGGCGCACTGTTTGAGTTCAAGATCATCTGGCTGCCGATGTTGCTGGTCATGATGATAATGGCGTTTTTGAAACTGACTGTGCGCCCCTGTGAGTCGGTGACGATACCGTCTTCAAGGATCTGGAGCAGGATGTTGAAAACATCAGGATGCGCCTTTTCGATCTCATCAAAGAGGACCACCGCATAGGGACGGCGGCGGATGGCTTCGGTGAGCTGTCCGCCCTCATCGTACCCCACATATCCGGGAGGCGCCCCCACCAGACGGGAGACGCTGAATTTTTCCATATACTCCGACATATCGATCCTGACCATGGCTCTTTCGTCGTCAAAGAGCTGTTCGGCGAGCGCCCGTGCCAGTTCCGTTTTGCCCACCCCGGTCGCTCCGAGGAAGATGAAACTTGCAATGGGACGGTTGGGATCATTGAGACCTGCTCTTGCCCGGAGGACCGCTTCAGAGACCGCATCCACAGCCTCATCCTGCCCCACCACACGGTGACGGAGCCTTTCGCCCAGATTGAGAAGTTTTTCCTTTTCACTCTGGACAAGTTTCGCAACAGGGATACGGGTCCATGCGCTGATGACGGCAGCGATATCCTCTTCGGCGACCTCCTCTTTGAGCATTCTTGAAGTTCCTTCGTCTCTGATGGCAGCTTCCGCATCGGCGATCTGCTTTTCGATGCCGGGGATGGTTCCGTGGCGGAGTTTTGCCGCCTCTTCCAGATTGTAGGAGCGTTCCGCCTTTTCCAGCTGGAGTTTAGCCAGATCGAGGGACTCCCGGTACTGCCGCAGATCGGTAATGGCCTGTTTTTCTTTCTCATACCTTGCCCGGAGTTCCCTGCCGGTCTCTTTCAGATCGGCGACCTCTTTTTCCAGATCGGCACGGCGTTTGAGAGCTGCGGGATCTTTTTCGTTGCGCAACCCTGTGATTTCGATTTCCAGCTGCATGACCCGTCTTTCGTTTTCGTCGAGTGCGCCGGGGCTGCTGTCGATTTCGGTGCGCAAAGCGGCGGCGGCTTCATCCACGAGGTCGATGGCTTTGTCGGGGAGGAACCGGTCTGAGATGTATTTGTCAGAAAGGACCGCCGCCGCCACAAGGGCACTGTCACGAAGTTTCACGCCATGGTGGATCTCGTAACGCTCTTTCAATCCCCGCAGAATGGAAATGGTGTCCTCAACGGAAGGAGGATTGACCATGACCGCCTGGAATCTGCGTTCCAGAGCCGCATCTTTTTCGATGTATTTTCTGTACTCGTCAAGCGTTGTTGCGCCGATGCAGTGGAGTTCCCCCCGTGCCAGCATGGGTTTGAGCAGATTGCCCGCATCCATGGCGCCGTCGGAAGCACCTGCCCCCACGACGGTATGGAGTTCGTCGATAAAGAGGATGATCCTGCCGTCAGCTGCAACCACTTCGTTGAGGACCGCTTTGAGACGCTCCTCAAATTCGCCCCGGAACTTGGCTCCTGCGATGAGGGCGCCCATATCGAGGGAGACCAGCTGGCGGTTTTTCAGATTTTCAGGCACATCCCCCCGGACGATCCTCCGTGCCAGCCCTTCGGCGATGGCGGTTTTTCCCACGCCGGGTTCCCCGATGAGGACGGGATTGTTCTTGGTGCGGCGCGAGAGGATCTGGATGACACGGCGGATCTCTTCATCCCTGCCGATGACGGGGTCCAGTTTGTCCTGCATGGCAAGGAGCGTCAGGTCTTTGGAGTATTTTTTCAAAGCCTCAAAGGTCCCTTCCGGGTCGGCGGAGGTCACGCGCTGATTGCCCCGGAGCGTCTGGAGTGTTTGCAAAACCTTTTCGCAGGAAACCCCTGCCTTGTTGAGCAGCTTTTCGGCACTTGACCCTGAACCGTTGAGGATCCCCATGAAAAGGTGTTCCACGCTGATATATTCATCGTTCATCTCGGCGGCCTTTTCCGCGGCACGGTTGAGGATCGCGGAAAACTCTCCGGAGGAGTAGATGCCCCCCTGATTGTCGCTGACTTTGGGGAGCAAAGCCAGTTCGGATTCCACCTGATTGAGCAGTAAAGAGTTGTTCACCCCCAGTTTGGAAACGATAGAGCTGACCAGCCCCTCTTTCTGGCTCAGAAGTGCCGACAGCAGATGAATGGCACGCAGTTCGTTGTTTTTGCCCCGGACGGCGCAATTCTGTGCTTCCATAAGGGCTTCACGGCTTTTGTTGGTGAATTTTTCCATGTTCATAAGAAATATTCTCCTTTCTTCATTAGGTGTTTTTGATTTCACTTTCCCTTATAGCAAAAGCCGTGCCAAACTTTTTTTTGAGGGGGGAAACTCTGCCGGAGCGTGCCATATTGTCACGGTGTGTGACAATTTGTCCACGAATATTGTGCCGGAACGGAAAAAGCATTTGCAAAGATTCTTAAACCATGTTATAGTAAGACAAATACATCCAATTATTGAAAGGAAAACAAAATGCAAAAGAAAATGTTGTGGACACTTCTGCTTTGCGCAGCGGCGTTCTCACTTGCAGGAGTGCAGAAACTGCCCTTCAGCATCGACCCGAAACTCCCCCGCAGGGACACCGTCGGCAAAACCGCTGTGATGACCCTTGCTCCCGGAAACTTTGAGATCGTCATGGGGAACTCCGGCGGCGTTGTCAAGTTCGCAAGTCAGGAGCTTGCCCAGGTGCTGAGCGAAGTTTTCGGCACAAAGATCGTGCCTGTCGCCAAAAGTACCGGCAAAAAGTATCAGATCTGCGTGGGGGACTCCAAACTTGCCCGGGAGCTGAAAATCGACCCCGACACCTTTGACCGTGACGGATTCATCATCCGTACTGCGGGCAGCAAGATCCTCATCATCGGCAGGGACAACCCCAAAAGCCAGCCCTACCGCCACGCCTATCTGACGGGGGACAAAGGGGAGTGGGGAACCCTTTTCGGTGTCTACGACTTCCTTGAACGCTTTGCGGGAGTCCGCTTCTATCTGCCCGGAAAAGGTAAGATGGGCAACCACTATCCTGAAGCCAAATCCCTTGCCATCCCCGCCATCGACATCTATGAACGGCCCGACTTTCTGCAGCGCCGCTTCAACGACTACAACCACGGAGGCCGTCCCATCCGCCGTTATGCCGGGTGGAAAGGTCAGCTGAACATCCTCCGCAGCCGTGCCGAGACCATTTACATCCCCAACTGCCACGGCCTTGCCTATCTGGGCTACAATGCCCGCTTCGCCAAGACCCACCCCGAATTCTTTGCCCTCAACGTCAACGGCAAAAGAATGCTGGGCGGCGCTCATAAGCACTCCATGAGTCAGGTCTGCTACTCAAGCGGTATCAAAGATGAGATCATCAAGGATGCCATTTCATTCCTGAAAGGCGAAAAGGCCAGCGTGCGCGGCGTCAAAAACTTCAGAGGACAGATCTCATGGAACAACGTCCACCGCCCCGGACTGCCCTGCTTCAACATCATGCCCAATGACTCCGCCTACCTCTGCCGCTGTGCGGCGTGCTGGGCGTATTTTTCCAAGGGGAAACAGGCGGCATCCGACCTTTTCTGGCAGTTTTTCATCGACATCTGCGACGGTGTGAAAAAAGCCGGTGTCCCCGGATATCTCACCACCATGGCTTACGCCGACTACCGTCCCATCCCCACTCAGAAGATCCCCGACAATCTGCTGGTCATGCTGGCTCTGCGGGGACCCTGGAACGAATTTCTCCCCAAACAGCAGGAAAAGGATATCGAACTGCTCAAAGCATGGAACAGGAAACTCGGTCAGAAAACATGGCTCTGGACCTATCCCGGAAAATACGGCGGCAACATGCCGGGGATCCCCCACACCACTCCCCGTGCCATCGCTTCTTTCATCAAAAAGGTGCAGCCCTACATTTTCGGACTCTATATCGAGTGCGAATCCGACGTCCTGATCCACAACTATCTCACCTATCACGTTTTCGGCAAACTTGCCTGGAACACCTCAACCGATGTGGAAAAACTTCTTGACGAACACGCCCGTCTTTTCTACGGTCCCGCCGCCGTTCCCATGAAGGATTTCTTTGACTCCATCGAACGCAACTGGCAGCGCATCGCCGCCAACGTGGTGGAAACCTCCGAAGGGCCCAAGACCATCTATCCCTCCGAACTGATCCTCTGGAGCAAGATCTACAGCCCCGGCGAACTTGCCCGCCTCAACGGACTCTTTGACAAGGCGGAAAAACTTGCCGCCAAAGATAAGCTGCGCCTTGAAAGGATCCGTTTTGTCCGCAAGGAGTTCATGGAACCCCTTATGGCTGAAGCCGACAAGTTCAACAGTGCCAACGACGCTGTGAAAGCATGGACCTTCCCCGTCAAGGCTGTGGAAAAAGGCATCAGGATCGACGGCAAACTGGATGATGAAGATTGGAAAAATGCTCCTGTGTTCCACCTTTCCGGTCTGAACGGCAAGCCCGTTGATGTCATGAGTACCGCCCGTATGACCTATGATAAGGAAAACTTCTATTTCGCTCTGAAATGGGATGAACCCTTTACCGCTTACATGAACGCCAACGACCGCAAGTTCGACGAAAGGGAGATCTGGAAAGACTCCACCGCCGAAATTTTCATTTCCCCCGACGGCAACCGGGATCACTACTACCAGATCATCGTGAATCCCAAAGGCAATGTCAAGGACCTTGAAGTGACTTCAGGCGCGGAAAAAACCTCATGGAACAGCGGCGCCGATATCAAGGTGCGTGTTGAAGAGGGCAAGGCATGGTATGTGGAAATGCGTGTTCCCCGCAAGAGCATGTGCGCCAGCTCCCCTGACGGGATCCGGGTCAACTTTGCCCGCCACCGGTCACTGACGGGGAAAAAGACTCTTTCGGCTCTTGCCACCTGGAGTCCTTTCATCCGCAAATTTAATGAAGTTTCCCGCTTCGGCAAACTTCTTTTCAAAGCACCTGCGGCGAAACCCAATCTGCTGGAAAATCCCGACTTTGAACCTTCAAAGATCAGAAAGGGCGCCTGGACAGTGCGGCGGGATGAGCTGGATAACAAAGTCTTTATGACCGCCGGAAACTCCGTTCGCCTTGAATGCGGCAAGAAGGCTCCCTATCTCTACCAGCGTCTTTCCAAGCTCCAGCCCAATAAGGAGTACGAAGTCTGTTTCTTCGTGAAACTTGACAAGGTTAAAAAACTGGAAGCCCGGTGGAGCGGCTTCTACATCCGTTTCGACTTGGGCGGAGCCAAAGCCGTTGCCCAATACTTCCCTGCGCCCCCGGTGCAGATGGACGGCAGCTGCAACTGGACCGGATTCAAATTCAGAGTCAAAACGCCCTCCGACTTCAACAAGAACAAAAAAGCCTACATCAGCTTCACTCTGCGCAAAGCCTCCGGCACCGCCTGGGTGGATCACGTCAGCATCACCGAAGTCACCCGATAACCCCCCTCAAAAACAGAGGGGGCTGTTGCAAAACCCGATGTTTTGCCGCCCCCTCTTTTTTTGCACCTGCGGCACACCAATAAAGTCCGACATGTCCGACATGTCCGACATGTCCGACCAAGTGCCGCACCGGGCACTCATGCAAAATCAGAGCGTTTACCAGTACTGAGGGGGTTGTTATCGGTCATACTTTGGGGTGTGAGAGAGCCCACCGCAAACTTACGATAGGGGCGATAACTTGGCACTCGCTTTGCATGGGTAACTGGTTATAGGTCTTATAAGTCTTATAAGTCTTATAGGCATTGGCTGGTGATTACCTTGACTTCCGTGGCGTCTGCCCGGCGTGGTTGGCTGACGGCGCACCTGCCAAACCTCGCTTTGCCGTCCTCGCAGCTCGTCGCAGCTGCGAGTTACTTCGGTGTCGACGTTCGACCGCGCTCGG
>JAZONY010000089.1:0-7641 GCA_045654705.1 Victivallaceae bacterium
GTACCACACTTGTCGAAGCCCCAAACCTCCCCAAAACCAGTATCACCATTGCACCACAACAACACGCCCCACAGGTCGCAAAGAATGGGGGCTTGGGGGAAAGAAAGCGCTGGCGCTGTCTTTACCCCAACTCCGCAGACCTCTTTAACTCAAGCACAACCTCAAGTATGACCAAACAAAAAGGTTTAGTCACACACTCAACCCCTCAGTACTGGTATACGCCCCCGGTTTGCATGAGTTTGCGGTGCGGCGCTTTGTCGGACATGTCGGACATGTCGGACATGTCGGACTTAATGGGTGCGCCGCAGGTGCAAGAAAAAGAGGGTGCAACAAAACATCGGGTTTTGCAACACCCCCCCCCCTTTTTTATTGGCGGCATGGAATATTGAATTTTTACATTGCTTGTTTTTTAGCTTCTTCAAGAGTCATTTTTTCACCTCCACTGCTTCCATAATATAATCATTTATTTTCAAATTGTCAACCCCTATCAGGCATGCTTATTCAAATTCGGATGATTGTATGGCTTTGTTTAGTAATTTGTTTAGTATTTTGCGTTTTTTTCCATTTATTTGGTCTTTTTGTCATTGAATTTTAGGGAAATACAGATTATATTATTCAATATATTATAAACAACCAATGAGAGGAAAAGGCGTATCATGATACAACGCAACATTTCGCTGAAAAACATCGTTGACGAGAATGCCGTCAAGCTGGAGAATTGCTATCGTGAACTCAGAGCTGTCATGCCTGAATATTTTTTCAAGACCTATTCCGAGGATGAAATCTGTGCCATGCTGCCTTTTCTTTCTCTGCTCAAGCCCAACGGCGCGCCTTTGCAGACTGAGATCGGCCGCAAGATCTTCCGCTTTTATCTGAGGGATGAGAGCTGCGGCGTGCTGCACTCCTCCAACGGTGGCGAAATTGCCGCACTTCCTTTCACCGGAGCGGGTATCCATGAGTCCTGCAAGCCTTTCACCCCTGCGGGTGCCGATCAGTTCCTGGTGGTCGAAGCCTTTACCGTGACCCAGCTCCCCGCCGAGAACGCCCCTTTCTCCTTTGAAGAACTTGCAGCTTTCTTTACCGCCCACGCCGGTCAGGTTCCCGCCGGTATGGAGGAGCTTTTCGGTCGGCTGAACTGGGAACAGCTTTCAGATCTGACCGTGGACCGTCTGGCGGAACGTATCGGAATGACCCTTGAAGTTCAGGGGGAATCCCGTGCCGCTGTCCGTATCGTCCCCCTCGGCGACAATACTTTCAAGATGCTTGTCGCCGCTCCCAACGCCTTCCTCGGCAGCCGCTATTTCGGACAGATCGTCGAAGCCATGCAGCTGAGTAATTTCCACATCGAGCGTGCCTACTGGCGTGAATTTTCCCATTCCGCAGGCAGCGAGGAGCTGGATCGCTGCGCCGTGGATATCGGCAGCTTCTACTTCGACGGCGACAGCAAAAAGATCGCCGGACTTGAACGCGCCGTAAAAGCCCTCTATTGGAGCGAAAACAACGATCTTTTCCACGGCGAATTTGCTGTCAAACGGCGCTGGAATCTGGCGGATATCAACTTTTTCCGTGCCTGTGCCGAGTTTGCCCACAGCCAGTTTTCCTTTGTGGACCGCAGCGCATACAGCTATGCGGACATCGAAAGACTGCTGGTCCTCAATTCCGAACTTGCCGCTTCACTCTTTGAGCTTTTCCGCAGCCGTTTCGATCCTGACTGGAACGGTGCCATGCCCGATGAAGAGGCGTTGAAAAAACGCATCAGCGATATCAACTCCGGCATGGCTGAGCGTGACGTGCTGAGCCGCAATATTTTCAATTCTGTTCTGAACTTCATCAACTGTATTGAAAAGTGCAACTTCTTCGTCATCGACAAGGGGGCGCTTGCTTTCAGATTGAAGCCTGATTTTATGGACTTTTACGACTCGCTTTCTCCTGAGTACCGTAAATCCTTCCCCGCAGACACCCCTTACGGTGTGTTCTTCTTTTACCGCCGCCACGCAGCCGGGTTCCAGGTGCGTTTTTCCGAAATCGCCCGCGGCGGATGGCGTACCGTCATCCCCCGCATCGTCGCCAACGAACTGGAGCGCAGCGACTACTTTGAAGCCGCCCGTGACGAGTTCTTCCGTGAAGTTTTCGTTCTCGCCCATACCCAGCACAGCAAGAACAAAGATATCTTTGAGGGCGGTTCCAAGATGATCACGCTCCTCAAAACCGAGCGCAAAGATGACTGGCGCACGGAGCTGTGGGAGGCGCAGAAAGCCCTCTTTACCGCATTCCTTTCTCTCATCAACTACGATGAAAACGGTACTCTCCGTGAAAAACGCATCATCGACCGTCTCGGAGTCCGTGAGATCGTTGAGATCGGACCCGATGAAAATATGTTCGACACCATGATCGGCTACATGGGGGACTACGGCGCCCGTGCCGGATACACCCTCGGCAGCGGTATCATTTCAGGAAAACCTGAGTGCGGCATCAATCATAAAGAGTACGGCGTGACCAGTTTCGGCGTGCATCAGTATTTCCTGAGAACGATGAAAGAGCTGGGGATCGATCCCTGCAAAGATGATTTTTCCGTGAAGATCTCCGGCGGACCTTTCGGCGACGTGGCGGGCAATATGATGAAACTGCTGCTCCGCAAGGAAAACGGCGCCTATTGCTACCCCTCCATGCGGATCATCGCCATCACAGACGGTCCTGCGGCACTCTTTGACCCCGCAGGTATCGACCGCGATACCCTGAGCGGTCTGGTTCTCAGTGCCAATCTGGATAAATTCGACTGCAAACAGCTCAAGGGCGAAGGGGCGTTCATCGTCTACTCCACACCTCAGAAAGAGGGGGACAGCGAGTATTACCGTCAGGTGGTGCTTCAGGAGGGGAAACTTGTTGAAAAACAGCTTTCACGGGATGAGTTCATGGGGCTCTTCCAGAGCAACCTTTTCCGCTACGCCGACATCTTCATTCCCTGCGGCGGCCGTCCTTCCACGGTGAATATCGACAACTGGCGCTCCTATGCCAACGGCGAAGGAACCGGCTGCCGTGCCATCGTCGAAGGTGCCAACTCCTTCCTGACTCCCGCCGCCCGTATTGAACTGCAGAAGTCGGGGATCCTCGATGTGAAAGATGCTTCCGCCAACAAGTGCGGTGTTATCACCTCTTCCTACGAGATCCTTTCCGGATTGATGCTGGATGAGGAGGAGTTCCGTCAGGTGAAAGAAGAGACCCTTGTGCCTCAGGTCATGGATATCCTTGCGTTCAACGCCCGCCGGGAAGCGGAGTGGCTCTTTGCCACCCGCAGCGCGACCGGAGAGTTTCTGACCGATCTGACCGACCGTCTTTCCAGAAGCATCAACGCCAAGAATGTGGAAATTTCAGAGTATCTGGACTCTCATCCCGAAATTATTACCGATGAGCTGCTTCTGGATCATCTGCCCGCCATGTTCCGCACGGCGTACAGGGATCGTCTGAAACGGCTTCCCGCCGAGTACCGCAAGGCCATCGCCGCTGTCGAACTCGCCGGCAGGATCATTTACAACGAAGCCGACAGTCTCGAAAACGAGATCCGCTGCGTGCTGGATTGACAGGCGGAAAAACAACAGTGAAAAGCTCTGTTTTTTTGCGGAATGTGGAAATCAGAGCTTTTTTTGATAAAAAAAGTCATTTTGACGAAAAAACGCGCCCTTTGCGCTTGCATATTGCGTTTAAAGGTGATATATTATAAAAATTACATGTATTGATGGGATGTTTTTGCCGTTTATGGTTCAAATCCTCGGAACCTAAGAACAGCAATATATCCTGGCAGGGAAAGCGGTATCCGGTATAAAAACGTGGCTGTTCCGGGTGTTGGCACCGTGCCCGTCGTGTATTGTTAAAACAGAAAAACACAGGTAATGTTCATGAACCGAAAGATCAAATTCCTGTGGGCAAAACAAAATTTAAAGAGGTAAAAATCTATGGTCAGAATCAGAATGAAACGTACCGGCTCCCGTAACGCGGCATGTTTCCGCGTTGTGGTGATGGATCAGCGTTCCAGCCGTGACGGTAAAGCAATCGAAGAACTCGGATACTATGATCCCATCCGCAAGCAGGAAAAGATCAATCTTGAGCGTGCCGAATACTGGGTCGGTGTCGGTGCTCAGGTTTCCGAAACTGTTGCTGATATCATTGACCGCGCCCGCACCGGCAAAGTTCTTGCCGAGCGCGTCCGCAAGCCTGCTATGTCCAAGAAGGCAAAAGCCAAAGCCGAAGCTGAAGCCAAGGCAAAGGCTGAAGCCGAAGCCGCAGCCGCAGCTGCCGCAGAAGCTCCTGCTGAAGAGGCTCAGGCCTAATTTAAGGTTTTTTGACTATGTTCAAGAAGTTGTTTGGATTCCTGCGGGGCAACAACGGACAGGCTGAAAGCGTCAAAAAAGAGGCTCCTGTCAATGTTGAAGCCGGTGATTTGCAGGGATTTGTCGAATATGTTGTGAAATCGCTGGTCGATCATCCCGAAGAAATGGAAATCATTCCGGAACAGAATGAAGACCATTGTGCGCTGCGTATCCGCTGCCACAAGGACGATCGCGGTAAGATCATCGGGAAACGGGGCAAGACCATTACTGCCATCCGTGCTCTCGTGAGCGGTGCCGCAGGACGCCAGCATAAGCGTGTTTCAGTTGACGTTCTCGACTGATAACGCATAAGAAGGATGCGGGAAAGTGAGAATTGACGTACTGACACTCTTTCCCGAGATCTTTCCAGGTCCGCTGGGAAGCAGCGTCGATGGACGGGCTTTGCGCTCAGGAAAGGTTGAGTTCAATGCGGTGAATATCCGCGACTTTGCCAAAGATGAGCGCGGGACTGTCGATGAGCGCCCTTACGGAGGCGGCCCCGGGATGTTGATGAATCCTGTGGTGCTGACCGAAGCTGTGGAGTCTGTCAGAACACCCCGTTCAACGGTGGTGCTGACCTCTCCCCGGGGCGAGGTGCTCAGTCACGCTTTGGCAACTGAGCTGGCTCAGAGTGAACATCTTATCATTATCGCCGGACATTACGAAGGCGTGGATGAGAGGATGATCGAAGAGGTGGTCGATCGTGAGATTTCCATCGGGGATTATATCCTCTCCAACGGCAATCTTGCGGCGATGGTGATCGCAGACAGTGTGATCCGGCTCCTTCCGGGAGCTTTGGGTGATGATGCGTCTGCCGAGCAGGACTCTTTCGGTAACGGCTTGCTTGAGTTTCCGCAATACACAAGGCCTCCTGTGTTCCGCAACAGAGCGGTTCCGGAAGTGCTGTTGAGCGGCGACCACGGCAGGATCGCTGAGTTCAGACAACAGATGAGTGAGCGTCTGACAAGAGAGCGGCGGCCTGATTTATGGGAAAAATTTTTAATCAATGAGGGTTTAAAATGAATGTTCTGGACAAAATTCGCAAGGAACAGGTGAGAGCCGAACAGTTTGAATTCAACGTCGGCGATACCATTCGTATCCATGTTAAGATCGTTGAAGGAACCACTGAGCGTATTCAGCAGTTCCAGGGAACTGTGGTCGCCAGACGCGGTTCCGGCATCGAAGAGACCTTTACCGTCCGTCGTGTCCAGGGTGGCCGCGGTGTGGAACGTGTGTTCCCCATCAACTCACCCCGTATCGACAAGATCGAAGTGGTCCGCAAGGGTCTCGTCCGTCGTGCCAAACTGTACTATCTCCGTGACAAAGTGGGTAAAGCTGCCCGTGTCAAGGAACTCCGTACCCGCTAAGTCGAAGGTTTCTGCCAAGTGGCTCGTATCAAGACCACTTTGACTTACGAAGATGAACTCCTCCTCAGGGAACGAAAGCTCCTTCAGGAGGGGTTTGTTTTTATCGCCGGTGTGGATGAGGCGGGCAGGGGACCCCTTGCCGGTCCTGTTGTCGCCGCAGCGGTGATACTTCCCCGTGAGGGGGAATTGCCCGGAGTTTTTGACTCCAAACAGCTTTCAGAGTCCCGCCGCAAGGTTTTGCGTGACGAGATCATGAAGGTTGCCGAAACATCTGTGGGTGTGGCAGAGGTTTCCGAGATCGACACTCTGAATATTCTCAGAGCGACGCACCTGGCAATGCACAGAGCTGTTGCCGGATTGAATAAAGTTGACTTTGTGCTGGTTGACGGATTGCCTGTGAAAGGCTTTCCGTGTCCGGCTGAAAATATGATAAAGGGTGATGCCCGCAGCGCTTCCATCGCCGCTGCAAGCATCGTTGCCAAGGTTTACCGGGATGAATTGATGGAACATCTCGCAGAAGAGTATCCCGGATATGGTTTTGAGGTTCATAAAGGCTATGGAACTGCCGCCCATCTGGAGGCGTTGCGGAAACTGGGAGTAACTCCCGTTCACCGCAGATCTTTCGGACCGGTGCGGGATTTACTGGATCCGCCGCCTGTTCAATTGGAGTTGTTTCAATGATTCAAGAGAACAAATCGAGAGGAGTTGCCCGCGTTTTCACCGACGCGGGTGGTACTGTGCGCTGAATTATGGACTCTTTTGAGTCGGCAACGTGTTTGAATGTTTTTTCCGTCCCCGAAGGACGGTTGTCTTAAATATCTGAAATACCGGAAGAATATAGAATTATGGAACTTGAAACCATCCGTCACAGTGCGGCGCATCTTATGGCTGCCGCTGTTAAAAAACTTTATCCCGAAACCAAGTTTGATATCGGTCCTGCTACCGAAAACGGCTTCTACTATGACTTTGACATGGAGCATCGTCTCACTGTCGAAGATCTTGCCCAGATCGAAAAAGCCATGAAAAAAATGCTGGGCGGCAAAGTGAAATTCGAGCGTTTTGAAACCACCCGTGAAGAAGCTCAGAAACTCCTTGCAGATCAGCCTTTCAAACTTGAACGCCTTGCGGATATCCCCGAAGGTGAATCCATCAGTTTTTACCGCAGCGGCGATTTTATCGACCTCTGCCGCGGCCCCCACGTTGAAAGCTCCGCCGAAATCGGTGCTGTCAAACTGATTTCCGTTGCAGGAAGCTATTTCAGGGGCGACGAAAACAATAAGATGCTCCAGCGTATCTACGGAACCGCTTTTGCTACCGCCGAAGAACTCAAAGAGTATCTGACCCGTATCGAAGAAGCTGCCAAGCGTGACCACCGTAAACTTGGAACCGAACTTGAACTCTTCGGATTTTCCGAACAGATCGGTCCCGGTCTCGTGCTGTGGCATCCCAAAGGTGCCCTGATCCGTCACCTGGTGGAAACGGCATGGAAAGAGGAGCATTACAAAAACGGTTATCAGCTCCTTTACACCCCCCATATCGGTCAGAGTGTTCTCTGGGAAACCAGCGGACATCTGGATTTCTACCACGACGGCATGTACTCACCCATGCAGATCGATGAAAAGGATTACTACGCCAAACCTATGAACTGTCCTTTCCACATCGAAGTCTACCGTTCACGTCTGCGTTCCTATCGTGAACTGCCTCTGCGCTGGGCGGAACTTGGTACGGTTTACCGTTATGAGAAATCCGGTTCACTCCACGGTCTTATGCGTGTCCGCGGCTTTACGCAGGATGATGCCCACATCATCTGTACGCCTGAATCCATCGAGGAAGAGATCGCCGAAGTGCTCCGTTTCAGTCTCTATATCAACCGCATGTTCGGTTTTACCGATATCAAGCCCTATCTCGCC
>JAZONY010000090.1:0-16089 GCA_045654705.1 Victivallaceae bacterium
TAGCGGGCGCCTTGTCCACTGGTCAATACAAGCGGGCTGTGTCAAAACAACGAAAACGCCCGCAGACTGTCAACCGGCTCGAGGGTGTAATATGCCCCCGTGGCGTTGAACATGGAGTAAGTGGTTGTTCCGGTCTGTGGATCAGACATTATCGGTAACTGATGTTTTGCAACAGCCCCACATCCTGCAGCGTCATTGCTCATCCATGGCTTTGAGGACGTCGTTGATAAAGGTCGTGACCAGATGATCGCAGCTGCGGAACGCAGGAACGTGTCCATGCCCCTGTAAACTGTAACAGCGGACGAAAGGATGTCCCATGGCACGGAGACTTGCGGCGAAAAAGGCGTTTTCCTCAGGACGGCCGGGAATGTCCAGTGCAGGATCTCCTGTCACCTGGAGAATGGGGGGGAACTCCTTTGTCATGTAAGAGAAGGGCGCATACTCATCCACGAGAGGATTGTAGGTCCCGTTGTCCCGTCCCAGATCGGCTTTGATCCTGAAATGGGTGGTCATCTGACCGCTGATGAGGAGGAATCCTGCAAAGTTTTTGAAACTCAAGCCGTAGAGGGCAAGAAAGGCGGGATTCATGACCGTGATGGCGGCAAGATATGCTCCGGCAGACATGCCGCCGACGAAAACTTTTTCGAGGTCGAAGCCATATTCTTCTGCATGTTCAAAACACCAGGCAATGGCGGCTGCGGCATCCTCCATGTGGGCGGGAGCCTTGACCGCAGGTGAAAGGCGGTAGCGGGGTTCAACGACCGCATATTCGCCGCTGAAAAGGGCATCGGGGGTCTCTCTGCCGCCCCCCGTCATGCCGCCGCCGTGAAAGAAGATCATCAGGGGGCGTTTCTTTTTCTCTTTGGGCAGAGTGAGATACAAAGTTTGATAAGGGTCATTGCCGCTGCCGTAATTGATGATGGAAAAGGGGGCAAAGAGCTTTTCATCGGGCAAAGCAAATTCACTCCAGGGACATTTCATTTTTACTTTCTTTCTTTAAGTTGGTTGATCATACGGACAGCCGCTTCAGCCTTGTTGTGCATCTGTATAAAACGCTGTTGGGATTCTTCTTGCTGCAAGGCGCCTGCGGCGGGGGCTTTGCCCTTGAAGTAGCCGGGAGCGAAGCCGGGGAACGCCGGAAACTTTTTGCCGTTGACTGTGAAAGGTCTGGAAATATCCACCCCGGACTCAAGGGCAGGGGAATTTGCCGCAAGGGTCAGATCAGGCAGACCCGGCAGATCTTTTTTGTTCCAGATATTTCCGGTCTGCGCCGCGGGGACGACCTTGTTGAATTTGGGGACATCCGCTTCCCGTCTTTCGGCGGCGGGAACGTCGCCTGCAAAGGTGTAAAGCAGATTGGGACCTGTGAGCAGATGACTTACCGTACTGAGGCGGTAGCAGTCTTTATAGATGTTGTTGACCACAAAGAAGGGCATGGGAGTACGGAATCTTTTGTGAAGATAGCGCAGATCCACATGGGGCGCTCTGTCGGCACCGCCCCAGAAGGTGTTGTGATAGATATGGATTTTTCCGGGATCAACAGGGGCGGGGGGATTTTCTTTGTAGACATATTCCACACGGTTGCGTTTATCCACTTTTTTCTCAAAGTTGACATCATCGTCGGTCTTGTAGAATGAGGAGCTGTGGACATAGACCTGACTGCCGCCGTGCCGTGCCTGGATAAAGAGGTTGTTATAATGGAACTCCTCACGCTTCATTCTTTTGTGGCGCAGATGGTGGATGCGCAGGGGGATCCCGCAGTTGGTGATGATATTGTGGTGAAATCTGCCCACAGTTCCCGAAACGGTGAGGATCCCCACGCTTGACATTTCACGGACCACATTCCCGGCAGCTTCGATGCCGGGACCGTTGGTGCTGATGCCGATAAGCCCCTGCAGGATGCAGTTGTCGAGGATTTGAGTGTTTTTTCCGAAGGTGCGGACCCCGACATCATCTGAGCTTGAGGTGCCGATGATGTATTTGAAAATCAGATAAAGAAGTCCTCCCCGCATATCCTTTTCGGAGCGGAGCTGGAAAAGGTCGTTGCGGATGAATCCCGCTGTGAGGATGCAGTCCCTGACGGTGGTGTCAGTGACATCCTTTTCGATCTGCACCCGCACGCCGCCGTGCATGAGCAGACACGCTGCGATCTCATTGTGAGAGGATTTCCCCGTCAGGTGGAACTGGATGCGGGAGCCGCGCAGAAAAAGATCTTTGAATTTCAGATGTGAAGCATCACGGAGCAGAAATCCGTCGCCGTAAGTGGCTGTGAATGTGTGCTTTTGAGGGGTTCCGCCGTCGGCGAAACGCACATAGAGCCATCCGGCTTTCCAGCCCGAAAGAACGTGACTGATGACCGGCCAGAAATATTCTTTGCGGGTGCGGAAATACTGGTGTTTGACTTTGATATCCGATTTCAGGCGCATAAGATCAAGTCCGCTGAGACGCTTGCAGTCGGGACCGAACTTGTCCCAGAGCAGAGGCTCATCGATTTCTTCAGGAAGGTTTTTCCGGCAGGGAAGCTCCATGGTCATGCGGTTGATATAAGCGATCATGGAGCCATCCATAAGCACGAGATTGGGGCGTTTTTCAAGGGGCGTCTTCCAGACACCGGGGGCGACTTCCGGAGCGGGGGACCACTTGGTGAGGGTGGTCCCGGTAGGTTCGATGATGGTGAGAAATTCGCCTTTTGCCCCCCTGGAACCTGCAAAGGTGATGGGGGCGTTTTTCGTCCCGGACTTGCGGAATGTGATCTGTTCACGGTAAAGTCCGGGAGCGATCTTGACGGTGTCCCCGGGCTTTGCCGCCTGAACGGCACGGGCGATGGTGGCAAAAGGAGCTTGAGCTGTACCGGGATTTTTATTGTTCCCCTTGGGCGAAACATAAAGCTCCGCTGCAGTTGCCGCCGCACTGAGAAGAAGAGAGGAAAAGAGAAAAGCGATTTTCATAGTTTGATTTCTCCTTGTTCAAACTTATTTTTCTTTGGGGAAATACTCTTTGATGGTGTCGCCAACGACTTTCCAGCTGAGTTTGGGCATACGGCTGTAATCCACCATGCCCTTGTGGTTGAAGCCGCCGCTGCGGTGCTGGCAGCAGTTGGTGATGTAGGTGCGGATATCGCAGAACTGCCACAAAAATGTTCCCGTGCAGCGGTCGGATTCGAGGACATAACGCATGACTTCACTCAGCAGACTTGCCTGATACTCTTCGCTCCAGCGCATACCGGAGTGATCTCCGGGGAGTGCTTCAGCGCCGATTTCGCTGATGATGACAGGCTTGTTGATATATTCAGGAGCTGAGGCAAAAGCTGCCAGGGAATCCAGATGAGCTTTGAGGCAGTCGGCGTCAAAGTACTGATCTTCACCGGCACCGTACCAGCAGGGATAGGTGTTGAAAGAGATGATGTCGATATGATGCAGAGAGATATCCCGTGTCAGCCGGTTGCCGCCGTAGGTGACGGGACGGCTGGGGTCGATCCTGTGGAGCAGTGCCGCAAGGGAGCCGATAAGTTTTTCACCGGCTTCGGTATCGCTGGCGCATTCGTTGAGGAATCCCCACATGATGACGCTGGGGTGATTGATGCTTTTGATCGCCATGCGTTCAGTTTCTCTGAGCTGGCGTTGGCAGAAAAGGGGATCGGCAAGGTCACCTTCACGGTTGCCCCAGGCGAGGGACTCCTCCCAGACCATCATACCCAGATTGTCGCACATGTCGAGGAACTCCTCATCCTGGGGGTAGTGGCAGCCCCGGATGCAGTTGAAGCCCTGAGCTTTGAGCATGAGCAGATCCCGCAGACGGATATCGGCAGGGACCGCATATCCGAAATCGGGGTGGGCATCGTGGCGGTTGGTTCCGGCGATCTTGAGGAGCTTGCCGTTGAGGAAAAGTTTGCCGTCGGCAACGGTGATCTTGCGGAACCCGAAAGTGGTGACGACCTTGCAATCCCCGGCTGTGAGAGTGAGTTTGTGGAGATGGGGATTTTCAGGTGTCCAAAGTTCAGGAGAGGGAACTTTGAAAACGGCGGAACCGGAACCCTTTTCAAGTTTCAGGAGATCAGGAGTCGTGCAGGAATCCCAGAAAAGTTCCGCCTGAGTGAGCGTGTCAGTCGCTCCCCCGAAACTTACTGAAACTTCAACAGTGCCTTCCTCAAGATCAAGGGGCAGAACTTTGAGGACTTCGGCAAAGCACTTTGAAGCAGGGGCAATGGTGACTTTGCGGTAGATACCGCCGTGGGCGTAAAAGTCATAGTTGGGTTTGAAAAGTGAGGAGAGTGAAGTGTCAAATTCATTGTTGACTGCGATGACCAGTTCGTGGCTCCCCGCAGAGCCGCTGTCGAAGCGGAAGACCCGTTTGGAAAAGGGGGCGTCGATCTCGCCTATAAGGTTGCCGTCCCAGTAGACGGCGCCCCGCAGACCGATGCCGTGAAGTGTCAGTTCGCAGGGACCGCCTGAAAACTCCACGCTTCTGCGGTAGACACCGGTTCCTCTTTTGAACTTGCACTGAGGCAGCAGATCGTAACAGCCGGGAACGGCGGCAAAGGAATCAAAGGGGAGGTCGGAAATATTGATTTCAGAAATGGGGGATTTGACAAAAGAAAACTGCCATACGCCTGAAAGGTCGTAAAGAGTACCGTCAAAAGAAATCCGGTTCATCATAAGAAAAAGCTCCTTGAAATTCAGAAGATGATGTTGAAACTCATTTATAATATAGCAGAGAAACTTTGTGAAGTCAACGGCAATCAGGAAGCATAATGGAGCAATATTCAAATTTTATTTGCGGAAGTGGAACGATTTTCCTGAGATTTCTCCGCAAAAAGACTTGAAAAATCTTTTTTTCAATGCTACATTTACAGCGGAAGTCTATCCAATCCTCTGAAAAGGAGATGAAAAATGAAAAAAACGATCGTTGTCTGCGGTGCCGCATGTCTGGGTGCTGCTTTGTTTGCCGCCCCCCCGGCGGGCGCACGGCATGATGCTCCCCGTATCATGAGAGAGCCTGTTGTCCGGAACAATATGAAACCCGCACCGAAACACGGTGTGAAAGTTGCACCGAAACATGGTGTGAATGTTCCACCCAAACACGGTGTGAAGCCTGTTCCTCCCCGTCATCCCCATCCTGTTGCAGCGAAACCGGTTCCTCCCCGCAAGATCCACCATGCGCCCCCGCCGCCGCCCCGTCCCTGGTGGAAATTCTGGTGATAACGGCAACTGGGTCGAGAGAAAAATCTGCGGTCAAAGCCTTATGAATGATATTTTTTACATTACAGCCTGGAGCAAAGATGACCCCAAAGGGGGCGTCTATGCTTGCAAACTTACGGAAAATTCCCTTGAGAAATTGGGGTTTTCTCCTTTGAAAATGGCGGGATATACCGCCTTTTCCGCCGACGGATGCCGCCTTTATGCCACAGGCGCCGTCAAGGATGAAGAGGGCATCGCCGCTTTTGCGGTCAAAGAGGATAAAACCCTTGAGTTTCTGAACTTTGTACCATCCCAAGGGATGAGTACATGTCATCTCTGCTGCGCTCCGGGAGGGAGATACCTTTACAGTGCCAATTACTCTTCCGGGAATTTTTCAGAATTCACTCTTGCCCCCGACGGTTCCATGGAAGAACTGACTCAGGTCGTAAAACATGACGGTTCAGGACCCGTTGCCGACAGACAGGAGTGCGCTCATCCCCACTTTGTTTCCATTACCCCCGACGGCAGATTTCTTGCTGTGACCGATCTCGGATGCGATAAGATCGTTTGTTATCCTTTCGATCCGGGATGCGGCATCGACAGCTTTTCCCCTGTGGAAAGCATCATGCCCTCCGGCTGCGGTCCCCGGCATATCCACTTTGCCGGTGATGCGGTTGCCTATCTGCTTACGGAATTGGGCAACACCGTTTTGAGTATGAATTACGCCGACGGGCGTTTCACGGTCATTGAAGAGATCTCCCTTCTGCCTGAAAAGTGTATCACTGAAACCAAAGCCTCGGCGGTCCGCATGAGTGCAGACGGCAGATTTATTGTTGCCACCAACCGGGGATTCGACTCCCTCGTTGTCATCGAAGTTGACGGCAAAGGGGGGATGAAAAAACATCAGACCACCCTTTCAGGAGGAGTAAGTCCCCGTGATGTGAACTTTCTCCCCGGCGGCAGACACTTTGCCGCTGCCAATGAGTTTTCAGACATCATCTATTTCTTTGACTTTGACACGGAAAAGGGGCTTCTCGCCCCCAACGGCATCAAAGCTGAATTTCCCAGACCCCTTTGTATCAATTGGAGCGAAAAATGAAAAAATCACATTTTCTTTACCTTGCCGCACTTCTTCTTTTTCTGACCGGATGTGCGTCACAGCGCATCTATATCGGCGGCAATGACGGAATACATCTTGCTGAATACAAAAGCCGCAGCATCCTGCCCTGGCGCACCTGGGGTGTGGAAAAAATCGTACCGGATTCCAATGTCTCTTACATGGCGGTCAATAAACGCTCTCTTTATGCCGCCCACCGTATTGCCAAAGGTGTTTTCGGCGTTGAAGTGTTCCGGATCCGTGGCAACGGGATGTTGAAGAAAATGGATACCTTTGTCATTCCCGGCAATCAGGGGTACTGCCATATTTCCGTTTCCCTTGACGGCAAATATCTTTTCGGCAGCAGCTATTCCGGAGGATTCATGGACCAGCTCGCCCTTGTTCCCGGGGGAGGCATCGTGAATTTGAAAAAGCGTTTTCACTTTTCAGGGGGCAGTATCCACAAAAGGCAGGGGAAATCTCATCCTCATTTTTCCCCCCAGACGCCTGACGGAAGCATGGTGCTGACGGCTGATTTGGGGTGTGACAAGCTCCATATTTTCAAATATGACGGGGAGCAGGGGGCTGTTGAAGCCGGAAGCGTGGCTCTGCCTCCCGGTTCCGGTCCCCGGCATTTGAGTTTCTCTGCGGACGGAAAATTTGTCTATTGCGCCAATGAACTCAACAATACCGTTACCTCTTTCAAAATGGAAAAGGGGCAGCTGAAAATCGTTTCGACCTGCTCGCTTCTGCCTGAGGCGTGGAGCGGAAACAGTTACGCAGGCGCCATCCGGACCACCCCCGCAGGGCAAATCTGTATCACCAACCGGGGACACAACTCCATTGCCATCCTTTCAGCAGATGCTCAGGGTAAATTGAAACTTGAAAACAGCTTTTCAAGCGAGGGGGATTATCCTTACGACTTCCTCTTTGACGGGGATGAGATGTTCCTTGTGAACATGAAAAGCGATCAGTTTTCCGTCTGGGAAAAGGGGAAACAGTGGGAAAAAAAGGCGGCGTTTACTTTGCGCCGCCCCATGTGTACTGTACAAATGGTTGAAAAACCTTAATTTCTGCACTCCGCAGCTTTGGCTTCCAGCTCTTCCCAACGGGAATAGAGGGAAGCCAATTCTTTTTGTGCCGCTTCAAACTCCTGCTGGAGCTTTGCACTGTCGGCACCGTGGGTGGAAAAGAAATCGGGGGAACTGAACATGTTCTCGTATTCAGAAACCTTTTCCTCTGCGGCACCGATGCGTTCCTCCATGCTTTCAAGCTCCTTCTGCTCCTTGTAGGAGAGTTTCTTTTTTGCCGGTGCCGCCGGGGCAACCGGAGCGGCTTTGGGAGCTGTTTTCGGTTCCGCTTGAACTTTCTGAGGGCGTTTTTCCAGATAATAGTCGTAATCACCGGGGGTGAAAAAGGCGTTCCCCTCACCGTCAAATCCCAGAATATGGGTGGAAATGCGGTTGAGGAAATAACGGTCATGGCTCACGGCGATCAAACAGCCGTTGAAGCCCAGAAGCGCCTCTTCAAGAAGCCGCAGCGAAGAAAGGTCAAGGTCGTTGGTCGGCTCGTCAAGGAGCAGAAAGTTTCCTCCTTTCAAGAGGACTTTCGCCAGAGCCAGACGGGCCTTTTCGCCTCCTGAAAGACGGTCGATGCGGGTGTTGATCCGCCGTTCGTCAAAGAGGAAACGGCGCAGATAGGTCCAGACCGAAATGGTTTCGCTGCCCAGCTGCACGGAGGAAAGTCCCTCGCTGATCTCGTCAAGAACGCTTTTGTTTTCATCAAGAAGCACCCTTGACTGGTCCACATAGTTGAACTGCACCGTGGGCGCCACCCGGATGGTTCCCGAATCAGGGGCAAGGGCTCCGGTGATGAGTCTGAGAAAGGTGGTTTTGCCCGCGCCGTTGGGACCGACGATCCCCAGACGGCAGCCGGGAGAAAATTCAAAGTTGAAATCTTTGATGATCTCACGCTCCCCGAATTTCAGAGAGACATTTTTCATGTCAAGGATCAAATTCCCCATACGGGGACCACGGGGGATGACCAGATCGATTTCCTCATCTTTCGGGGGACCCGACTGGGCGGCTATCTCTTCATAGCGGCGTAAACGCCCCATGTTCCGTTTCATCCGCGCCTTGGGGGAGCGGCGGACCCATTCGATTTCACGGCGCAGAAAGCTCTGGCGGCGGTTTTCCTGGGCATCGGCGGCTTCGAGCCGTTCGGCACGGCCCGCCAGATAGTCGGCGTAGTTGCCGGGATAGCTGTAGATCTTGCCGTGGTCGAGTTCCACCACCCGTGTGGCGATCTTATCCAGAAAGCGGCGGTCATGGGTGATGAAAATGGCAGTTCCCCGCCATGAAGCGAGGAAATTTTCGATCCATTCGATGGTTTCCACATCCAGATGGTTGGTGGGTTCATCGAGGAGCAGCAGATCGGGTTCAGAGATAATGGCGCGTGCCAGAGCGATGCGCCTTTTTTCGCCTCCTGAAGCGTGGGTGATGGGACCGGGTTCATCTCTGAGGTGGAGTTTTTCCATGATCTCATCGAGTTTGTGTTCCAGATGCCACGCCTCGTAACGGTTGAGGAGTTCTTCGATTTTCTCATGTTCCGCAAGGGGGAGCTTGCTTTCGTAGAGACGCTGCAATTCATAGAACCACTCAAGGCCTTTGCGGATATTTTCCCGTGCCGACAAGGTGTCGTCCAGCTGAAAATCCTGAGGCATGACGGCGATACGCAGATCCCTTTCTTTGGCGATTTTTGTGTCGAGGGGGATCTCTGTTCCTGCAATGACTTTGAGCAAAGTGGTTTTTCCTGTGCCGTTGCGCCCGATGACGGCGATGCGTTCCCCCTCAAAGGCGGAAATGGAGGCATCGTCAAAAATGATTTGTTCACCGATGCTCAGATTGAGGTTTTCGGCGGTAAAAAGGTTGCGTGGACTCATGGTTTACAGGACCTCCTGCTGGCGCATGGCTTCGTAAAGGACGATGGAAACGGAGTTGGCAAGGTTGAGACTGCGGTTGAACTTCCCCGGCATGGGGATCGTTCTCAGATCGTCGGCATAACGTGAGTAAAACTCCGGGGGAAGCCCTGCGGATTCCCTGCCGAAAACCAGATAGTCATGCTCCTTGTACTGAGTATTCCAGTAACACTTTTCCCCCTTGGTGGAAAAGAAAAAGAGCCGTTCCGGAGTGTTTTTTTCAAGAAACTCCTCCCAGTTTTTGTAAATATGCAAGTCGAGATACTGCCAGTAGTCCATACCGGCGCGTTTCACATATTTATCCTCAAGGGAAAAACCCAGAGGCTCAATGAGGTGGAGTGTGGCATCTGTTGCCACGGCAAGGCGTCCGATGGTTCCGGTGTTCTGGGGGATCTCAGGGGCGACAAGGACAATATTGAAGTGAACAGCTTTCATCGTGCGCTTTTCTCCATAACAGCGGCAAACATATAGTCGCAATCCCCTTCGTGGGCGTTGAATTTGTAACAGCCGTCGGTGAAAACAGCACTCAGGGGGTGACGCCCCTCTTTGAGAACGAACTCTTCGTGACGCTCAAGGAATGATTTGACCTGCAATTCGTTCTCTTCCGGGAAAAGGGAGCAGGTGGAATAGATGAGCGTTCCGCCCGGTTTGACGGCGGAGCAGAAGTTTTCGAGGATCTCTTTCTGAAGTTTGACATGTTCGTTGAGCTTCTCAAGTGTGAAGCTCCACTGCATACCGGGGTTGCGCCGCCAGACACCGGAACCGGTGCAGGGGACATCCAGCAGCACTTTGTCGCACAAGGTGAAATCCCGCCAGAGTTTCCCGTCGTGGGGACGGGTGCGGATGTTGAAAAGCCCCGCACGGACCGCCCGGCGGCGCAGTTCCTCAAGTTTATTGGCACGGACGTCGCCTGCGATGATGGTTCCTTTGTTCCTCATCATCGCCCCGAGCTGGAGCGTTTTGCCGCCCGCACCGGCACAGGCATCGAAGATCCTTTCACCGCTCCGGGCATTGCAGACGGCACCGATACACTGGCTGGCAAGGTCCTGGACCTCAAAACGCCCTTTGGTGTAGCTTTCAAGGGAAAACAGATTCAACCGGGGGGCGTAAAGCGCCGCCGCACCGGGAAGTTTGTCAGAAAGTTCGCAACGCAGTGAACGCTCCTCAAACTCTTTGAGACAAAGCTCCTGTTCCTTGTGGATCCTGATCCACAGGGGAGGGCGTTTCGCCAGAGCTTCAGCCACTCCAGCCGGGTCGGGGAGACGTTCAGCGATCCATTCAGGGAGCAGCTGATCCGCCGTGATTTGGCAGGGCATTTTCAGCAGATCGGCAGCTTTCTGCGCCCGGGCATGAGGGGAATCACCGCCCTTGCGGGGCAGGGGAGGGAGTTGATAGAGAGTGGAAAAGCTGTTCAACTCGGGGGCATCGGGACGGTCACAGTAACAGGCGATGTAAAAGAGGAGCCCCAGTTCCCTTTTGGAAAAGAGAACTTCGCCGTGTTCGACGCTTTTCCGCCACTCCTGGGGCAGCATGTGGCGCAGGAATCCCCAGTAGCGCAGTAGCGCATAGATGGAACTTGAGATCAACGCCCGGTCACGGGAGCCGCATTGACGGTTGTTGCGGAAAAATTCTGCAAGAAGCAGATCCGGAGGCATCTTTTTACCGAAAACACCGTTGAGGACACCTTTCCCTGCGGTGTAAAGCAGATTGAACTGGGACTCAAGTTTCCGTTCACTCAGAGCCGCTTTTTTTTCACGAAAGTCAGAATTATGTTCGTTCATAAGAAATGTTTCCTTAAATTTATAATCAGGCGCATCGGGGATCGAGAGCATCTCTTAAAGCATCCCCCAGCAGATTGAGTGCGAGTATCAGAAGAAACATCAGTGTACCTGCGGCGCCCAGTTCCCACCAGACGCCCCGCCACAAACGCTCCTGACCGGCGGCGATCATGGCGCCCCAGCCGGGGATATTGCCGTTCCCGCCCAGTCCCAGATAACCTGCCAGGACCTCAAGCATGACGGCGGCACCGAAGTTCAATGTAAAATAGATAATGGTCAGATGACGGACATTGGGGAGAATGTGGCGGCAGATGATGACGATATTTTTCACCCCCGCAATACGGGCGGCGTTGACGTATGCGGCACTGCGGAGTTTCAGGGTTTCCGCCCGGATGACACGGCACAGCCCCACCCAGCCGGTGATGCCGATGGCAAGATAGACCGCCAGCGCACCGGGGGAGATACGGAGCAGGAAGCCTGCTTTTTCAAGTCCGCTGCGCAGCTGGGGCGACGATGCCGCAAGAAGGGCAAATGAAAGGATGAAAAGCAATGTGGGCATGGAGGCAAAGGTGCTGTAAAGCCAAACCGTCAGATCGTCGATTTTGCCTCTGAAAAATCCGGCACACACACCGAGAAAAGTTCCGATAAGAACAGAGATCACCCCTGCAACGCACCCCACTTTGAAAGCGGGAACTGTTCCCGCAAGTGCCCGCAGCAGCACCGAGCGGCCCTGATAATCTGTTCCGAGGAGCGTTCCTGCTCCGGGGGGAGAGTAGGGGGCGGCGCAGACCCTTTCCCAGACGGGGAGGGTTTTTTCTGAGGCGCAGCGTATGCCGTGGAGTTCACAGATGACCGCCGTTCCAATGAGAAACAAGGTCACACAAAGGGCTGCCGCTGCGGCAGGAGTCGAAAAGAGTTGACGCAATAATTTTATCATGCTTTTTCCCCGTGACGGCGCAGCGCAACCTGGATCAGCGCTGCATCGGCAGGGGTGACGCCGTCGATCCGTTCTGCCTGGGCAACGGTTGCGGGACGGACCTTCATCAATTTCTGCCGTGCCTCATTTCTGAGTCCGGGGAGGGAATTGTAGTCAAAGTTTTCGGGGATAAAGAGATCTTCCTGGCGTTTGAGCTTGTTGATGGCACTTTGTTCTCTTTGCAGATAGCCGTCATATTTGGCTTCGATGAGAAGCTGGTTCCAGACCCGCTGTCTGACTTTTGCGTCAGCGGGGAGTTCCGGCATAAGCTCAGCGGGGAAGGGGAGTCCTTCGCCGGGGGCGGCGTTCTCAGGCACACTCTTGAGGTGAACAAGGAGCGTCTTGTCATGGTATTTGCTTTTGCGGCAGAATTCGACCAGGGGGAGCAGGGCGTTCTGATAACGGAGGAACTCCTGATATTTCTCTTCGGGGAGCAGGCCGTGTTCATAAGCGAAACTGCAAAGGCGCAGATCGGCGTTGTCCTGACGCAAGGTCAGACGGTACTCCGCCCGGCTGGTGAAAAGACGGTAGGGTTCGATGATCTCTTTGGTAACGAGGTCGTCGATCATCACGCCGATATAGCTTGAATCTCTGCCGAACTGCACCGGTTCTTTACCGGCGGCGCACCGGGCGGCGTTGAAACCTGCCACAAGTCCCTGACCTGCCGCCTCTTCGTAGCCGCTTGTGCCGTTGATCTGCCCTGCGGAAAAGAGGTTGTCATAGAGTTTGCAGCGCAAAGAACGCTCAAGCTGATCGGGATAGATGAAGTCATATTCAATAGCGTAGGCGTAGCGTGAGACCGCCGCCTTTTCCAATCCCGGCAGGGAGTGGACCATTTCAAGCTGCACTTCAATAGGCAGACTTGAAGAAAATCCGTTGATATAATATTCGTCGGTATGGGCGCCCTCAGGCTCAAGGAAAAGCAAGTGATGGGGGTGCTGGGGGAAACGCTTGATCTTATCCTCAAAAGAGGGGCAGTAGCGTGTGCCGATACCTTCGATGATGCCGCTGTACATGGGGGAAAGGTGAAGATTCGCCCGGACGATCTCGGCACTTTTATCTGTGGAGTGGAGCATGTGGCAGCTCATGTGCCGCCGTGCCGCCTGAGGCATTTCAGGGGAAAGCTCTCTGCTCCAGAAGCTGAACTCCTCAAACTCAGGTTCGGAGTGCTGTTCCGGCAGGGAGGAGAAATCAATGGTTTTCCCCAATATGCGGGGG
Source organism: Victivallaceae bacterium (assembly GCA_045654705.1). Lineage (GTDB taxonomy): Bacteria > Verrucomicrobiota > Lentisphaeria > Victivallales > Victivallaceae > UBA1784. The sequence goes on from JAZONY010000090.1 coordinate 13,223, forward strand.
GGCGTTCCCGTTTTAAGTCTGCCGAGTCTGAGCCCCAGCTGACTGCTCATAGCTTCTGAAAGGGCGTTGGCAGGGAAATCCCCCGCTCTGCCGCCCTGAAAATTTTTCATGCCGTAATGAAGTTTTCCTCTGAGAAAGGTTCCGGTGGTGAGGACCACGGCTTTGCACAAGATCTCTTCGCCGAAAGCGGTGACGACACCCTGAAGTCTGCCTTCTCTGACCAGAAAGCCCGTCACTTCAGATTGGAGCAGCTCCAGATGGGGCGTCTGCTCAAGATAAAACTTCATCGCCCGCTGGTAGATCTGCTTGTCGCACTGGGCGCGGGGAGACCAGACCGCAGGACCTTTGGTGCGGTTGAGCATACGGAACTGGATGGCAGAACTCTCTGCCACGATACCCTGAGCCCCGCCCAGAGCGTCGATCTCACGGACAACCTGACCTTTTGCGATACCGCCTATGGCAGGATTGCAGCTCATCTGGGCGACATGGTCAAGATTGAGGGTGATCAGAAGTGTCTCAGCCCCCATACGGGCGGCACTGAGAGCGGCTTCACATCCGGCGTGTCCGGCTCCGACAACCACAACATCAAAGTTTTTCATCGCAGCAGCAGTTCTTTTGTCAGTCCACTTTGCTCAAGACCACAGAGGCGTTTGAGCCGCCAAAGGCGAAACTGTTGGAAATGGCATGTTTGATACCGGCATTGGTACGCAGTTCTTTCACCAGATCGACCCCGGCAAACTCATCATCGGGATTTTCCAGATTGATGGTGGGGGAAATGAAGTCCTTTTCAAGCATGATCGAGGTGAAAATGATCTCTGCCGCTCCCGTGGCACTGACCATGTGTCCGGTCTGGGACTTGGTACTGTTGATGGCAACATGATCTCCCAGGACCTGACGGACGGCGTTGAGTTCGAGGGGGTCGCCCACGGGGGTACTGGTTCCGTGGGTGTTGACGTAGCCGATCTCCTGAGGGGCAAGGCCCGCACTGCGGAGTGCTTCCTGCATGACATCGCAGATAGCGGCGGTGTCTGGGACGACCATATCCACTGCGTTGCTGTTGGCACCCACGCCGCTGACTTTGGTGATGGGACGGGCGTTGCGGGCTTTGATGCTTCTTTCGGATTCCAGCACCACCCATGCGGCACCTTCGGCGAGAACGAAACCGTCACGGTCACGATCAAAGGGACGGCTGGCACGCTCGGGAGCGTCGTTGTATTTGTGAGAAAGGGCACGGCAGGCGCAGAATCCCAGAGCCATTGCCCAGTCGAGGGCCTCGGCACCGCCTGCGATGACCATATCATAAGCCCCGCACTGGATCAGGCGAGTCCCGATGGTCACAGCCAGTGCGCTTGTGGCACAGGCGGCGGAAACGCCGTAGGATTCACCCTTGATGCCGAAAATCAGCGAAAGGTTGGAAACAACACTGGAGGGCATGATCCTGGGAACGGCGAAAGGCGACACGTTCCGCAGACGGTAGTTGGAGTTGACATAAACACTTGCCATCTCATGAAGTTCTTTGGCATAGGCACTTGCGGCACCGCCGATGACGGCGATACGGTGTTCTTTGACCTTGTCAAGAGGGATACCCGCTTCACCCAGAGCCTCTGCCACAGCGATGGCGGACATAACACTTGTAGGCGGGCAGAAACGCAGTTTTTTGCGTTCAATAAGATCCCCGGCGGAGATCTCACCCACCATACCGCCGACTTCGCTGTCGAGATGATTGCTTATAAATTCAGGAACCCGGACGATCCCGCTTTTTCCGCTGCGGAGTCCGGCCTCATTTTCTGCAAGATTACGACCAAGAGGGGAAACAAGACCCCTGCCTGTAATATACACGCTTTCCATGTCATTCCCTTTGTTTTGACATATACTCCCGGATAATATACAGCCATTTGTGTGATTTTTCCACTCAATTTTTCTGAAAACAATGGAATATTTCACTTTTTGGTGCTATATTTCATAAAAGGCACCTCAAAGTGTGCCGCTTGAACAGTCTGAAAAGTTCTTTCCGGGAAAGAGAGCATTTATGAGTTTACTTAAGGTCGAAGAGCTGTCGGTGGGGTTCCGCAACAACAGAGAGCTGGTTGAGATCATCGACAAAGTTTCTTTTGAGATCGGCCGGGGCGAGATCCTGGCGCTGGTGGGGGAGTCGGGCTGCGGAAAAAGTGCCGCCTGTCTTTCACTGACCCGTCTCAACGCCGGTTCTGCCGTGGTTTCGGGGAAAGGAGTCCTCTTTGAGACCCGGGAGGGGAAACAGGTGGATCTTCTTGAAGTTTCCCCGAAAGAGATGCGTAAAATAAGAGGAAAAGAGATCGCCTATATCTTTCAGGAGCCTCTTTCCTCACTCAATCCCGTTTTCAGGATCGGCGACCAGATCGCCGAAGTGCTGGAACTCCACAGGCGTGATGTGAAAGACTCCTGCGCCGAGATCGTGAGACTCCTGGGGGCGGTGGGGATACCCGACCCGGAAGCCCGGATGATGAATTTCCCTCACGAACTTTCAGGAGGTATGCAGCAGCGGGTGATGATCGCCATGGCGTTGGCGGGGGATCCCAGTCTGATCATTGCCGATGAACCCACCACCGCCCTTGATGTAACGGTGCAGGCGCAAATAATCGAGCTGCTCGGTCGCGTAAACCGCAATCGCGGCGTGGGAATTCTCTTCATAAGCCACGATCTGAACGTTGTCCGCAAGCTTTGCAAGCGGGTTGCGGTTATGTATAAGGGCGTAATTGTGGAAACGGGAGAGACGGAGCAGATTTTCAATAACCCCCAGCATGAATACACAAAGAAGCTTATTGCTGCAATACCCAAAAGGGAGAAAAGGAAAGACTGATGGCAGAAAAAGTCCTTGAAGTCAATAA
>JAZONY010000091.1:0-7771 GCA_045654705.1 Victivallaceae bacterium
AGATAAGGTATCAGAAGAACAACTGCCAGCACCAGGGCGATCACATGTTCCCACATACGCAAGATCCACGCTGAACGGTTCTGCACAGGGGAAAACGCGTAGCTGAAACTGTTCCGTTCCAGCACGCCCCCCGTATAGGGATCAATGATCCGTCCCGGGGTGACGATCTTATTCTTTATTTCCAGATTACCGGCGGTGTAGGTACGGTCAAAAATAATGGCACGCTCAACGATACACCCTTTATCCACCAGAGCGCGTTCACCGATGATCGCCGTATTGATAGAGACCTGATTTTCAATAAAGGTGTTATCTCCCAGAACCAGCGGGCCCGTCAGGGAGCAATCGTTTTTCATGACCACGTTGGTCCCGGTATGGATACCATCCATTAAAGAGTAGCCGGGCAAATTATAAAAATCATCCTTCAAAACCTGAAAATTCACCTCAAAGTAACTTTCAAGAGAGTCGATATGATAAAATTCCAGACTGCTTTTCCACAACTTGCCCTCTTTGTAACAGTATATACCGTCAGCACTTCCATCATCTTCGCAGGGGACAAAAGAATCATACAGCTCCTGAGCGGTGTGAGATTTGGGCATAAGCATACCGTGGAGGATCAGACACTCGTCGCCGCACTCTTTTGTATAGACTTCAAGCAGATGCCGCACCGTATCATGTCCGCCGCCTTTGCGGTAGTCAAGACGCAGTTCCCCATGCTGATACTCGTAAAGATGTTCAGCGAGGTGTTCATTATAGGTTGGGCCCAGCAGCAGCAGGGATTCAGCACTGCACCGCAGAGCAAGGTCGATGAAATATTCCGCTGCGCACCTGCCGCCAACCGGCATCATCCCCAGACTGCGGTCGGGGAAATAATCTTTGCACCACTCCTGAGTTTGAGAGTAAGGATTTATTAAAAAATGTTTCATCTCACCACGCTCCTTTACCCGTCAGGATCGCCGGGACCGTTTTCAATAAAATCTGGAAATCCTTCCAGAAACTTTGACTTGCGATATACTCTTTATCAAGGGCGATCTGCTTTGAAAAGGGCAGTTCACTGCGTCCGGAAACCTGCCACAGACAGGTGATACCCGGGGTAATGTTCAATCTTTTGCGTTCTTCCAGAGTGTAAGTACGCACTTCAGAGGGCAGCGGGGGCCGGGGACCTACCAGACTCATATCCCCCAGAAGAACATTGAAAAGCTGAGGCAGTTCATCGATACTGAATTTCCGGATGAAACGGCCGATGGGGGTGATACGGGGGTCGTGTTTCATCTTGAAAATGACTCCGTCTCCCGACTCATTGTGTTTCATAAGCTCCGCTTTGCGGGCTTCAGCGTCGATATACATACTGCGGAACTTGTAAAATTTGAAGTGTCTGCCGAATTTCCCCACCCGGACCTGACTGAAAATGATCGGTCCCGGACTGGTGATCTTGACCAGAAGCGCAGTCAACAGAAATACAGGACTGCCAACTACAACGGCAAAAATGGACAACACGATATCCATCAACCGTTTGAAAAATACAGAACAGCGGATCGTCAAATGCCACATCACCATGCGCAGCTGGATATTGTGGTGCCTGAAAACGCCGGGGCGTTTCAGCTCCTGCCGCAGAACAAGGATCTCATCATAGCGGTTCATATTTACTTTTTACTCCTTAACGCCTTAACAAATTTTTTCAACTCATTCCGGTTCTTTTCCACATCGCCGTAAAGCGGTATCGAGATCTGATAGGTATAATAATTCCCCCCCGGCGTGAAGTGGCGGCGGAATCCGAGGAATCCGGGGGTCGAAAACTTTTCGCTGCTGTACCACACCCACACCAGAATACGGCTGCGGCCTTTAGCGGCATCGATTTCGGTAACAGCAAAATTTTCACGCAAATAGAGAATTTTTTCAGAATAGACGCGCCACATACTTGTCCGCAAACAATGGCTTGCCGGATGGATCTCATGGATATTTTTGCCGCATCGCACCGCAAGAACAGAGATATCGGCATCATTTTTCGTATAACGGAACTGCCGGACACTGCTGGTGGCAAAAAAGCGTTTTGTATTTTCATCAGGCATGATGCGTCTGCCCCAGAATTCGCCGCAGTGGTTCGGGAAAGCAGGGATGAAACTTTCGCCTTCAAAATACAACTCTTTGGAGTGGAGCAGCAAAACACCCGTAGCCGCCACAGCGGCAATGAAAAAGACCGCCCCCGGTTTTATGATCACTTCACGCTTTTTCGTGTACCATATCCAGAAAAGACACAATACAGCCAGAAGAAACTTGACCGCCCAGGCAATCGTCACTGAACACATGAGCAAAAGAGAAAGCTGATAACTGGAACTCGGTGTCCCCAAGAGCATTATGAAGGCAGCCGGAAGGCTCCTGTAAGCCAAATTCCACGCACCGAGCAGCCACACCGCTGAAAAAATCACACCCACTGCCGATGCCACGGCAAGGGCATTGATCTGATGTATCTGCACAAGGGAAGTCAACAACAGAGAGGGGATCAATGTCAACAACGCATAAAAGTCACATTTGCCGAATTTTTCCTTATAAACCGCCCACACCGCTGCCGGAATGGCGAGCAGATAAAAAATCCAATCCAAATGGTCGAGGCGTGAACCGGTCCACGCCTGCCAGAGATAGGGCAAATGGCAGAGCAGAGCCGCAAAGGATGCAAAGATAAGAAATGGTTTTATCATCATTCACTCTCCTTTTTTTTGTTCTGCGGTACAGAAAAGATCTTTCCGAAAATAAGGAAGATGATAAGGGCGAAAAGGATCTGCACATATCCGAGAGCAACATGCCACGCCCCCGTCAGAACGCCTTCGCCCCACATCCGGAAGAGAATCACTGTCAGAGCGATCCGCAGAGAGTTCCCCAGAATGATCGCCGGGATGATAAAAGCAAAGTGGAACACTTTCCACAAAGTTTCTCTGTGGAGTATCTGTACTGCGATAAATGCGATCAATATAAAAGCATCCAGCTGATTGATCCCGCTGCAGGCGTCAGTTATGGCTATATTGACCTCAGGCAGAGAGAGGGAGGTTCCCGAATAGACCACATTGATTCCGCACAATTTCAACATTCCGGCGCTTAAAACCGTGGCGATCAGCCTGAGGGGGTAGCTCAACAGCAGCATGAATTCCTGGTGATAGGGCATAAAAACACAGCACCACAACGCGGGGCTCACACTCTTCCACGCCAAAAATCTGCCGCTGAAATAGAGGACCGGAGCGCAAATCAGGAAAGTAAAAGCAAACGCCGTACTCAAACTCCCCGGGAATTCATGGGTGGGCAGCAGAGCCAGAATATTGGCAAAAAACAGCATCGACCACGCAATACATTTTTCAGGCACGCCCGGCGTGCTGCTGGTTGTTGAAGTGAAACCTTTCACCATGAGTACGATCAATACGCCAGCCATCACAAGGTCAACTGCCGCCGCCTCCCACATGCCGGAGTTGAACAGCGGAAGTGCCGCAGAAAAAGCAACAATCCCCAGAAGCGTTCCATACAACGCTCCCAGGGGATGTTTTCTCAATAAATTGTCATATATTCTTTTCATACTCACTGCGGCATCTGACGGAGTTTTTTCAGGTATTCAAGGGCAATATGATTATCGGGGGCGATGACCAGAAGCCGACGGCACAACTCCCGTATTTTTTCTTTTTGCGTATTCATGCTGCACTCTTTTATGCGCTGCTGCATACCGATGATCCACAGAGACTCCATCTGGCGGCGCAAGGGGGTGCGTGAGGAGAGCTTTATAATGTCAGGGATCATGGAAATTTCACCTTTTTTATAGAGTTTATCCCCGTAACAAAGCTGAGTTTCCGGCATCTGGGGAGATTGGATGTATGCCCGTTTTGCAAATTTCAGAGATTCATCGATATCGCCGAGTTCGGCATAGATCTCTGCCATGTTAAGCAAAACAGTAAGTTTCAGGGATGATGAATCCGGAATTTGTCTGTATTTTTCAAGAGCCGCCTTATGATATCCATTCTCAGCCAATATTTTTGCCGCGAAAAACAGCAGTTCCGGATCGTTTTTTGCCTCAACATTTTCCAGTATGGCGGCAGCCTGTTTGTTTTTCCCGCTGCTCATCAGGAGCAAAGCTCTGGCATAGGGGCCATAAAGTTTGTCGCTGCTCAAAAAAAGCAAATCGGACTTGCGTTTCGTGGAGCGGACAAAGTTCCAGTACTGTGGCAGGATTTCTGCAGAAAGGTTTTTCCGGAACAATTCAGAAACTTTATCCAGATCCCGTTTCCGCATATTCAGAACGATCTCATAGCCGAGCGTTTCATTGGCACGGTCGGAAAACTTCTGTTTATAAACAGCGATAAGTTTTTCCGCTTCAAGTATTTCAGATGAAAGATAATATTCGATGGCAAGTTTCATCACGCCCCGGTCATTGCCAAAACGCCTGACGGCATCTTTCAGCATGAGAACATCAACGGAGCCTGCTCTTTTTTGAGCGAGCAATATGAGTTTTGCGATAAAAGCATCTTTCCGGCGTTCATAAAGTTTTGCTGCGAGAGCCGCAGTTTTTTCAAGTTCCTTACCCTTGGCAAAGAAGTTTTTCAGATAATCCAAAAGGATTTTATCTGCCTGCTCCTGCAAACTCTGATACTCTTTGTGTTTCAGGAGCATATTGTAACTTGCCTGAACTTCCCGCAACTCTCCCTGCTGGATGTCCACACAGAAAAAGATGAATGACGCAAGTGGCGAGCTGACACTCTTCCTCAGGGGTTCGGTCAAATCTTTCAGCGCAGTAAAATCTTTCTGGGCAAAAGCGATCAGGCACTCCAGATAATAGTCACAAACCATCGCCCGGGAACCGGGATCTGCCTGATACTCTTTCTGCAATGCTTCGATTTTTTCCACCTGATTCAGCAGGCAGTAAATTTCAGCGCACTGCATTGCGACTGACTGGTCGTGATAGACGGAAAGGTGTTTTTCAAAAACTTCCAACGCCTTCCCGAAATTGCGATAACCGGCATAAAAGCGCCCCAAGGCAGGCGCAAAGGCATATTCGTTGAGCTTGTAAGCCTCAAGCATACACTTTTCAGCAGCATTGATATTCCCGAGTTCAAGGAAGAGATCTGTTTGAGCAACAAAAAGTTCCTGCTGCCCAAAAGGATCTTTATCAAAGTTGAGTTTTCCGGCTGCGGCAAGTTTTTTTCCGGGGGGCAGCTGTTTTTGTTCAAAAAGCAGAGAAATCAGGGATTTTGTGTTGCCGGAGTTCTTGACTTTCGGCATTTGCTCTTTGTATTTGTTGAAATTGCCGTTACGCCCGGCGGCATACAGCAAAAGCATCCGGCGTTGATCGTTAAGGGGAGTTTCCTGAGAGAGGAAAGACTCCAAACGGTCAAAGTACCGGGCAAAACACAAGCTGTTGATATAGCGTTCTTTATTTTCCCTGCTCAAAGGATTGAGCCGGCAAGCCATGTAGCAGTAATAGACCTGTTCCGGATAAATTTTTCGCTTGCGGGCGATTTCCCCGAGCATAATAAAAGCAGACTCGTTGTCACTGTCTTTCTGGACAACTTCCAGCAATTGAGTTTCAGCGAGAAGCAAAGAGTTATCATCTCCCTGCAAAAAATTGCTTTCAGCCTGCTTGAAAAGCCTGACGTTCTGATAGTTGAAAAAAAGCAAAAAAGCCATCATACCGATACATCCAAGGAGTATCAGTACTGACAGAATGATCAGTATGAGGCGGGACTTTTTCATCTTTTTTATTTTGCAGTATCAACAACGCAGGGCCTTTGAAATCTTATTTTTCCGCAAGAAGTTTTTTGCGTTTTTTCAGGTAGACCAGAGCGCCGCCGCCGACGATCAGCGTGGCGATGATCCCGGGCAGAGGCTGTCCGGAGGGAGTCTTGGCAGAAGCATTGGCGTTATTGACCTTGAACACATAGTACTCATGGGTTCCGTTGGAACCGAAGTTGCCTCCGCCCAGATACAGGTTCCCATCGGAAACTCTGGCTTTGCCCCAGGTATCATCTTCAAAAGGACTGCGGGGCTTGGTGGAAAGGAAGGTGTTTCCCTGATTGTCAGTCACATACAAACCGATACGGTCATTTTTAGAAAAAGTTGCAGCAAGACCGTTATTGAAAGAACCGCTTGCACCGGTATCCAAATTGTACCATCCGTAATCCACAACACCTTCGCCGCGGTCAATAAAGTTTTCATGATCCTTGTCTTTTCCGCTGCGGGCAAGGTCAAAAGCCACAGTTGTTTCTGAATCGAAAGTAAGCCACCCCTGATTACCCTTGGTCTCGTACTGATAAGCCGCCATGGCAGAAAAAGAGGTAAGAGCCGCCAGCATTGAAGCTAAAATAGTTTTTTTCATTATTGATCTCCCTGATATTTTTTTGTAAAATTCATACCATGCTCAAGACTTCCAAACAAGAAATCCTATTCAAGCATTCCATGAAATACTATAATTTCATATAATATACCACAAAATTAAAAAAATACAAGAAAAAAAAAAAAAATAGATAGATTTGGTTTTTATTATAGAAAAAAAACAGCGAATCAAAAACGATGATAAAAAAACATAAAATAATACATATCAAATGGTTAAAGAAATATAAAAACGAACTTTTTCGGAGATTTTTCAACTGATAAGGGATTTTTTCCTATTATCGCATCTGTTTGCATATCTTATTGATTCGCCGTTAAATCAAATACAGCCAATGGCTTAAGTTCAAGGCTTCCGCAGCGGCTCCTGAGGGCGTTGATCTTGTCTGCCCATATCAAAATTGATCAAAGGAAAATAGGGAATATAAGAACCGGGACAATAGTTCCATAATCCGATTTGGACACGCCCTCTGCCATTCAGCACGCCGATTTGAAAAGGTCCCATATCATTGACCAGACCGACCTGTACGGTATCGGCAATATTTATTCCTAAAAATTGTCCATACTTAAAAAAATCTTTATAATTGATCAATCCGATTTTTATGCCATAATTGTCTCTGCTGCAATTTATTCCTGCAATGGAAATGCCGTAATTATTAAAAACACCGCCGACAGCACACAGAGAAAAGACCGCAGAGTTCTGGCTCATAGAATACAAAACAAAAGAAAAAGCGGTATCCGTTTGATTATCAACTAAATTGCGCCAATCGCCGACACCAAGCCCCAACTGCAGCGGCGCAAATTTCCATCCGGAGAACACCCCTTTATCCTGCAAACGATCTCCGCCTGAAAGCGCAACACTCATCATTACAACTGCCAGCATCAATAAGAGTTTTTTCATTTTTCACCACCTTTTGCAGTATTGATGGATTTTACCAGCATCACCCGGATTTAAGAACAACTATTATTCAATTCCTGATATTTTGCCTCATCAATATAATTTGTTTTCAAGAGAAGTTCCAGCCAATAACTTGTTTCATTGGCTTCTTTAAGGGCGATTTGCAGTTTGGCGATAAAATCAGGCTTGCCGTGGGCATATTGTGCTTCGTGAATATTCGCACCGATACCGGTTCCGTCTCTGCCGATTTGATTGGAAACGATCGTTTCGTGCTGACTTTTCAGGAATTTTACCAAGTTCAGTATTTGTACCGCAAAATCAATGAAAAGTGTACGCAATTTACTTGCAGCCATAAGATGATCTCCTTCCGGAGTTTAATATAGCATAGCAAAACAAAAAATCAAGGCGGCAACGCCGCCGTTTAAGCGAAGCGCAATTAAAAAACTACACCATCCTTACTCGCGCAGCGAGAAAACTTCACAAGTGAGCGAAGCGAACGTCTTCACAAGCGGAATGAAA
>JAZONY010000092.1:0-28452 GCA_045654705.1 Victivallaceae bacterium
GCAGGACCCTGCCGCGGGAAACAGGGGCCTGGGTCAGTTTCATCTGGCGTTCAAGCTCAACATCACGGGGGACCATCACTTCGGGATAGTCACAGAGATGGACTGATTCAGGCATACCTTCGGTCCTCAGCACCTGATAGATGGCTTCGGTGGTAAGGGGAATGAAGGGGGCGGCGGCCTTGGCAAAGACCAGCAGCACATAGTGCAGTGTCTGATAGGCTTCACGCTTGTCGCTGTCGGAGTCGCTCTTCCAGAAGCGGCGGCGGCTGCGGCGGATGTACCAGTTGGTCAGATCGTCGATGAACTGGGAGTAACGGTTGGCGGCTTTCTGCAAATTGTAGTTGTCAAGCTCGGTCCGCAGTTCCGCCATCATGCTGGCGCAGGAACTCAGGATCCAGCGGTCAAGGACGTTGGCGGGATCGGCGGGGGGCTGGACTTCGCCGGGAGCGGGGGTGTAGCCGTCCACATTGGCGTAGGTGGTGAAGAAGGAGAGGGCGTTCCACATGGGGATCATCACCTCACGCAGCACTTCACGGACTCCCGCCTCAGAGAAGCGCAGGTCCTCGGCGCGGACAACGGGGGAACCCAGCAGGAAAAGGCGCAGCGCATCGGCACCGCAGCGTTCCATCACATCGTTGGGGTCGGGGTAGTTTTTCAGGCGTTTGGACATCTTTTTGCCGTCTTCGGCGAGGATGAGGCCGTTGACCACCACGTTTTTGTAGGGGGATTTGTCAAAGAGGCAGACACCCAGCACCATGAGGGTATAGAACCAGCCGCGAGTCTGGTCGAGACCTTCGGCGATGAAGTCGGCGGGGAAGTTCTTCTCAAAACGCTCTTTGTTTTCAAAAGGATAGTGCTGCTGGGCGTAGGGCATGGCGCCGGATTCAAACCAGCAGTCCAGCACTTCGGGGGTGCGGTGATAGGTTTTGCCATCCTTTTTGATGACGACCTGATCCACATAGTGTTTGTGGAGATCGGTGACTCTGACGCCGGAAAGCTCTTCAAGTTCGGCAACGCTGCCCACGCAGATGCAGTCGGTGGGGTCTTCGTCGTTGATCCACACGGGGATGCAGGAACCCCAGAAACGGTTGCGGCTGATGTTCCAGTCACGGGCGTTGAGGAGCCAGTTGGTGAAGCGTTTGCCGCCGACGTAATCAGGCTGCCAGCGCACATCTTTGTTACCGGCGGCGAGACGTTCATGGAGATCTTCCACACGGACATACCACGCTTCGATGGCACGGTAGATCAGGGGGGTGTCGGTACGGTCGCAGAAGGGATAGGAGTGCTTGACGGTCGCCTGATGGACAAGTTTGCCCTCAGCTTTCAGACGCTGGATGATATCCTTGTCGCAATCTTTGCAGAATCTGCCCTGATATTCAGGGAGTTTTTCCGTGAAGTTGCAGGAGACATCCAGAGGATCAGCGATGCAGTTGATGCCCGCTTCACGGCAGACACGGAAGTCGTCTTCACCGTAGGCGGGAGCGATGTGGACAAGTCCCACACCGTCGTCGGTGCTGACGTAGTTGTCGTTGAGGACACGGAAACAGCCTTCGGCTTTGAGGTCGGTGAAGTAGGGGAAGAGAGGCTCGTATTCCCAGTCCTTGAGGTCGGAGCCTTTGAGTTCGGCAACGATCTCATACTGTTCCTCTTTCTTGAAGAGGGTGGAAATCCGTGCCTTTGCCATGACATAGCAGCTCTTTTTCTCATCGGTCAGGTCACGGACGATGGCGTAATCCACCTCGGGACCGGCGCAGATGGCAAGGTTTTCGGGCAGTGTCCAGGGGGTGGTGGTCCAGACCAGCAGATAGGTATCACCCCATGCGGCATCGGCACCCTTGAGGACTCGGGTCCTCACGGTGATGGCGGGGTCCTGAACATCCTTGTAGTTGCTGCCGGCTTCAAAGTTGGAAAGGGGGGTGGAAAGTTTCCAGGAATAGGGCATGATGCGGTAGGATTTGTAGATCCTGTTCTGGTTCCACAGCTGTTTGAAGATCCACCAGATGGTTTCCATAAATCCGGGATTCATGGTCTTGTAGTCGTTGTCGAAGTCCACCCAGCGGCCCATGCGGGTCACGGTTTTGCGCCATTCACCCACATAGCGCAGCACCATGGAACGGCACTGCTCGTTGAATTTATCCACGCCGAACTCTTTGATCTCATGGGCACCGTTGATGCCCAGGGCATCCTGAGCGAGGGCTTCGATGGGGAGACCGTGGGTATCCCATCCGAAACGGCGCTCGACGTAGTTGCCCCGCATGGTCTGATAACGGGGAATCACATCTTTGATGGTTCCTGCCAGCAGGTGTCCGTAGTGGGGAAGACCCGTGGCAAAGGGAGGACCGTCGTAAAAGACGAACTCGTTGGAGCCTTTACGCTGTTCAAGGGATTTGTTGAAGATCTGATTTTCTTCCCAGAATTTAAGGACCTCTGCCTCAAGTTCAGGGAAGTTCACCTGGTTGGAAACATTTTTGAAAGCCATGATCAATTTTTCTCCGTGGAATCAGGGAAACAGCGGTTGAGAAGTGCTGCGCCCGGTTTTTTGGTAAACAAACTTACAACGATCAAAACGATGATCGCAAGAGGGAACGAATAGATAAAAGGATCCACCACCGGCCAGGGGTGGGCGGTGATGAGAACATCCCTGCCGAAGAGGTATTTGCAGACACCCAGTGCCGCAGACTCTTTGACGTGGAAGAAAAGAAGTCCTGCAAGTGAGGCGATGACACCGGTGGCGATGCTGGCGCAGACTCCGGCTTTGGTCGCCTTTTTCCAGTAGAGTGCCGCCACATAGGAGGGAAGAAAAGAGGCGGCGCAGACTCCGAAGAAGATCGCCGTTCCCCGTGCCACGATCCCCGGGGGCAGGATGAGGGCAAAGAGGACCGAGACCACGATGCCGCAGAGGATCCCCAGACGGGTGATGGTGATGCTGTCTGTCCCTGAAAGGGTTATGGAACGGTAAATGTCATGGCCCAGAGATGAGCCTGTTACATGAAAGAGTGAACTCATGGTGGACATGGCAGCTGAAAGCATGGTCAGGGAGAAAAGATAGAGAATGAGCGGCGGGAGCGCTTCACGGATGAACATGGGGATGATAAGGTCGGGGTTCCCCTTTGCCGCTTCAATGGCAAGAAGCTGGACGTTGCCTGCAATGCCTTTGTCGGGGGCGTAGAAGAAGACATTTGAGAGTGCCCCCACAGTGTAAGCCGCACCCACGGTACAGCAGATGAAAACCGCTCCGATAAGGACGGCACGGTTCAGTTCTCTTGTGCTTTTGACCGTCATGAAACGCACCGCCAGCTGGGGCTGCGCCAGAGCGCCGATACCCACGCCCAGCATGAGACTTGAAACGAGGGTCCACCACCAGACGGAGTTGAATTCAGGCATAACGGTCCAGCCCCGGTGTCCGAGGGCGTAGGCTTCGGGCATCCTTGCTTTGACGAGGGGGGCCATATCGGTCAGTGCCTGATGAGCGGGGACCACGCCCCCCAGTTTGACATAGCAGAGGATCAGGAGCAGCAGCATACCGCCCAGCATCACGCTGCCCATGAGGGCGTCGATGTACATGACCCCTTTCAGTCCGCCGAAAATCACATAGAACGCCACCACAACGGCAAAGATCCCCAATGCCCAGAAGTAGGGGATCATCATCACCTCCTGCAGAAAGCGGGCGCCGCCGATGAGGACAACACTGGAGTACAGGGGGATGAAAATACAGATGATCGCACCGATGAAAAGGCGCAATCCGTTGGAGTGGAATCTTTTGCCGATAAATTCAGGGAATGTGGCAGCCCCCAGGGCAACCCCCATGGCACGGGTCCTTCTGCCGAACCAGATAAAGGCGATGAAGATGCCGAATGCGATATTCATAAAGACCAGCCAGAGCAGCCCCATGCCGAACTGACCGGCGATGCCGCCGAATCCCACAAGGGCGGAGGTGCTGATAAAGGCGGCGCCGTAACTCATGGCCATGACGAAAGGATGGGTCTGGCGTCCCGCTACGAGATAGTCTTTGCTGTTGGTGGTTTTGCGGAATCCCCGGAACCCGAGATAACCGATGAGCAGGATATAGAAAAAGATCATGATCCCGAGGACCCAGGTATTCATGCCTGAGTTGGCGGCAGCAAGGAGAAGATGTTCGCTCATTTGTTCTCTCCTGTGCCTTTGTTCCAGTTGATCGCCCCGAAAATGACGCAGACAAAAGTTATGGCAACAGTGCCGATCATGGCTGCGAAAACAAATCCGTCACCTAAGCCGAGCATAAGAAAAAGGTCTTTCTGTGATAAATTGGGGGAAATAAGTCGCCGGAAAGGAGCTGCGGAAAGAGGGAGGGGGAGCTGTTGAAGAATGGGCTTCAAAAAAAGAAAATCGCCTTAAAATGCAAAAGGCGAGTTCCTTTCCAAAAGGAACCCGCCCGCTTCCGAAGTCTTCCGAATCTGGCCGATTACGCCTTTTGGAAATTTCCGGTGCGAATGCAGCTGGTGCAAAGCTTCACGGTTTTCACGGTACCGTTCTCAACGATCTTCACATTCTGAAGATTGACCTCAAAGGTACGCTTAACATTCTTCACCACATGCATACCGATGCCGCCTGCCTTCTTCGCCAGACCGCGCCGGGTGATGCAACCGCCGTTGCCGCGGACCTTGCCGCAGAGTGCGCAGACTTTACTCATTTTCTACCGAATCCTTCGTGTTATAAATCAAAAAAATGGTGGGTTGACCGGGACTCGAACCCGGGACCACCGCCTTAAAAGGGCGATGCTCTACCGACTGAGCTATCAACCCGCCGTTATTACTTAATCGTATCGACGATTCCTTAATATAACGCCGTTTTTTATAAATTGCAAGTGCTTTTTTGAAAATTTTTGAATTTTTTTATCTCGGTTTCTCCTGTGAGGGAGTTGCCAGCATCTTGCTCTTCCATAATATAGCACACCAATATTGATTTTTCCAGTCAACTTTTAAAGATTTTTCAATATTTTTTTAAAAATACCCCTCAGAAAACAAAAAAACACCGCCGTCGTGAAACAGCGGTGTCATCCCTTTTGTGAAAGAAAATCACTTGTTGCCGGCGGCAAGACCGTTCTCAGTCATGTATTTATAGCTCATTTCGAGAGCCTTCCACATTTCGATCTCGCAGTAGTCCAGCTCCACGATGACGGTGGAAACCTGTTCAGGAGCGTTTTTGATGAGTTCGGGGATGGGAAGGGTACCTGTGCCGAGGGGGAGCAGATCGATTTTCATATCCAGAAGCCCGTCTTTCATACCGGCGTTGGCGGCCTGCTGCTTGCAGACACCGTCTTTCATGTGGATGAGAACGCACTTGTCGGCAAACTTTTTCAACATTTCAACGGCATCTTCAGAACCTTTGTTGGTGCTCCAGAAGCAGTCGATCTCATATTTCATGCGGGGGCAGAGTTCGTCGTAGATCTCATATTTGATTTTTCCGTCGAGTCTTTCAAACTCCCAGTAGTGGTTGTGCTGGAACATGGTGATACCCTGGGCGGCGTAGGCGTCGATGAGGGCGTTGGAGTTGTCGGCGGTGCGTTTGATGGCATCCATATCCTTGAAGCTGTCGGGACCGTAGCCGCAGACACAGTTTTTCAGCCCCAGAGTGCCGAGGATCTCCACCGTTTCGTTCACTTCCTCAAGACTGTGCGCCCAGGGACGGTGGCTGGAGTAGATCTCAAGCCCCAGATCGTCGATGATTTTTTTGAACTCTGCCGGAGTCAGATCAAAAAATCCGGCGGGTTCCACCACCTTGTAGCCGATCTCAGCCGTTTTTTTCAGAACTTTGACGAAATCTTCCTTGGCGTACTCACGGACAGAGTACAGCTGAACACCCAGAGGTTTGACCATGATAACATTTCCTTTATATTTAAGGTTTCGGTGATTTCTGGAATGTAATATAGATGTTATTAAATGAAAAAGCAAGGAAATGATGTGCGTTTTTCATAAAGTTTTAAAAAATATCCACCTTAAACAATATTTTCCATGGATTTTCCGTTAAGGTGGCGTAACCCACAGTCAATATTCAATTGAGGAGGAGAAAAATGTATATTGATTCAGGCACAGGGAGTATACTTCTGCAGGCTGCGGCGGCACTGGTGTTTTCACTTTGTTTCTTTTTCAGGCAGATCAAGGAGTGGCTGAAACGCTCTTTCAAATTCCGGAAAGAGCAGGAACCCTATGAGTGAAACCGGGTGGAAGCGGGGGAGGAACAGGAACCCCATGACCGGATCTTTTATCAGAGATTGCAGAAAGAGTTCCGTCTGAGCAGTCGTGAAAAGGTTTTCAAGTATCTGCATCTGCACGGCGCCCATGCCCCTGTCACAACAAATGAGAATCTTGAAACTCAGGAAGGCGTTCTGACCGTACAGCAGCTCAGAGGCAGTTTGAAAATCGTTGAACTCCTTTTGAGAAAGCTCAAAGAAAATGACCTTTATCACACAAGTACCATCGTTATTGTGGGGGATCACAGCGAAAAATATACCCCCGGCGTCGTCGCCCTGATCAAGAGACCCCGGATGACACAAAAAGAACTGCAATTCAATGGCGTCCCCTGCCGGATCTCGCAGATCAGTTCCACCGTCAGGCGTGAAAGCGGAATTGACCCCTGCGCGCCCTCTCTTTTTGCCCTGCCGTTTGTGGCGGGCAATCCCTCTGAAATCAGAGAAGATATCCGGCAGTTTCCTGATTTTACCCCCTGGCGCAAAGCGGAAAAGGCTTTTGAAATTCCTCTCCCCGGCTCCTTTGTTCAGGGAAGAGCATTTCTGTACAACGACCGCCTCATGGTTGACCTGAATCCGGACAGCACTTTGTTTTCTGCCGGAAAGGTGACTGTGACGGCTCAAAAACTTTTTTCAGGAGAAAGGTTTACCACAACTCTCATCAAAAACGGTTTGTTCAGGGATCTGCTTCTGCCGGAACTCCGCTTCCCCGACGGGATTTATCAGCTCACTGTCACCGAGTGGGATGTGCCGCAAAAAGAGGGGAACGAGAATTTCAGCCGTCTTTTCCCTTTCAATGTGCAGGTGAAAGAGAATCTGATTTCGATTTGCAAAAAAGAGCCTGATACATATAACAAGGTCGTTGAACTCAACAAAAAAATGGAGTTTCACCCCCGGGTTTGTCACTATGGCGTGAAAGTGCCCGAAACAGCTTCTTTGGAGTGGAACTTTCTCAGGCTGCCGGAACGCTGTTCCATGTTTCTCAAATTGCCTGAGTTGAAGGAAAAATGCAAGGTGGAGATCTGCTTTGTCCGGAATTCTTTTTTTGCTCCCGCTCCCGCTCCCGCCATCTTTGTCAATGGCAGAAAAAGAGAGGGGGAAACCCGTGATAACTGGAGGAGCGGGGAACAGATTTCTTCTGTGATCATCACCCCGGATGAGGCGGGGGAAATGGCTCTTTCTTTTGAAAACGTCAGAGAGAAAGGCGGGAAGAAAAATCCGCAACACTTTTCACCGGGGATCAGAATCAAAAGTATCAGGGTGATACCCGGGGAAAGTCGGTGAAAAAAAGGTGTTTGTCAGGGGGAGGTATTGAAAAAAAAGGAATCTGTGGTATATTATTTGCCGATTCAGATTTGCCACGCTCCAACGAAAGGTCTATATGATGGATAAATCACTTTCTTTTTCTTTTCCCCTTGAACGCCCCCATTGCGGAGTTCCCCTTGCCAACGGCAACTTCGGCGCATTGGTCTGGGGCAGAGAGACCCTCTGCATCACCGTCAACCAGAGCGATCTCTGGGACCACCGCAACGGGAGACTTGTGGATGAAAGGGACCGCTATACCCGTTTCGTTGAATATGCCTCACTCCACGGATGCGACCGTGGACTTGGGCAACTTTTTCACCGTGAAGACCTTTACGGCGCCCCTCACCGTATGGCGGTGGGGCGTTTTGAGTTCAGTTTCGGGGAAAATGTGAAGCCTGTTACAGCTGAATTGGAGTGCAGTTCAGGGAAACTCAAGGTTTTTCTTTCCAACGGCGGCACTCTGGAACTCTGCCTTGTCCTCAAAGAAAATGTCCTTTACCTTGATGACCCGGAGCAGAATATCAAGGCGGTCATCCTGAAACCTGCAAGCGACTTCCCCCGGACACGGGCATGGCTTCTCGACCGGGGACATGAACTTTACGAACTGCTCCCCGACGGATGGCGAATCCCCATGCCGGCGGACCCCGATTTCACAGTCCGTGCCGTCAAAACCTCTTACGGATACCGGATCTTCACCCGTGAGGACAAAGGGGATGCCCTCAGGGAAAAATCCCTCGCCGACACCGCAAAGTGGTGGAGTGAAGTTTTTTCAAAGGTCTGTTCCGTCACCACCCCCGACAGCTGGTGGAACACCTTTTACACCGCCCAGGTCTGGAAACTTGCGGCGGCAACGGCGCCCGCAGGCGTTGCGGCAGGACTTCAGGGCCCCTGGCACGAAGAGTATCAGGAAGCCCAGTGGGCAGGGGATTACCACTTCAACGTCAATGTTCAGATGGTTTACGGCCCTCTCTGCCGCATGGGACTCCACGATCATCTGCTGCCCCTCTTTGATATGATCGAAAGTGCGCCTTTTCAGAAGAGCATGAAGCACAATGCCCGCTCCTTTTTCGGCGTTGATGATGCCCTCTGGCAGACCCACGCCGTGGATGACCGGGGCGTGCAGGTGGGGGGGATTTCCTGCGGGGCGTGCCTTGATCCTGCCTGCGGTGCATGGACTGCGCTGCTTTATGAGGAATATTTCCGCCACACGGGGGATATGGAATTTCTGAAAGAGCGTGCCTATCCTTATATCTACGGCATCATGCGGGGCTATGAGGAGATGCTGGATCAGGATTTGAACATCCCTGTCGCCATCTCGGCGGAATATGCAAGTTCCAATCAGAATATGACCACCATTGCCGGGCGCAATCCCTCTTATCAGCTGGCGGCGATGCGCCGTCTGGCTGCTGTACTCATTGAGTTTTCACTCCTGCTCAAGGTGGAACCCCGTCCCATTTGGCAGAAGATTCTGGATAAAGTTCCCCACTTCACCACCGTCGGGGGCTACGACAGCTATGCCCGGAGCAATGAAGCGCGCATCGCTATCTGGGAAAATCAGGACCTTGAAGTCTGCCACCGTCACCACTCCCATCTGGGGTGCATCTGGCCCTTTGACTCGCTGCCGGAAGAACCTGCGGAAGAGATCCGTCAGGTGGTGGAAAACTCCATCACCCACTGGATCAGTATGGGTATGGGCAAGTGGAGCGAATGGTGCATCCCCTGGGCGAATATCATCTACACCCGCACCGGACTCAGCGAAGCGCCCATGCAGCTTTTCAACATGTGGAAAGAGATCTTTGTCAACGAAGGTATGAGCGTAGTCTATCTGCCCCGGATGCTTTCCATGATCGCACACCGCCGCCACGATATCGCCAAGCCCAAAGATGAACACGAGGTGATGCAGCTGGACGGCACGGGGGGATTTATCGACGCCTTTATGCAGATGTGCGCCTATACCAAAGGGCGCAAGCTCCACCTTTTCAAAGGGATGCCCGCCAAGTGGGAAAATGTTGAGATCAGCAATTTCCGTCTCCCCGGCGGCGGCACTCTCAGTGCTTCAAAAGGCGGGAAAACCGCCATTGAAAACGCTCCTGTCAACTGGGAACTCTGCCCTTGAGAGTTATCCTTTGACAAAGGCGATGCCGCGGCGGCGGAAAAGGGGCTTCTTCTTTGGGGGAAGCTCTTTTTCTTTCCACACTTCCACGGGCGTATGGCGGACGACTTCACTGTATTCGACCCACGGCACAGGGACATTGTGCCATCTGCCGTCTCCGCCCCAAACCGGGACATAGTCCACATGTTCGATGCCGGAAAAGCCGATGGCTTCTATGACGGCGTGGATAACGCCCTCCTGATAGTCGTAACTGCTGACGTTGAAAATATTGTCCGTAATGCTTTTGCCGTGGGCGAAATGGTGTCCGAAACAGTAGGCTGCGCCTTCGATCTCACTGGGGGAAATGGAGCTGAAATCTGATTCCTCATTGCTGTTGAGCCGGGGGACGTTGTATTCCGGGACCAGGAACAAGGGGGCAAAGGTGAAGTAGATGGAACGGAAAAATTCTGCGCTGTTTTCAAGAAAGGTTTTTCTGATCTCTTTTAAATCGAAGTTGTCACTGCGGAAAGGGGGATCAGAAAGAGATGTTCCGTTCAGATGCCGGGAGGCGATGCGGGTGATGGTGCCGTGTTTGAAATAGGCGAAATCATCTCCGTACCCCGCTTCTTTGTCATTGAGGAGCTTGACCATGTACTGCTGGGCAAGGGGGGTGTAAAGGAGCCGGAACTCCACCTCGTTGTCACGGTTTTCAGAGCGGAAAAGGACTTCAAAATCATGGTTTGCGACCATGGTGTATTGACTTTCGTCGGTAAGATTCTGTTCAAATTTCCGTAATTTCCGCAGCTGGTACTTTTTGCTGAGTCCGTGCCAGAAGCCTTCGCCGCCTGAAAGAGAGGAGGGTGTGCGGGAAAAACTGAGGCGGGGCGCACTGTCGTGTCCGAAGAAAAAGTTTCTGTGTTTCGTAAAATCGGGGGCGGGTTTTGTGACCGTTGCCGAAAGGATCTGCGTTCTCGTCACGTATCGGGTTTTCCCCTGAAGATCGGTGATCCGCTCGTTGTACGTGATGGTGAGATAGCCGGTCCAGACCTTTTCGGTCCATGCAAAACTTATATCCTCCGTAAAGACAAAGGGATATCCGTAAAAAGTGCCGCTGTAAGCTCCGGTGACTGTGGAGTCCGGTTCATCCTCAAGGGAAAAACCGAAATTTTCCCGCAGATCCCGCAGAAGTTCGTTGGAAAGAAACTCATCAAATTTGAGCGGTCCTATCACGCTGCTGATGAGGTCGGTCAATGTGGTCCATGTGAAAGAGGCATAAAGGGGGGCAAGCTGAGTGCGTGCCGCACCGTACTTTTCTGAAAGTTCTTTTTTCAGCTGATCCAACTCTTTCTTCAATCTGCTGATCGCCGGAGCGATCTTGAAAATGGTCAATGCTATGGCACCGAGAGCAAACAGAATAAAGATCCCCCAATGGAAAACTTTTTCTTCATCAGAAAGGTTGCAGAAGAGGTAAATGGCGTAAACGCTCAATGCGATGATGAGCAGGACAAGCAGAAAAATCCACCAACCTTTTTTGGTGGAACTGCTCTCCTTACGACTCTGGAGCTTTCTGATAGCAGCAGCAAGTTCTGCGTTGGCTTGGGGGTCGAAATGAGCTTTTTCAACAGCCGAATCAAAGTACGCTTCAGCGGCAGAGGCAAACTGCTCCTTGTAAACTTCAGCGTACCCTGAGGCGGGATCGTATGCCAGCAGATCCATTAAAAGAAGACTTCTCTTGCACGGGCTTTGGTTTCAGCAGAAGCCGTGAAAGGGATTCTTGTAGTGTATCCCTTACGGGCGGCGACGATCATTTTGGCGGGCCACTCATAGATGGAGGTGTTCCACAAGGTGACGGTGTCGTTGTAAAGTCCCCGTGCAGCGGTGATCTCACGCTGCAGCTGGCTGTTCTGGCGCATGGCCTCTGCGATGGCGGCATGGGCTTTGAGTTCGGGATAGGCTTCGATCTGGGGGAAGAGCCGGGCAAAGGAGCTGTCGACTGCCGCTGAAAGCTCATTTCTGCCGGTATCGCTCAGGGAACCGCCGCCCCGGAGAGCTGCCACTGCGGTCATCACATCTTTGTCAAGGTCGATGGCTTTGTTGACAAGGGGGGCGACATTCTGCAAAATCTGGACTCTCTGTTCCAGAAAGTTGTCGATCTGGGAAGCATCCGCCTGTATTTTTTGCTGAAGCTGGCGGAAATAGTTGTCGGCACTGATTTTCATAAAGAGGAAAATCAACCCCGGCAATATTCCCAGACACCAGAGAATGATCTCAAAAAGCACCGACCCGAAGCCCACCTTGACAGGCAGCTGTTTTTCAATAACGTTCACATCACGCCCTGCGCTGTTGACAGGACCGGTCATTTCATCAAGTTCATTTGCCATTTTAAGTTTTTCCTTGAATTTGTGTTTATATTGATCGTATCAGAATTTTTTTTGTTCAAAAACCATGCTGCTTGCAAAACTTGCAAAGGCATCTGCGGGAAGATCGGTGGTGTCGGTGCCGAATTTCAATTCGATATTTTCAGCTGCGACACCTTTGACTGTGACGGAGTGTCCATTGTGGGAGTAGGTGAGCGTTTCCTCATCCCATTGAGCTTGGGAACCGCTTTCAAACCAGAGAATGACACGACCGTTTTCCAGCTGTTCGACGGTATCTTTGCCGAAGTTTTTGCAGAAAACGTAAATATCTTCGCCGCCGCCGCCGTGCATGACATCGCTGCCTGTGCCGCCTATGATGATATCATCAGCATTGCCGCCGATGATGCGGTCGTCGCCCTGATCGCCGAAGAGGTGATTTTCGCCGCTGCCGCCCCAGAGAACATCGTTGCCGTAACCGCCGTATACGGTCATGGAACTTTCATAAGCAAGAGTTGTGCTTGTCATATCGACAACATCGTCCCCGTATCCGCAGCGGATCTCTCTGATCTGCGTGATGCGGGCATCGTTTTTTTCTGTTCCTGCGGGGGGCGTGGTGAATATATCGTCAAGGAAGAGGGCATCCCCCTTGGCGTTATCAGTCAGAACAAGGATGTTGGCATCTGTGGCGGAGCCTTCAAAGATATCAGAGAACCTCGTTTTCCCTTTGAGGGAAACGGTTTCCCCCGTTCCCTCCCAGATGCCTGCGTTTCCGTGATGGCAGGCGACATAATTGGCGTACCAGATCCCGGAGGATTGGACAAAGAATATGTCTATATTGCCGTCACCGTCAGAAACAAGGTGCTGCGGAACGCTCTTTCTTTCAGTACTGAAACGTCCGGAGCCGGAAAACTCTTCCCCCTCCGCCTGGACCCGGCACTGATAGGAACCGGTGGGGAGTCCGTAAACATCCACGGCGTTGCCGGTGACAGAAAAGCGCAACGTGTGGAAAAAATTGTCGAAAGTGTACTCCGCAATATAGGCGGCATCGGGAACAGGGGACCAGCTGATCGCATCAGGGGTGATTTCCAGATTTTTGATCTCTCTCGACAGGATCTCAAAAGTTCCGGCAGAGGACCACGCAGAAGTGTTGCCCAGGGCGTCAACGGCACAGACCTGATAATAGTAAACTCCGGGGGCTAAGCCGGTTAAAGTGATTTCGCTTTGTGTCAGAAGTCCTGACTCTGTATCAAGGGCAAACTCCTGTTGTCCGTAACGGAAACAGTAACCCTTTACACCGGCTTTGCCGATATCGGCGGAGTCCTGCCAATCCACGGTGATGGTTTTCTTCGTATAATGTAAAGTAAAAGAGTCAGGCGTTCCGGGGGCGTAAAGGTCGATGTTGTCAACAACGAATTCGCTGGAACTTTCGTTGCCCAGAGTGTCTTCCGCACGGAATGTCAGCGTTGCGTTGGTGGAAAGAACCAACGCCCGGGTATAATTCTGCCACTCGCCGTCATCTATTTTGTACTGCCTGACCACCGAATCCCGGCTGAAAGCGGCAGTGACAGTCACCGTGTCTGTGGTGGGGACAAGGATGTCCGCCGAGATCGCAGGGGCGGTGGGGGGCGTCTTGTCGATGTTGGTGATGTTGATGGAATTGACAACTTCATTGCCGAGAGCATCCGCCGCTTTGAAATAAACGATTGCATTGGCGCCGAGTTTGACGGGTTCGGTATATTCCTGCCACTTGCCGGAACCGATTTTGAACTGGCGCACGACCGCATCGTCGCTGAAATCCGCTGTCAGCAGCACATCTTCACGGGTAGGGGCGGTGATGTTGGGGGTGATCACAGGTTTGGTGGGCGGCGTTTTGTCGATGTTTCTGATATCCAGTTCCGCCGGTTCGCTCCAGTTGCCTGCATCATCCTCAGAGCAGACATAGACCATGGCATTTTCCCTGACGGTGAAAGGAGCTGTGTACTCCCGCCACACGCCGTTTTCCCCGATCTTGTACCGGAGCTTGCCGTCATTGCCATTCAACGAGGCGGTAACGGTCACATCCTCACGGGTGGGGGCAGTGATATCCGCCCGGACGATGGGCTTTTCAGGAGGCGTTTTGTCGATATAGTCGACTTCAAACTCTGCATTGACCTGTTTGCCCTGAACATTATTTGCCCGGACGTAAATGAAACCGTTTTCAGCCATTTCAAATGGAGCGGTGTAGCTTCGCCATTCCCCGTTGCCGATCTTGTATTCGCACCGGGTCAGATCATCCCTGAAAATCACCGTGACCGTAACACTTTGGTTGGTAAGTGTGGTGATATCCGGTCTGATGAAGGGTTTGATATCAGAGGATTTGTCGATATTGGTGATATTGAGAGAGCTTTGACTTTCGTTGCCGGCGGCATCCACACCGCGGAAAATGATTTCTTCATTGGCAGAAACTTTGAAAGGAGCGGTGTAGTTTTTCCACTCCCCGTTGCCGATCTTGTATTGTCTGGTGACAGAATCACTGCTGTATTGTGCCGTAATTGTCACATCACGACAGGTGAAATATGTAATGTCTGCCCGGGCTTGAGGTTTTTCAGGAGGCGTTTTGTCGATATTGGTGATATTGAGGGTGTTCTGAATTTCATTGCCTGCGGCATCACTGGCACGGAAAGAAATGAGGGCGTTTTCGGAAACTTTGAAAGGCGCAGTGTAGTCCTGCCAAGCTCCATTGCCGATCTTGTATTGTCTGGTGACAGAATCTTCGCTGTAAGTGACTGTGATTGTCACATCTTCATTGGTGGGCGTGGTGATATCCGCTTTTGCTTGAGGCTTTGCCGGAGGTGTCTGATCCCCTGTGTAGTTCAGCACAAGGGAGTCGCCGTTTCTGACAAGTTTTGCAAGGTCGCAAGTTGAAGTGCCGTTGACAGAGAGTGTATAAGTGGCGTTGTCGGCATCTTTGAGGGTGATCTTGAGAAAGTCGAGGTTTCTTACATTCGCAGGATTATCAGCTGCGGTGATCAGCGTGTAGTTCCCGATGACCGCATCTGAGATATCCACTGTAATGGTGGCGTTGGAATAGAGATTGTTGACATTCGTTGTGATGTAAAACATGGCATCACTGTCAGGCGTGCTGTCAAGGATGAAATGCAGATTGCCTGTGTTGAAAAAACATCCGGTCACGGAACTTGAGTTGTCGATGGTGATGGTGTCGCTGCCGTCGCCGCAGCTGATATCGCCGTAAACATGGGACCCGCCGAGGACCGAAAGGGTATCATTGCCGTTATTGAGATAGATTTTTCCTGCAACGATGGTTTTGTTGTCAAGGATGAGCGTATCATTGTTATTGGTGGCATTGATTGCAATGGAAATACTGCTGAGATAGGAGTCTGAGAGTGTTGTTCCATTTTTCTGACTTGCTTTCAACGCCGCAAGAAGCGTTTCAGAGCCTTGGGAACAGGCTCCGGCATAGATGATGGCACCGTCAGTTTCAAGATCAAGTGAAGCGGAATTTGAAAAATACATTCCCCATGCGTTGCTGCTGTGGTTGACGATCAGATCACCGCAGAAATCGTTGAACTCAATGGAAGAATTGCTGTAACAGTAAAAACCGATATCACTTCCGGAGAGGAAACTCATATTGAAATTGTTGACGGTAATATCATTGAGAATATTGAACCGTTCCTCAAAATGCAGCACCTCATCAGCAACAGGATCTGTGAAAATTACGGTATTGGCCCCCTGAGTACCGTTTGCCAATTCAAAGGCACGGATGGCGGTACCTGTTCCGTAAATGCGGCTGTCGGTGACAAAGAACTCTTTTTCGCCTTCCAACATCAAGTCATAGAAAAATTCGCGAAAGCCTTTATCATTCATCTCTTCTCTTGTGTACCAGCGGGTGGAGGATGAATTGCCCCAGCCGAAGTTGATATGGAACGTGTCAGTTGTGCTGTCATATCCGTCGATGACAAGTGCGTGACCGGGGTAACTTGTTCCAACGACTCTTCCGGCGGTGAGATTTTCGATGAGGACTTCAAAACCGGCATCAGAAATATTCCCTTCCACGCCCCAGTAGGGCTTGGTGTCCCAGTAAAGACGGGCTTCATTGACACTTTCAAACCCTGCCCGGTAAAAAAGATCGGTCTGCCAGGCGGTGGAGGTTGCGTCTGTCCCGTAGGCCGCTTTCTGGATAACGCCGCAGGCGTAAACCAATGCGGCGGCATCGTCGGCGGAGCTCAAATCGTAGTCGGCAAGTTTTTCATTGATCACCGAAAAAGAAACCGTCCCCGGGGTGCTCCCGTCTGCGGCGATATATAATCCATTCTCGTCGGTGTAGGCATCATCACTGTTGAGGGTCAGCTGCAAATCAAGATCATACTTTTCGATATAGTAATAGATGATCTGTCCTGCGGCGGTGTTGGTGCATCCTGTGAGACTGTGGGCTTGTTTGCCTGTTTCATAAGGGCAGTACGCATTATAAGCGATGCTTCTGTTATCCCCGACTTTTGCGATGCCGGACTGATTCCACAAAGTGGAAAGCATGATGCCCGTGGAACCGGAACTTCCGGCATAGGTGGAAAAGACAAGGGAGCTTGCCGGAAGTGCCGGAGAGAACTGAATGGTGATATGGGGGATCGGCACAGCATAAAGCAGAAGAACTTCATCTTTTACGGTTTCGACCAATATTTCAGAACTCATTTTTTTTACCTTTGATTAAAAAGTGACCGGATCAACGACCTGATGAATAATATAAT
Source organism: Victivallaceae bacterium (assembly GCA_045654705.1). Classification (GTDB taxonomy): domain Bacteria; phylum Verrucomicrobiota; class Lentisphaeria; order Victivallales; family Victivallaceae; genus UBA1784. The sequence continues at coordinate 16,723 of JAZONY010000092.1, forward strand.
ACATCATAAGAGATTAATCAAGTGTTTTGCTGTAAAAAGTGAGCAGAGAAATTTTTCAGCACCTTTGAGTTTCTTTTACATGGATTTCATCAGGTAAAAGGAGCGTTTGATACTTCCGGCTTTCTGACCTTTGAGAAGCAGAGTGAACTCCACATTATAGTTTTCTTCGGGAGAGAAATGTTCAAGGGGAATGAGGAACTCAAAGTCGTTGCCGGTGACTTCTGAAACTTTCTCATAAAGGCGTTTGCCTGAGCTGTTGCTCATTTTTATTTCAAGGGCAGTGCCGTCCCCTTTGACAAGATTCATATTGATACTGCCTTTGACGGTGAGAGATTTTTCGGAAATAAAGCAGTAATCCGCAATTTTTCCGATGACCAGCGCCTGGGGCAGTTGATCGTTGAAGCTCCAGACAGCGGCACTTCCGGCGCCTGATACTGGCGTTACTGTGACACTGTATTTGTTGAAGCCCTCTTTCGCCAGATCGACGGGAACGGTACAGGGCGCGGTGTGAATTTTTTCATACTGCTTTTTCCCCTCAACGGTCACGGTGACTTTGGATTTTTTCTTGAGGTCAAGTGAAATGAGGTTTCTGCCCAGAAGAGGCTTTTCAAGGGGAGCAAGGCGGGCGGGGGCATCGCTGAGAAGAAGTTTGGCGTAAAGGCGGGGATTATGAGGATCAGAAACAAGCGAAGCGTGGGAAAGAAGATTGATCCTGTTGCGCATGAAGTTGATTCCCGCAACAGAAGCCTTGAACTCCGTCAGGGGGATCGCCACTTCGCAGCACCACATGCCTTTGCTGATCTTTGCCGCACTTTTGAGTCCGGGACAGTTCCATTTGATGTCGCCGTTAGCTCCTGTGATGGCGATATCGGTGACACCGTTGACGGCGTTGAACATCAGATGACGGCGGGAATAGTGATCGTTGGCGGCATCGTAAAAGATTTCAACAGAGTCGTCACGCCAGGTGAAAATATCCCGCTGCTTGTGCTTGCCGGTGATTTTTGATACATCGGGTTCGATGTTGCGGAACCCCACATAAAGGTATTTTTTGTCACGGGCAAGAAAGATATCTGTGGCAACTTCGGGCGTGTTGCCCGAAAGCAGCTTGATGGCAGGGACCCGAAAGGCTTTTTTCCATGCCGCATCCGAAAGGTCGCCGTCAACGGTAATGGCGGCGACTTCGGGTGCTTTAAGGGTCAACGGGAAGACCGCGTCACTTTTTTTTTTCGTTTCGGCGGCAAAAAACTTCACTTCGGGCAGAAGTTTGCTGCCCTCAAGAAGATTCTGGAGATACTCCGCCATGGTGGCGACACGCCAGCGGTAGCGGTCGAAGTTCCGCACATCCCAGTCGTTGTTGAAAAAGAAAGGCATCTCATTTTTCAGCCTGAGAAGTTCGCTCTGCACCTTTTGGGCTGCTTCACGGATTTCGGGCTTTCCGGACTTGAGGGCACGGGCAACAAGTTTGTCAAGGGTGACAAGATAACGGAAATCGTCAATGCCCTGGCGCATGGTTTCAAGCTGCAATGTGGGAATGATCTCACCGTCTTTGCCGGGATAGATCATCACGCTGTCTTTGGCAGAGTGGTCAAAGTCGTTCCAGACATTGTTGCGGCGGCTGCTCAAGTTCCAGAAATAACGGCCCTCCCAGTTGCCGATGTACATGTTGAACCCTGCATTGTAACGGTTGGGATAGTGGTTTTCATAGACACAACCGGTGTAGCTGAAAAAGTCCGCCTTGTGTTTTTTGGTGTCTTTGTAAATCCGGTTGAGGGTCTTGCGGTCTTTGGCGGCGCTGATGGCGTAAATACGCATATCGAGATAGGGGGCGACCATTCTGGTAAAGTCATCGTCGCCGCAGGTGACGGCGGTGTAGCCGCCGGCTTCTTTGACCAGTTTGAACATTTCGGTGGCATAGCGGAAGATCTTTTCATATCCGTGGCAGCCCAGCTCGTCGAACTGATACCAGTAGATGCGGACGTTGTATTTTTCGGCGCGCTTGTTGATGGCGCGGATGCAGTCTTTGAAAAGTTTTTTGTAGGCAGGGGTGAGCTTTTCAGGATACATGAAAAGATTGCCCTCTTTGGAAATGGGTTCGTTGAGGAACGTTGCGATCACATCGGTAAATCCCCGCACGGCGAACCAGCAGACCACGCTTTTGAATCCGGCTGCGTTGTAGGCTTTGAGGAAGTTGTCAAGTCCCGTGGGGCGTTCATCGCCAAAGTTCAGCTGGGGCAGCTCTTTGCCCTGATAAAGCATTTCGAGCCGTTTGTTCACATCCTTTGTTTTGCGCATGATGGCGCGCAGGGGTTTCCCCACCACGTCGCGCATACAGCTCTGGTGGCCCTGAAGTGCCGACATCAGACCGTAGTCACGGATGAATTTGAACTGCTCAGGACCGCCGTAGTAGCATCCGATGATGGGTTTGAAATCTTTTTCGAGTTTGAGTCCCAGCACACGGACCGTGTAGGTGAGGGTGCGGGCAGGGAATTTGCCGCTTTTGAAGATGACCTGACCCCGGTAAAGACCGGGTCGGGCATTTTCGGGGATCTGCACCTTGAGATAGTAGGCAAGGGCGGTGTCCGCAGGGATATCCTTGGGGGACTCCTTTTCCAGCAGTTCGGCGATATCCCGGTACTGCAATCCCACGAACTGGGCGCGCTGGGGCCAGACACGCAGATAACGCACCTCGGGCACAGGGAGCTTTGCGCCGTTATCGGCAACTGCGGCGGTGGCACTCACAAAGGTTTGGGGCGCATTTTTGACGGCGTAAAGTGAAAAGGCTTTGCCCTCGTAGTGGCCGGGGGCGCCGAACATGACGATGGAACGGTCAAACTCTGCCTGAGAGGGGCGCAGTTTGGGGTGGAGCAGACGGAGGTCGTCGGTGACATAGCTCCTGAGACCTGAATCGTTTTTGGCGAGAGTGAACTTCACATTTTCCCGGCGGGGCTTGGGGGTGACATCCTCATAGGTTGCGGGAATGGTGAATTTGCCCACAGGGGTCTCAAGGATGCGCAGAGGTCCTTTGGCCTGACGCTGGACATATTTGCTGCTTTTGGCAGGTTTGTCAGAAAAGACCACACTTCCCAGTTCCAGTTCGATACCGGGCGTGATGATCAGACTGAAATAAGCCGCTTTCCCGTCAACAGCCATCTTGGGAGAGATGGGGAAATTGATTTTTGTATCACCGGGGTTGACGGGTTTGATATTTTCTCTTACATCTTTGTTGAGATATCCCACGCTCCAGTTACCGCTCTGGTGGCGGCGATCGACGATGATGTATTTGTAGTTTTTCAAGGTGTCGATGCTCAGGGGCAGACGGATCTCGCCCCCCTGCATTTCACCGTGGATGAGGATAAGACCTTTGGGATTTTTCTGCCATTTGACAGTTCCGGTCAATTTTTTCCCTGCGAAATCTTTCAGCACCAGATCGGCACCTGAAAGGAGTCCTGCGGCAAGAGCCGCCGCGGCAATAAGCCATGTGTGTTTCATTAGATTTTTTTCCTTATGATCACTTTATTTGAGGTTTTTCTGTATCATGAATTTCTGTTCCAGCTGGATATCTCCGCCTGAAGCACTGAGAACAGCTTCCCCCTGGGGGAACTCCTTCCAGCTGATGCTGAAGAGGTTTTCACCGGGCTGGACTTCAAGGAGCTGTTCCGCCTTTTTTCCGTCAGATGCCGTGACATGGAGCGTCACTTTCCCTTTATAAGTGTGAGAGAAAAGTCTGCCCTTGATGCCGTCGGTGCTGAAATAGTATCTGGAAATCCCTTTGAAAGCTCCGGCGATGCGGGGGAGTTCACGCAAGACCACCTCATCCACCCACATCTTGCCGATGGTTCCCTTGTTATCCTCTTTTGTGTATCCCCAGAGTCCGAAATAGACATAGGTCAGGGTTTTGTTTACCGCCGTGCGGAATTTCAGAGGCGCAATGGCGCCGCCCTCTGCGGGGATCTTGCCGTGGACGATGTTCCTTGTGTCGGGCTGGCGCATGGCGACAGAGTGCCAGCGGTGTCCGGATTCTCTGTAACCTTTGAGTTCGAGAACGTAATCGGTATTGGGTTTCAGGTGGAGTTTCTGCCGCAGATAGAGGGAGCCGCGGGTGTTTCTTTTGTCGAGAAAGACGGCGACTTTGCCGTGAGTGGCGTGTTCGGGGACCAGTTTGACCACGCCGTCCACCTTGTCGGCACGGTCGATGATCCAGTGTTTGGGATTGCCTTTGGCATCCACGCCCTCTTCAAAGGAGGGATTTTTCAGAAGATTGGGCATTTCAGAAGCACAGAGAAGTGTGCCTGAAAGGAATGCCGTCAACAAGATCATTTTTTTCATATTTTGTAACTCCTTAGCTCTTCACCAGAGATCGTAAGACTTTTCCGTATACACGGGCCGCCAGAAAGAGAGGACCCAGGCACGGTCACGGAGGGTCTCAAAGGGGATTTGTCCGTAATCCAGAGAAGCCACATGGCTGTCCAGATAAGTGATGTTGCATTTTCTGCCGTGGTTCAGGGAAAGCTGATAGTTGAATTTGCTGTCTCCTTTGGGACGGGCGAAACAGTACTGGTACTGACCAGTGCCGGCACTGTCGCCGAAAAATGAGGTCCGGCTGGGACGGGAGTAGGAGGAAATGGGTCTGATATCGTGATTTTCGCCCACATAATAGTTGCGGGCAATGGTGAAGATACGGTTGTCCGTGGGGGTGAAGGTGTTATAGGCTGCCTCAGGGACTATCGAGGGGCAGGCGATGGGACTTTTATGGATCTTGCCCTCAGCATCTTTCTGATATCCGGCGATGGGGACCCCGTCAGGGGTGTCGGGCAGTCCCATATAGGGCGAAAGCATTCCTGCTGAGTGTTTGCTGTTGAACCAGGAACGCATATTGACGGCATCTTTATTGTAACCTTCTTTCCGGTTCCAGTAAGAGGGGGGCGCGCCTTTGTTGTCGGAGGCATAAAGTGTCACGGCCTTGCCGATGGTTCCGCAGTTGTTGAGGCATGAGATGGTGAACGCCTTTTCCCGGGCCTGCTGCAAAGCGGGCAGCAGCATGGCGGCGAGAATGGCGATGATGGCGATTACGACCAGCAGTTCGATCAATGTGAATTGTTTTTTGTGTTTCATTTTTTTCAGCTTCTTTTATTTGACAGTAACTGACATGGAAAACTCTGCACTCTTGCCGGGAACGATCTGAGTGCGGGGGAAGACAGGTTCAAAGGTGGGCATGGACTGGCTGACATTATCCCAGACCACGATGGAGTGGGGCGTGACGGGGAAAGTGAACTCCAGTTTCCCTGAAACGGCGGGATTGGCAAGGATCACAGGAAGTTTTTTGGCACTCTTTTGCTGTTTTACGATCTTGAAAGTTTGTTCCAGAAGCCCATCGGTTTTGCCGACTTTGATGAGTTTCTGATCAAAGTCACGCTGGAAGAGTTCCCCTGAAGCAAAACGGATATTGCCGTTTTCTTTGCCCACCTTGCCCAGCAGAGAGGGCATGTTGTGGAACCTGACGGCAAGTTCCACCGCATCGTGGAGCGGATTGGTCACTTTGAAGGTGCTTGTGACCTTGTCGGCGGCAAAGATGTGGATGAGTTCAAACTTGAGTCCCGCAAGGGCTCGTTTGTCTTTTGGGGTGAGGAGCCGTGACAGATGGACCATGACACCTTCGGGGACGGGGGCGATCTTTTCGACGGTCATGCCGGAAAGAAGCTGCATGGCACTCTTTTTCGGATACCAGACACCGGGCACCGCAAAGCCGAGAATTTTGCTCTGAGCAAAAAGCACCTCTTTTCCCTTCTTCCAGTCGTGGATCCTGCCGCCCTGTCCGGGAGCGACTCTGAGGGTGTAAACAGGGGTCTTGACCAGCAGTTCACTGCTCTTTGCCGAAGCTGTGAGGGTAACGTTTTTGCTGGTGATACTCTTGATAGCGTTGTAATCCACAACAGGATTTTCAGCTGTGGCGTAGGAGCTGATCTTCTTGTAATAAGCCTTTTCCCACGCCACCGCCTTTTCGATGGCGGATTTGCGGGCGGCGAGGAGCTGTTTCATATCATTCTGCGAGAAACTCTCTTTGACACTCTTGCCGACTTTGATGAACTGCCAGCGCAGAGCGCCGCACTGGAGCAGGATACCTGCGGCAAGTTCTTTGCCGGAGTGGTTGCCGCATCCGGTGCCTGAAACTTCCACGCCGTATTTTTTGTCAGGGGCAAGCCCTGCGATCTGAAGTTTGAAGAAATTTTCACCTTTCTGCCAGAAGTTGCCCACACACACCAGCATTTCACCGTTGTAACGCCAGGTCTGGAACTGGATGGGACCCATCTTGCTGATGCCGGGGGCTTGTCCTTTTTCCCCTTCCGGCTCCTGCCAGCCGGGGGCGTAATGGAGTTTTTCAGGCAGCGGCGTGACAGGGGTGACTTTGACGCCTTGGTTGTCGTTTCTGCCCTTGAAGGTGAAGTTTTCATACCGGGCGATGAGGGTGTTCGCCTCAGCCGCGGCACGCCAGTGGCGGTAGTCGTAACCTCTGGGGAAATAGTAGCCGAAAACACCTTCCCAGCCCCGGACGAAAAAGGTGAGCATTTCAAAGGCAAAGGCTTCGGCTTCAGTGACCCAGTCTTCCCCCTGATGTCCGTGGGGGAAGGCGATCATGCCGGGAGCTTTGCGGTTTTTGAAGTTGTCATGGATGAACTTTTTCATCATCCCTGCCGCAACGTATGTGGGCAGATGGGCGGTGGGGTAGTAGTTGTAAGGCAGCCCCGCACGGTTGAAGATGTAGGGACCCCAGGGCTCCAGCCAGGGGAGTTCGTACATGTAGTCTTTGACATTGTACTGACGGCAATAGGAGTTTCTTTCATGGGTGACACTGCGCCATGAGATCTCAGGGACAAAACCCCCTTCTTTATTTTTGAGTTTGCCCAGAGCGGCGGCATCTTTGTGAAGCGTGATGACCAGCTGACCATGCTGCCATGAGCGGAACTTGAAATATTCGTCGGCATATTTGCGCAGCAGATCTTTGGGCCACACCGCCATGATCTCGGCTTTGGAGGGCTTGCCCTTGGAGTATTTGATGAACTCATCACGGCAGCGTTCACAGAAACAACCCTTGGAGTCCAGATAGTAAGGCTCCCAGTTGGTCATGAAAATATCGGTCACATCATCGACAAGGATCAGCTTTTTGAGGATCTTTTCATAGATTTCGGTCATGTAATAGGGACCTCTGGTATAGACTTCCACAGGACAGATCTTGCGATTGAAGTGGCTGCCGTCCGCCATGATGAAACGGGCGTTGCCGGTCTTGGGGGCGGCACCGAGGCGGAATCCGTTGGCGAGGAAGTAGTTGGGACTGTAACGCAGGATGCCTGAGTTTTTGAGCGCTTTGGCAAGAGCGGGTTTGGCGCCGTGGATACAGGAAAATCCGCTTTTATCATAGAAATCCACCGTTTTTTCTGTTCCGGCGCCCTTGAAACTGAATTCATGGCCCAGCATGGCGGAAGAACGGAAAAGTGCGGGGCGTTTTCCGTGGTGTGCAGGAATGACTTTGAGATTGAAAGCGTGGGTCTGACCTTTCCAAGCTCCGTCCGTGAGGCGGAACGAGGCAGGATAAAGTTTTTCTGAAGCAGGAAGGGTGCTTTCGACCATGACGGAACAGGCCTGGAGCATGTACCACGCACGGGTGAAGGCGACTTTTGTCATACCCATAAGATCGATCTGCCAGGTGTTGCCGGGACCTTTGGTGAAAGTACAGTTGTCACGGGTATCGACAACCTTGAAGTTTTCAGGAAGCGTCAACTCCAGCTTGAGTTTTTTGCGCTTGAATTTTTTGGCTTCGGAGTTGAAGGTGAAGTTGATGACTCCGGGGAGTTTTTCCCCCAGACAATAGGTGTTATCCAACTGGGAATAAGGGGAAATACGCACCTGGATATGATCCTTTTTGACCGCCGACGCAGGGAAAAGCTGCACATCGTCAAAGTAGGCTTCGCCGACACCGTAAAGGTTCAGGGTTATCGACACCTTGTCGCAGTTGGCAGGCAGAAGGATATTCACATTGTACCGGGTCCACTCCGAGCGGAGTTTGAAGTTGGCTTGAACGCCCTTGCTGCCCTTCTTGCCGGCTTTTTGGGCATCAGACACCTTCCCCTGCATCTGGACGACCAGCTGACCGTTATGGGTGACAGTCGGGGTGTGGAACCCTTTTGCCATGAAAACAAGTGTGTAAAGGACCGGCTGATTTTCAGGCGTGACGGCGACAGTCTGGCTGATCTTGTTGGAAACCATGGGGAAAGGCTTGATCAGTTCACGCAGATGATCGGGGGTTTTGATGTATGCTGCATATTTGCCCTTGAAACTCTGCTGCGTGCTGACCTGACGGGTGGCGGCTTTGAGCAGTTTGGCGTTGAATTCTTTCAATAAAGGAGTGTTTTTCCCGTGGAGATGAGCCCAGCCTGCCCAGTGTCCCTTGTTGCGCCAGCCTGAAAGAACGGTTCCGGGCATTTCAAAAGAACCGTTTTTGACCAGATTGACCGCAGGAGTCTCAATTTGAACCTTGGGATCGAACTGCGCCCAGTCAACGGCAACGCCCCCGGGGGTGAAAGGATGGTCTGCGGCTGAACAGAGCAAAGCCGGAAGCAGGAAACCAAAGAAAAATTTTTTCATGAGTAAACCTTTCAAAAAACATTGAAAAAGATGATTCTCATTTACTTTACACGGAAAACAGTGAAAAGTCAAGTCCAAAGAGAAAAATTCAGAAGAACTTCCGTAAGTTCATCAGTCTTTCAAGAGCTTCAGAAAGAGTGGATTCCTTTTTGGCAAAGTGGAACCGTATCAGGTGGTTGACATCCTCCTTGAAAAAACTTGAGCCGGGAACGGCACCGACACCCGCTTTTTCGGCGAGCTTTTCGCAGAATTCAAGATCGCTTTTGAAGCCGAACTCCGAGATGTCCACCAGCACATAATAAGCTCCCTGAGGCGTGGTGTGAGCAAGCTGCGCCTCATCCAGACCTTTGAGGAAAAAGTTTCTGAGGTCTGTGTATTTGGCTTTGAGCGCATCGTAATACGACTGGGGGAACCTGAGGGCTGTGACAGCCGCCTCCTGAAGCGGTGCCGCCGCCCCCACCGTCAGGAAGTCGTGGACCTTGCGGGCAGTTTCGATCAGGGCAGGGGGGGCAAGCAGATAGCCCAGACGCCACCCCGTGATGGAATAGGTCTTTGAAAGCGATCCGCAGGCGATGGTCCTTTCTCTCATGCCGGGGAGCGTGGCGAAAGGCGTATAGACGAAAGGCTCATAAACGATATGTTCATAGACCTCATCGGTAATGACCCAGGCATCATATTTTTCGGCGAGTTGAGCGATGACGGTGAGTTCCTCCTTGGTGAAAGCCTTGGCGCAGGGGTTGGAGGGATTGCAGAGGATCAGGCACTTTGCCCCCTTCTTGAAAGCGGATTCCAGCTCCTCCGGGTCGAAGTCAAAGGCAGGAGGGCGCAGGGGAACATAGATGGGTTCCGCCCCTGAAAGAATGGCATCTGCACCGTAATTTTCGTAAAAGGGTGAAAAGACCGCCACCTTGTCCCCCGGATTGACCACCGACATCATGGCGCACATCATGGCTTCGGTACTGCCGCAGGTGACGACGATCTCCGATTCGGGATCGTAGGGGATCCCCGTAAAGCGGAACTGCTTTTCGGCGAGGGCTTCTCTGAAGTTTTGGGCGCCCCAAGTGATAGAATACTGGTGAGGCCCTGCGGCTGCCGCCTCAGCGAGAGCCTGTGTCAGTTCCGCCGGGGGATCGAAGTCCGGGAACCCCTGGGAAAGATTGACGGCGTTGTACCGGTTTGAGATCCGGGTCATCCGTCTGATGACGGAGTCGGTGAAAGAAGCGGTCCTGTCAGAAAAATTAAGCATAAGTACTCCTGCCATTTTTTTTGAATGACTTTTGAAATTATCTCCAAAATATACTGCCGGGAGTCTTTTTTTGCAAGGTTGAGAAATGTTTTACCGCAACTTTTCCCTTTTCTGAACCATTTTTCTTGCAATTTAAGCTGAATGGTGGTATCTTAAAAAAATCTCCAAACCATTGAGGAATAAAAAAATGAAAAAAGTTCTCTTCACCCTCTGTTCCGCTCTGCTGCTCCTTTGGACCGCAGGGTGTGCCGTCCCTGAAAAGAAGTGCGTTTCCATTGCGCCGCCCCATCTGAAACTGATGCTCCCCGAAGTGATCTATGCGGTCCCCGGTATCGAGAGCAATATCTACTATGAAAACGTCATCGACTCCGCCACGCCCGGGGCTTATGCCGTTGAGATCAAGTGCGCCAAAGGTTATTTCGGCGAAAAACGGTGGTTCTGGACCCCTGATAAAGCGGATGCGGGGAAAACTTTTGATCTTGAAATGAGACTTTTCAACGATTACGGCAAAGTTATGACCGCCAAAGCCAAAGTGGTCGTCGCCAAAGAACCTGCCGATTACAAACGCCCCACCACCCTTGCCTTGCTTGCGGCATCCGGAGTCGGCTGCGGATATCCCCGGCATCTCCTGAAAGTCATGCGTGAGGCAGGCTTTGTCAACTACACCCCCGTGGGCAGCCATGCCGGAGGCGGCAAACCTGTGGTCAAGGGCGGTGTCGCCCATGACGGTTACGGCGGTTTTTCCTGGGGATCCTTCCTTTCCCGCTGGTATTACTCCGAAGAGGAGCTGCCCCAGGCACAGAATAAGGCTGAAAGGGAGCAGATGATCGCTCTGGGCGTTCTGAAAGCCCCCAAAACTCAGGCCTACCGTATGCGCAGTCCTCTGTTGCGTATCGTCAACGGGAAAAAGGTTCTTGACATCCCCGCATGGCTGAAAAAGGTCAATCAGGGGAAAGCGCCTGACTTCATCGTGATCCAGCTGGGGGGCAACGATATGTTCGGTGCCATGGAAAATACAATGGATTCCAGTCGCGAAAAAGCCATCAAAAACGCCCGTACTCTGCTTACTGCTTTGCGCAAACATGCCCCCGATACCGTGATCGGCGTGGCGACCAGCCTCTGCGGATGCGGACAGGACGGATTTGCCGCCAACTATAAGTCTTTCCAGTCCAAGTACCAGTTCCGCCGCAACATCCAGAGCTACAACCGCGGACTTGCCGCACTTCTGAAAGAGTTGAAAGATCCTAAAATCAAGCTGATTCCTCTTCACCAGTCCATCGACCCCGAGGGCAGCTACATCCAGCGCAGTTATCCTGTTCACGCCAGAAGCACGAAGAAAGTTCTCCGTGACAGCAACGCACTCCATGCCGGTTCCGCCGGCGGCGCCCAGCTGGGTGATGCCATCTACTGCTGGCTGAGAAAAGAGCTGGAACAGTAATTTTTTGCGCTCCACCCGAAAACACAGGGGGGCAAAACCCGATGTTTTGCCGCCCCTCTTTTTTTTGTACACATGGCGCCCCGCCTGAGTCCGTAAAGAACTGTTTTTGTCCGTTTAAGTCCGCAAAAAAGCGCCGCACCAGACACTCATGCACAAACAGACGGCTTTCCAGTACTGAGGAGTTGAGTGTGTGACTGAACCTTTTTGTTTGGTCATACTTGAGGTTGAGCTTGATTTACTTAAGGGCTGCGGAGTCGGGGAAAGACAACCGCCAGCGGTTTTCTTCCCCGAACCCCATCTTTTCCGACCTGTGGGGCGTGTTGTTGTGGTGCAATGGTGATACTGGTTTTGGGGAGGTTTGGGGCTTCGACCACTGTGGTACAAGGCTTCATCTCAATTACAGCGCCCC
>JAZONY010000093.1:0-24829 GCA_045654705.1 Victivallaceae bacterium
CCCTCTCCCAGACCATCTACGCTATGATCATGATGATCACCATCAAAGGCAAGATCATGGATCATCCCGAACAGATGCCCATCTTCCTGGCTATCGGTATCGTCGGCGGTCTCGCCCAGATGCTTTCTGCCATCTATCAGGGCCGTGCCGCTGCCAACGGCTGTGTTTCTTATGCTGAAACCGGACAGGGTTTTGCCAACTCCCTCATGGTCCTCGGTGTTATCGAAACCTGCGCCATCTTTGCCCTGATCTTCTCCTTTATGGCAATGCCCTGATGGAGTGATTTTCCATGGCAGAGGAAGATTTCTTGCCAGGCAACGGAAAAATCTGCTTTTCCGGAGGCGAACTGCTGGGCAATTACCGCATTGACGGTTTTACCGCTTTCAGCAGCACGGGGGAAATATACTCTGCCACGGACCAGAGAGATGCTAGTGTGTGTTCACTTATGGTGATCGCTCCTGCGCTCTCCTCCTCTTCTGCGGAAATTTCAGCACGTCTTCTCAGCAAAGCTCAGAAGGCGTGCTTTTTCGCTCATAAAAACTTTGTTTCCATCAAAGAAACCTTTATTTTTTCCGATTTCAGCTGTATCGTCACCGAACATATCGAGGGGGCATCCCTCCGGGAAAAGGTTCGGGACGAAGGCCCTTGCCCCGGACTTGTCAGCCGGACCGCCTCTGCCGCCGCCCGGCTCTTGAGTGCTTTGGAGGGCAATGCCGCTTCCATCAATTATTTCTTTACGCCCGATGATGTTTTCATCACCTCAAAAGGGGAGATCAAGTTTCTCTACCCCAATGCCGGTGAGTTCTTTTATCTCTATTCGGGAAGTTCTTTCGATCAGATGCCGCAACTTCGTGAGAACGCTCTTTACGCTTCACGGGAGCTGCTCCTCGGGAAAGAGAAATTCTCTTTCAACTCCTCCCTTTTTTCTCTGGGATGCGTACTCTATTTCATGCTTCACCGCTGCCCCCCCGGTCAGGAGGAAAATTTTTGCCGCAATCTTGCCCTCAGAGCAAGCAGCGCACCAATCATCGCTGAAGCGGAGGAGAGTTTTCCGCTTGTCAGGCGGCTTTTGACGCCCGCCGCAGCTCCCCGCACGGCTGCCCAGCTGCTCAATCTTGCCGACAAAGGCAGAAAGAATATTCTCTTTGTCACAGCCGGAGCTTTGGTCTTGCTTTGCCTTGCCCTTTTGGGGGGCGTGTTGTTCCTCAAAGGAGAGAATTCTGCCGGAAAGCCCCCTGTTGCAGAGAAAAAAGAGACAAAAGCTCCCCCTGTTGCTCCTGAAGTTGAGAAAAAAGCCCCTCCCGCAAAAAAGAGGGAGATTCTTCCGCCCGCACCTGCACCTGCACCTGCTCCTGCACCTGCGCCTGCCGTCAAGACCCCAGCTCCTGCGGAAGAACCCCTTTACATCGCCGCCCGCCGTCTTTCAAAGCCTCAGTTCTTCCCCGGCAACAGATCGTGGGATGAACGCATTTCCCACAGCCGTTACCGCCACGCCCAACTTGTGGAGGAACTCGCCAACAACCTTGTTGCCCCCGGACTTGTGAAGCTGCAGCAGAAGAAAATCGAGTTCCGCAAACAGCAGATCGCCGCATTCGTCAAAGCAAGAGAACAGCAGACCCGCCGTGAAGCCTACCGTAAGCGTGTTGCAGGTCTGGCGCACAATTCCGAACTCCATAAAGAGGTGAGCGGATTTCTTGCCGATGGCAAATCTTTCATGGCGTTCCAGAATCTCAGAATGCAGATCATGCGCAAAGAAAAGGCCGCTTTCCCCGCAGAGAAACTTGAACGGGCGGATGTGGACTTCAACATGATTTTTGAGCTGCCGGCACTTCCTGCGCAGTATGCTCTTTCTCACCGCGAGCGCGGCAAAACCACCCTCGCACTCCTTATGCTCAACGGCTTTCTCATGCCACGCCACGAAGCGGCGGCAATCCTTGCCAACGCCAACGCCTCCCTTGAGGGCGTGACATGGCGACACTACGAAGAGGTGAAAAACTACCGCAATATCCCCGAATCGGTACCGGAGTACCTCCTTGAACAGATCGACTGGGGGAATCCTGCTGCGCTGCAGTTTGCTCCGTACCGGGTTTCCACGGACGAGAAAGTCTTTGAGAAACTGCTCCTTTTTGAGTCCCGCTTTCTCCAGTTCCGCATGGAACACTGGCTCCGGCGGGGATATGTCAAACAGCTTGAAATGATGATCGCAGCCGAGCTCCCTCTGGAACAGATAGACCGTGACCGCAGAACGCCTCTGATACAAGCCGCACTCTGGGGCCAGAATGAGTGTGTGAAACTTCTTCTTGACTCCGGAGCCAACCCTTTGCACCGTGACAGATACGGCAAAAATGCCGGGGATTACAAGGCGCAGGGGGAACTTGCCGCCGCACTCCGTGAAAAGAACTCTTCCGGCGTGAAACTTGCTCTTGAAAAAGGGGCGGATGTCAACTTTGCCTACCCCGATCACAACACGCCGCTTCTCACCGCCTGTCAGAATAACGATGTGGAAACGGTCAGGCTCCTGATCGAAAAAGGCGCAGATCTCAACCGGAAAAATGACCTTAACGGTATGACACCCCTTGCGGCGTGTTTCCCCTATTACGGTGAGAAAGATCCGGAACTCTTTGAACTGCTTATTCAGAAAGGCGCCGATATCACTCTTGCCGCCTTGCCCCATCTGCGCAGGGTGAATTTCCTCTCCTACCTTACGCTTCAGGGACGGCACCGGAAATGCGCCCCCCGTTTCGCCGAAATCATGCTGAAATCAGGGAAATTCAAGACTGCGCCCGGTGATCTTTTCAACGCCTGTACTCCCGGGAGTTCTGAACTTTTCCGCATGATGCTCAAATATTGGAAAGATCTCAATACCCCGGCTTACAAACCACTTTTTGTACACGCTCTGAGACAGCGGATGCCCGCCGATATCATCAAAACCATGATCGACAAAGGTGTTCCCATGCCCGATGCGGGGCAGCTGCGGATGTTCGTTGCCCGGCAGGGTGAACTGAAAGCCCTCTTTCCGCAGTTGGCACAGGACAGCTCCATCTCCGATTCCGATCAGCAGAACCGTTTCGGGGTATGGCTTCAGGATTCCCAAGTGGCTTCTGAACTTCTCAAAGCACTCCGTCAGGAGCAGGTCCTTGACGTTGAACGCATCATCGCCCGGGGCATTTCCCCCGACAGTATCGTCGACGGATACACCCTTTTGCAGCACGCCGTTTTACAGAACAGTGTGCCGCTGATCAATATGCTGCTCAGAAAAAAGGCATCGCCTTTCAAGATTTCCGGAGCAAGTGATATTCCTGCGGTGCTGGCGGTGGCAAAGGGACGCCGGGCGGCGTTCCAGACTCTGGTGCGCTGCCGTCCCATGAGCGAAAACCACCATTTCAGGATCTTTTCGGCGATCCGTGAACGGAGAGATGCTTCCGATTATATGAGGTTGTTTCTTGACGCTCAGGGCAGGGAGTTGAAGTCTCAGAACTATTGCTATCTGACCAGCGCCCTCAGGGGCAAGGTGGATAACCGTCTGTTGGCGCAGCTTATGGGATTTTACGGAGATTTGAGTCATCCCAAACACCGGGCTGTGGTCCATCAGGCGGTGGCAAACGGTTATCCGGCGGTGATCATCCATAATCTGCTCCGGCGCAATGCTTCGGTCAAAGGCGCAGAAATGGTGGTCATCGTCGAACCCCACCGGCGCAGAAGAATCAGAGCCACCGTGACCCAGATCGCCGACCGGGTCAACAGTCCCCGTATCGTGCGGAAATTGCTGGTTGAAGCCCAAAGGAGAAAAAAATAATGTACTTTTTCATCGACGACAACACAGATCCCACTTTCAATCTCGCCCTCGAAGAGACCCTTGGCAGCAAGTTTCCTGAACCCTTTCTCATGCTCTGGCGCAACCGTTCCTCGGTGATCGTGGGGAAAAATCAGAACACTTTTGCCGAGGTCAACGCCGCCTTTGTCAAAGAACACGACATCCCCGTGGTGCGGCGCATGACAGGGGGCGGAGCGGTCTATCACGACCTGGGGAATGTGAACTATTCTCTGGTGTTCCACGAAAGGCATACCGGGGCGGACTCCTTTGCCCTCTTTGCCCGTCCGGTGGTGGATGCGTTGCGCAATATGGGCGTCGATGCAGAGTTTTCAGGCAGAAACGATATTCTTGTTGAGGGCAGAAAAATTTCAGGCAGCGCCCAGTGCGCCCTGAAAGAAAGAACCCTCTTTCACGGAACTTTGCTCTTTGATGCCGATATGACAATGCTCACTCAGGTCCTCACCCCCAGACCGGTCAAGCTGGAATCCAAAGGGGTGAAATCCGTCCGGGCAAGGGTGGCGAATCTGAAAGAGTTCCTGCCGCAGATGAGCGTTGAGAGTTTCATGGCGCATCTCGCTCGGCAGCTGGTTTCTTTTGCAGGTGAGAGCCGCCCCATCGCTCCTGAATGGCTGGAACAGGCCGGAACTCTTGCAGATGAACGTTACCGGAACTGGAGCTGGAACTGGGGCGCCCCCTTTGAAGCTCCGTGGGAAAACAGCAAGCGTTTCGAAGGAGCGGGCATCCTTGAACTCAAGGTGAAACTCCTCAACGGCGTTGTCAGTGAATGTAAGCTGACCGGGGACTTTTTCGGCGATCCCGGTGTCGTCGAAAATACTCTCAAAGGGGTGCTTTTCAGAAAAGATGCCATCGCAGAGGCGTTGAAAACTCTTTCTGTGAGTGATCATATCCGGGGCGTTGATAACGCCATGTTCCTTTCGCTTATTGAATTGTAAATCATAACCTAACGAGGTAAAATCATGAATAAAGTCGCTATTGTGGGTGCCGCCGGACGTATGGGCGGCCGTCTTATTGCCAATATCATGGCTGATGAAAGATTTGAACTTTCAGGTGCGCTGGAGCATCCCGGATGTCCCAAACTGGGCGTCGATGCCGGTGTCAACGCCGGATGCGGTGCCGCAGGTGTTGTGATCACCGCCGATTTGGAAGAGGCTTTGAAAGGTGCTGACTCCGTTATCATCTTTTCCACCGGTTCCGCTATCGACATGGTCCGCGCCGCCGTGGAAAAAGGTATCGCCGTGGTCCTCGGCACAACGGCACTCCCCGCCGAAGAACGCGCCGCCATCGCCGAACTGGGCAAAAAAGGCAGGATCGTTTTCGCAAGCAATATGAGTGTGGGCGTCAATCTGCTCTGCAAACTCGCCGCCGAAGCTGCAAAGATCCTCGGACTTGATTACGATGTGGAAATCGTTGAAATGCACCACAACCAGAAAAAGGATGCTCCCTCCGGAACCGCTGTCACCCTCGCCGAAACCGTCGCCGCTGAACTGGGACTTGATTACGAAAAAGATACCCGCCACGGCAGACAGGGACTTGTGGGCGCAAGAAGTAAAAAAGAGATCGGTATGCACTCCCTGAGAGGCGGCGACGTGGTGGGTGACCACACGGTCATCTTTGCTTCTGAGGGCGAAAGAATCGAACTTACCCATAAAGCCAGCAGCCGTGACACCTTTGTCCATGGTGCGCTGCGTGCCGCAGAATATCTGCAAAGTGTTCCCAACGGCCTCTACGATATGCGGGATGTCCTCGGATTCAAATGAGCCGCAAAGCAGAATTACGCCGCAGTATCCTGAAATACTTTCTTCTCAGGGGCAGGGCGACCCGTCCGGAACTGGTGGAGTACACCCGTTCCCGGGCGGCGACTGTCTTTGAGGTCATCGACGAGCTTAAAAACGCAGGCTTCCTCATCGAACCCGGAAGACGGGGCAAGAGGACCGGGCGTAAAGCTCCCGACCTTGCGCTCCACGGGGCGGCAGGCTACTGGCTGGGCGTGGACTTCAGGCAGGAAGGCACCGCAGGCATCATTATCGACGGCTGCGGCGAAGTCATCTGCCGTGAAGAACTTTCGTGCGCCAGAAGAAATCTCAACGACTGCCGCCGTGAGATCGGGGAACTGGTGCGCCGTCTGCGTAAATCTGCGGGTAAAGAGTGGGAACTTGTGTCGGGGATCGGATTTGCCGACCCCGGCGTGGTGGACTCCGACAATGCCGTTTCCCGCAAGGCGGTGAATATCCCCGGATGGGAAAACGCCGCCACCGGGGAGTGGCTGGAAGGGGAGTTCCATCTTCCCGTGGGCATCTGGCCCGAAACCATGATCAAGACCCGTATGGAGTACATGCTCCGTATGCCCGATGTGCCTGAAAGCATTTTTCTTCTCACCCTCGACGACGGCGTCGGAGGGGGATTTATCCGCAACGGGGAGCTTTTTGTGGGTTCCACCGGGTGCGGCATGGAAATCGGTCATCTGGTCATCGACCCCGCAGGCCCCGTCTGCAAATGCGGGAACAGAGGGTGCGTGGAAGCCCTTGTGGGGGAATCCGGCATACGCAGCAAGATGACCCAGGCTATCAGAAGCGGCATGAAAAGCTCCCTTGATATGGAGCATTTTTCTCTTCAAGCCTTTCTCAATGCGGCTCAGAACGATAAAGCGGCAAGGATCGTCGCCGATCAGGTGTGCGAAAATATCGGACAGGCTCTTTCTGCCGTGGTCATGCTTTTGAACCCCTCCATGATCGTTTTCGGGGGAGCTTTGAGCAAATTGGACTCCCTGTTGATTTCCGGTGTCCGCCGGGTGCTGGAACTCAACTGCTTCGCAGGAGCCCTCCAGGAGCTGAAACTGGAACTGGCACGCTCCGACGAATTCGACACCGCCCGGGGCGCCGCATTACGCATGAGAGACAAAGTCTGGCTCAACGAATAAATTTCCTCCTCATATACACGGCGGTCCATGAAGCGAAAAAAGGCAGCAAGAGCCGCCGTGTAAGCGAAGCGCAAAATAATATCTGCACCAACCCTGCTCCCGGAGGGAGAAAACTTCACAAGCAAGGCGTAACGTCAATTTGGTGAAGAGCGGCTGTCGCCGCGTGAAGATGTGAAGTAGTGCCTGACGGCACAGTGAAGAGAAGCCTTCCACCTTCGCCAGGGCTGCGGTGGACAAGTGCGGCTTCGAGTACCATTTTTTTGCAAAAAAAATGGTAGTCCGGGGGGGAATTGAACCCACGACCCACTGCTTAGAAGGCAGTTGCTCTATCCACTGAGCTACCGGACCACTTGTTGACCTTTCTATAATATGATACCAAAGTTGTGATTTGTCAAGCTCTTTTATGAATTTTTCTCATATTTCCGTTTGAAAAAAGGGGAAAATAAGGGTATTGTATATGCAATGCACTTTTTTTGTCCCTTAGATGGAGGAGTTGGATCATGAAAAAATTTCTTTCTTTATTCGTTTTACCGGCAGTTGCTCTCACTCTCGTTGTGGGCTGCTGCGGCTGCGAGATCCTTGAAGAAGCTCTCGAAGCCGGTTCTTTCGATGCCGATAACCCCCACAGTGATGATTACCGCCCCCGGTTCGTGGTGGGGATCTTTTCCATCGTTCAGTATCCCCGTGCCTCGGAACTTGAACGCCCCGTCCGGGATCTGGACGGCAACGAGATCTATATCAACGCCAATCAGAACTTTTCAAGCCGTAATCTGCGGGATGTCAAGATCGTTGTCCGTCCCGGAAACCCTGAACTTTGCGATCTGAAGTTCCGTCTCGACCGTCGGGGCAAGATCCAGTGGCAGATCCTGGCGGGAAGAGCAAGAGATGAACAGGTCGCCTTTGTTGTCGATGGCAAACTTCTTGCCCGGTTTGTCCCCGAACTCCCCGAAGATGAGAACGCTTCATGGGTCTTTCTCAGAGTTGGTATCGACCACTTTCACGCCAAGAATATTGTGAAATTCGCAAAGAAGAACTATGTGTTTTTCAATCCTGATTCCAGCAACTTCTTTACTTCTTTCTGAAAATTATGGACAGAACCGTTTTTCAAACCGGTATTATCGACGTTGGCGCCCACTCCGTCAGACTTGAGATCTTTGAAGTCAAAAAAGATGGCTCATGCACACTCCTTGAAAGTCTGACCCGTGCCACACGGTTGGGAACCGATGTGTTCCGGACAGGATTCGTTTCTCCTGAGACTGCAAGCGCTTTTTCAAGGATCATGTGCGACTATGCCGCCCGTCTCAGGGAGTACGGCATCACCCGTATCCGTGCCTTTGCCACCAGTGCCATCCGCGAGGCGAGAAACAGAGAGCTGATCATCGACCGCATCCGGCAGGACTCCGGCATTTCCCTTGAGATCCTTGAAGCCGCCCGCGAGATCGAACTTGTGGGGCTGGCTTTGCTGCGGCAGCTTTCTGAGGAGGAAAAAAAAGAACAGATCCTCGCCATGGTCATCGGTTCAGGCTCCCTCTTTGTGATGCTGGTGTGCCGCGGGACCTTGAGCTTTGCCGAAGAGATCCCCCTGGGGACCGACCGTCTGGCGGAGCTTTTCGGCGCAGGTATGATCACTCTGGAACAGTTTTCCGAGGAACTGCGGGCGCTGGATATCCCCCGGCGTCTTGCCGAGTCCACCGGATTCGATATCAACGACCCGGTGCATCTTGTGACCATGGGCGCCGCCCCCCGTCTGGTGACGGGTGTCCGTTCCGGAGCTTTCTCTGCGGAACGCCCCGAAGCTATTGCCCTGATGCAGTCCTTCCGGCAGACCCCCTGTGAGGAAGTGAGCCGCCGTCTGGGGGTTTCGAGCGATGATGCCGTCGCCGCAGTCGGAGCGGCAGTGATGCTGGAGTGCTTCCTGCAGATGTTCAATGCCTTTTCTTTTTCCTGTTTTTCCATTTCCACCCGTGAAGCGGCGGTGGAACTGATGATCCGTGAAGAGGTCGTTTGCGAAAAAGAGCCTTTCCGCAAAGAACTGCGCTCCATCTGCCGTGCCGTCGGTCACAAATACGGATTTGACGGGGACCATGCTGAAACTGTTGCCATGACAGCTGCCGCTTTGCTGGCGTCGCTGAAAGAGGAGTTTGATTTCCCCCCCAGAGCGGAAATGCTTCTTGAAACAGCGGCAATGCTCCATGATATCGGGCGTTTTGTGGATACACGAGACCATAATCTCCACTCGGCGTATCTGATTTCCGCCACCCAGCTTCCCGGACTGAAAAGCGAAGAACACCACATCGCCGCCATGATCGCAGGCGCCCACCGGGGGGATGTGGAGCGTGCCATGCTCCGCTCCGGCAGCCGGACCATGCTCCCCGAACACCGGGTGCTGGTGCTGAAACTTGCGGCGATACTCCGTGTCGCCGATGCCCTTGACTGCGCCCGGAAAGGCAAGTTCCGCAATCTTGTCATGCACCGCCGGGGCGTGGTGCTGGAACTGCGGGGAAGCGGAAGCGATTTCCACTCTGAAATAAGAGAACTGGGGATGAAAGGGGAGGTTTTCTCTCAGGTTTTCGGTATAAAAGTCTCTATCGCTGAAAGTTGAGGCGCTTATGAAACACTCTCCACACGACGTCGCAGAGACTGAACTTTTCAGCAACCGTGAACTTTCATGGATCGACTTCAACAGCCGGGTGCTGGATGAGGCGGAAATCCCCGCCAACCCCCTTCTGGAACGGCTGCGGTTCGTCGCCATCACAGCCGGTAATCTGGATGAATTTTTCATGGTGCGTATCGCAGGGCTGCGCAAGATGTTCCGTAACGGAGAACCCTGGTGCGACCCCGCAGGACTCAATGCCCGCACCCAGCTGGAACTTACCCGGGAAAAGATCGATCTGCTTTTGCAGAGACAGTATGAACTGCTTTTCGGCAGGATATTGCCTGAACTTGAGAAATACGGTGTATCCATCGTCCGCACTGCGGAATTGACGGAGTCCGAAAAGGTGCTGGCGGGGGATATATTCCGCTCCGACATCATGCCGGTCCTCACTCCCTTTGCCGTTGACCCCGCACACCCGTTCCCCCAGCTCAACTCCGGAGCCATTGAGATCGCTTTGCGCCTTGTGACCGATACCGGAAAAGAGACCTTTGCCTTTGTCGAGGTCCCCGCACTTCTGGAACGGTTTGTGGAACTGCCCTCTCCGGCGGGGATGAAGCGGTTCATGCTTCTCGAAGATCTGATCATCAGCAATCTGCAATGGCTCTTTGCCGGAAGTCGCATTGTGGAGTGTTTCCCTTTCAGGATCACCCGTGATATGGATTTTTCTGTCGATGATGACAACGCCGCCGATCTTCTGGAATCCATCGGTCAGAAACTGCTTCAACGCCGCCGCCGTGAGGTGGTGCGTCTGGAACTTCCCGCCGATACAGCAGGTCCCCTTGCGGAGTGGGTCCGTTCCTCTTTCGCCCTTGAAAAGCTCTTTGAATATCCTCTGAGGGGCGCACTCCACTTGAAACAGTTTGCGGAACTGGCGCAGAAAGCGGAACTCCCCGCCCTCGATCCTGTGCCTCACGAACCTGTCATGCCCCCGGAATTTATGGATAACAGCACGGTTTTTGAAGCGATACGGGAGCATGGCAATATTCTTATTGCTCCGCCTTATCACTCCTTTGCCCCTGTGGTCAGGCTTCTTGAAGAGGCGGCAAACGATCCTGATGTCCTTGCCATCAAGCAGACGCTTTACCGTGTCAGCGGCAACTCCCCTGTTGTCCGTGCGCTCCAGCGTGCCGCAAGGAACGGCAAGCAGGTGACGGTAGTCCTTGAACTCAAAGCCCGGTTCGATGAGGAAAACAACATCGCATGGGCTCAGGCTCTGGATGAGTGCGGCGCCCATGTGGTCTACGGCATCGCCGGGTTGAAGATCCACGCCAAATCTCTGCTCATCGTCAGGCGTGAAGAGGGATTTTTGCGCCGTTACTGTCATCTGGGGACCGGAAACTACAACGACAGGACCGCTTTGACCTATACGGATATCAGCATGATGAGTTCCGATCCGGCACTTTGTTCCGATATCGCCAACATGTTCAACGTGCTGACCGGATGTTCCGCGCCTGAAAACCGTTACAACAAGCTTGTCCTTGCCCCCTTTTCCCTGCGAACCCGGCTGGAACAGCTCATTGAAAGAGAGATCGACCACGTCCTTGCAGGGGGCAAAGGCGAGATCATCGCCAAGATGAACAGTTTATCTGATGAAAGAATGATCCGGCTTCTCCACCGTGCCGCCGATGCGGGGGTGAAGATCACCCTCATCGTGAGAGGAATATGTTCCCTCCGCCCCAAAGAGTCCCAGAAAGGCAATCTCAGGATCATCAGCGTCATCGACAGATTTCTTGAACACAGCCGCATCTTTTACTTCGGCAATCAGGGCAGTCCGGAATATTATCTTTCCAGTGCCGACTGGATGACCCGTAATCTGGAACGGCGTATCGAATTGATGTTCCCCGTTGAAAAAGAGGAACTTACTGAACAGCTCCACCGGATGCTCATGTTCCATATCAACGACTGCGACAAGGGCCGTGAGCTTTTGAGTTCCGCAGAATACACCCCCGTCCCCCGCCTTGAAAACTATACGCCGTGCCGCAGTCAGGAAGCCATTGCACAATGGTTCCGCAGCCGCACGCTCCGTGCTTTGGACGGCTCCGCCGGGACACCGCTGAAAATCAGAAAATTTAAGGAGTGACTATGAGTGACAATAAGAAAAACAGTTCCGTTGAATATTATCCCAGTGCCATGACCATTGCCGGAAGCGACTCCGGCGGCGGTGCGGGGATCGAAGCGGACCTGAGAACTTTCAACGCCCTCGGCGTTTACGGATGTGCCGCCATTACCGCCGTCACGGCGCAGAATCCTGAAACTGTCAGCCGTGTGGATCTGCTCCCCGGTGCGGCAGTCACCGCCCAGATCGATGCTGTCATGGCAAAGATCGCCGTCCGCTGCGCCAAAACCGGGATGCTGGGCTCTGCTGAAAATGTCGCCGCCGTGGCTGAGGCGGTCCGGAAATACAGACTCAAACTCATCTGCGACCCCGTTATGATCTCGACCTCGGGAAGAAAACTTCTGGATGAAGAGGGTATCGCCCTGATGCAGAAAGAACTGCTCCCCGAAGCTGTGTGGATCACCCCCAATATCCCTGAATGTGAGTTCCTGCTGGGGGGCAAAGGCAATGTGATTTCCGATATGGGCAGCGCGGCAAAAGCTCTTGCCGACAAATTCGGGTGCAATGTTCTGCTCAAAGGCGGACACGATGAAAAAAGCAAGCGTGCCGTGGACTTTGTCTGTTACAAAGGGGAACTTTTCACTTTGAGTACCCCCAAAGTCAAACTGCCCCCTTTCGCCTCCCACGGCACAGGATGCACCCTGTCGGCGGCGATGACGGCGATGACAGCACTGGGCTTTTCGTGGAGCGATATGGTTCAGGATGCCAAAGCGTTTGTTTTCGGCTCCCTGCGTGAGAATGTGGAGATCGGTGAGGGGGTATCAGGCATGTATCCGCCTGTGGAGGACTCCCTTGAACTTGTGGAAATGGTGCGCTGCGGCGGAAAATCCCCCAAACGGAACGGCAGATGAAAAAAATCTTTTCCCTGAAAATCCTTTTTCTTCTTCTCAGCACCTTTCTTGTTTCAGGTGCTGCTCGTCCCACGGTCATCCTGAAAGGGGTGCTCTACCGGCACAGCGGCATCGTGGCACGGGAGCTGGGATGCGGCTATTATGTTTCAGGGAAAAACTACTTTTTCGCCCGGGGCAGGGAAAACTTTTCCTTCCGGGCGGAACGGGCGGATTTCCGTGCTTCCAACATCTCCGTCGCCGGCAGTCTGCCGGTCCGCCGCGTGGGGAACGCCCTCTATGTGAGCGCCATTGATGTCAATACGGTGCTGCGCCCCCTTTTCGCTCCCCGGCAGAGTGTGAGACGGCACAGTGTGAAACGCATCATCATCGATCCCGGCCACGGCGGTTTCGACCGGGGCGCCGCCGGGAAAAGCGTGGTGGAAAAACATCTTGTCCTGCAAATCGCCAAACGGACCGCCGCCATCTTGCAGAAATGCGGATATGTCTGTATTCTCACCCGTTCCAAAGATTATCTTGTCCCCCTCAATTCCCGGGGGGATCTTGCCAACAGACTCCGGGGCGATCTTTTCATCTCTCTGCACTGCAACGCCAGCACCGACAAACGGGCGGCGGGGATCGAAACCTATTGCCTCACCCCGGCGGGAGCGAGTTCCACCAACCAGAAGCGGCCCTCACAGCTTGCTTTCAAGGGGAACGCCCTCAACGGGAACAACTTTCTTCTGGCTTACGAGATACAGAAGTCCATGCTGATCAGGACCAAAGGTCACGACCGGGGCGTGCGGCGGGGGCGTTTTGCGGTTTTGAGAAATCTCAATATGCCGGGGGTGCTTCTTGAAATGGGCTTTGTTTCCAACGCCGCCGAAGAGAAAAAACTTGCCTCGCCCGCCTATCAGGAACAGATCGCCCGTGCCGTTGCCGTGGGGATCATCAACTATCACCGGAAAATCTACAATCTCCGATGAATAATCTGTTTAATGACCAATAAAATAAGGAAAAACAAAATGGAATTTCTCTCTGCCAACCATGAAAGTGCATGGAATTGCGCCCTTGAGATCCTGAAACCCACTGCGGCACAGCTGGAACACGGACTTGAGCTTCATAATGAACTCTTTACCATGGACCATTTCGGATTTCTTCCCACGGCATCCAAAAATATGGCATACGCCGAAGCCTTTGCCGCTTTGAGAGAGAAAAATGTGGGACAGCGCGCCCTTGCCAAAAGAACTGAGTTCCTCATGTATGATGCCACCTGTTACGATCCGGAATGTGCCGATATCTTCCGCAAGTGCATGAAGGCTTCCGGACTCAACGCCATGATCGCCACCGTCGCCGAGGGCAAGTCCCACATGGAGGACTTCAAGCGCATGGCGGCTCACTCCCAGGTGTTGAGAACATTCCGCGACATCATCGCCAAGGCTGACGATGCCGACGATATCGCAAAAATCAACGCCGAAGGCAAAATGGCGATCATCTGGAGCGTCAACGGTCCCCCCATGGCAGGGGAATTGCAGGATCTGGAACAGGAACTGGATCTCATCGACGACTGGCGGCGTATGGGCGTGCGGCTGATGCACCTGACCTACAACCGCAGAAACTTCGTGGGCGACGGATGCGCCGAAGAAGCCAACGGCGGTCTGAGTTCACTGGGTAAAGACCTTGTGAAACGGCTCAATAAATGCGGTATCATCGTTGACGTGCCCCACACCGGCTTGCGCAGTTCATACGAAGCGGCGAAAGTTTCAGAGAAACCCATCATGGCCTCCCACACCGGCGCCCGTGCGCTCCACAACTTCATCCGCTGCAAGGACGATGAGACACTGAAAGCCATCGCCGACGGCGGCGGTATGGTGGGGGTCTTTGCCTATCCCGGTATGCTGGGACTTTCCAACGATATCAACGCCCTCATGGACCATGTGGAATACATCGCCAAGCTGGTGGGTGTTGACCATGTGGGTATTTCAACGGACAGCCGTTACACCCATAACTGGGATGTGCCCAATGAAATGCTCCGGGGCTATTCCAATCCGGAATTCAAAGGCAACAAGTGGTGGGGCAACTGGGACAACTACCCCTACACCAACAACTCCGGCAAAACCCTTGCCGACGGCAGTCTCGCCTGGATCAACTGGCCCCTTTTCACTGTGGCGCTGGTCACAAGAGGATTCAAGGACGAAGAGATCGCCAAGATCATGGGACAGAACTTCCTGCGGGTTTTCAAAGCCAACGGTATCTGAAAAAGCACTGAAAGGGGCGGAAGATGAAGCGAAAGAAATTTTTGCAGCTGTTTCTTGCGGCGGGGATGATTTTTTCTTTCCCGGCACTTTGGGGTCGTGAGACACAAAGTCAGGTGCTTCTGCCCCCTGATATCGGCTACAAAAATCTGCGGACAGCTCTCTCTTTTGCCCGTTCATTTTACAAAAAAGGGGAGTACCGCAAAGGGTTTGAGCTTTTCAGAAAGTGTTCCGAAGTCAAAGCGTTGACCGATCTTCACCGGGCGGAGTGTCTCTGGTACGCCGGACTTTGCGCCGAAAAGAACAACGATCTTGAAAACGCAAAACTCTATTATGAGAAAACCTTGAAGTACAAGGGCGGGCAATTTTCCGCCAATGCGGTCAAAAGTCTCAGGCATCTCAGGGAAAACAAAAATATTTTCCCCGACAGCAGTTTTGAAAAAGGCAGCTCCGGACCGTGGAACAGAATGATCGATCAGGAGTATATTTCTGAACGTTCCTGGGTCCGTGATGACCGCGAGGCGTTTCACGGCAAATACGCTTTGCGTTCCACTTCAAAGGCGGCTCTTGTGCTGATGACGGAAGGATTCTGTTCCCCCGGCGTGTTTTCCGTCTATATGAAAAGTGCTTCCCCCGGAGGCAAGGTCAGACTTGAAGTTTTCTCTTACTCCAATTTCGTTCCTCTGCCCCTGGGGGCAAAGGAATTTACTCTTTCAGACCGATGGCAGCGTCTGCGCCTTAATATCAGCAGAAAGTATCTGAAGTTTGAAAAAGGCACATCCTCGGTTTACTGCCGCATAACGCCCCTGACTTCAAACACCTTTTGGGCGGATTGCGTCCAGATCGAGGAAGGGGGCCTTACGCCGTGGCGTGAATATGCCCCCAAAACATACTCCCTTGAAGAGGGGAAAAAACTTCTTGTGCCTGATCGTGCCTCTGTCTCTGTCAGAGATACAGAGAGAGCCCCGGCAACTTCTCCGCTTCTTGACGGGAAGTGGGAGTTTCAGGTAAGTTACCCTGTGAAAGCCGCCAAAGTCCCTGTGGAAATGGCACTGCCCCTGCCTCAGGGCAAATGGTTCGGGACAGGGCCGATGCACGTTGTCGACGGTGCGGGGAAAGTTTATCCTGCTCAGAGCCGTGTGCTGAGCCGCTGGCCTCAGGACGGCAGCTGCCGTTCCGTGCTTTTCTCTTTTGAAGCGGATCTTCAGAAAGGGGAAAACCCTTTTGTTGTGAAAAAAGGGGAGGGCGTGAAAGTACACATCCCCCTCAGGGCAGCTTTGGAGTTCACCGTGACCGCCGCCGACAGCAACGCCGTGGAATATGTTTCAGAAAAGGTCATTCCCGTTGTCGAATACTCCGGGAAAATGTACACCTGTTATCTTTTCAGAGGGGGACTTGTCAGAGGGAGCCGTTTCTTTGCTCCTTACGAAGTCCGGCAGAAAGTGTGGCATCTTTCGGGAAGAGTTGAAATCAGCGCCCTGATACGCAATCCCAACTCCTCTATGATGGTCCTGAAAAACGCCGCCTTGCAGATCGAAAGAAACAGAGCGGGAAAGTTCGGTCTTTACCAACAATATTTCAATGTGCAGAAAAAACGCTTTGCCCATGCGCCTGACGGCAAATGCGGCTTTGTGCAAAGCGCCGGAGGAACTCTCCTTATGCGTGAAGCCTCCCTGCGCCACCCTGTCAAACTTGAAGTGGATGATAAGGGGTGTTTCACCGCTCATTTGTGGAGCGATGATTTGAAAAGTCTCATTCTCAGCCGCAAAACCGTGCTGCACCGGGAGTTCGTTTTCACCGCCGAAAAGGGGAAAGATGTTCCTGAGGCACTGGGATACAGAAGTGTGGGCATGGCAAAGCCTGAATACTTTGCCCAAAGCCGTTTTTTCATTCTGCCCACAGGATTCTGGCGTAAAGATCAGCCTCAGTTCAAGAAGTCCATGGGGGATTACGGATTTTTCTTTTCCGGTGAGGCGGAACGGGTCTTCAATTACGCCGGACGTTTCCTGCACGGCCTTTTCAATTACGGCGACGTTTACGGCGACGGCGGCTGGGGCAATCTTGAGTCCTATCTTGACCTTGCCGAACTGATCTATGCCGTCAGCATGAACGAACACAAAGCCTTCAAATGGGCGCTGAACCGTGCGAAACATTACAGGGATGTGGATATCGCAGGGGGCGTTGCCTGTTATCACTCCTCAAATCACTCAGGAGGTGTGGGGTACGATTTCTCCCACTCCTGGCCTCAGGGGGTGCTTTATCACTATCTGCTCACGGGGGATTTCAGAACTCTTGACGTGATCAGAGAGGTCATCGCCAACTACATGAACCGTCCCATTGACGACAAATATATCCAGGGATCCCGTTCACTGGGGCGCTATCTTTTGGGACTTGCGGATTTTTACGGCTTCACCGGGGATGAAAGAATCGCCCGGCGCTTTATGGAACAGATCCGGTTCACCGAAAAAAATGAACTCAAACCCGGCAGAAAAGATCAGACCCTTTTCCGCTGGCACGGCAGACTTGATCCCTTCCACGTCTGGTACGGATGCTGTGCCATGATGGAAATGTATCTGCTCACTCAAAATAAAGCCATTCTCCCTGCGTTCCACCGTGAGATGCAGAACTCGCTCAACCCTGATTTCTACCGCAACGACCTTGCTCAACTTTACCCCGGGGCTCCCTTTGAGGAAACTTTGCCCATCCATGCGGGACTCCTCAGCTGCCACCGGGGCGCCCTCTTTTACCCGCTGATGAAGTTTTATTCTGAACTCACAGGGGAAAAGAAGTATCTCCGTCTGGCACAGCTTGCGGCATACACCGCCTTTCTCCCCGGAAACACCAAGGCGTGGCCCATGGATGCCATGCGCCTTGCGGTGCTGGGGGAGTGTTCCGAAAAGGCGCTTTTGAAAGAGGTTTTCGCCCTTCAGAAAAAGGCTCTGGCACGAGGTGTCCTCAACGGGGATTTCAGCATGAGTTCTGACTGGTTCACCCACTGGCATCTGCCCGCAGGAAGACAGATGAGTTACGACGATGCGGTGAAGTCATGGCCCCTGCCTGAAAAGAAAGAGTTCCCGAAACTGATCAACGAATACCGGCAGCGTGAAGAACTGGTCAGCCCGTGGCGGGGATATTCCCGCTATCTCGGCTGGATGGACCATAAGGAGTTCGGCGAAAAAGCCCCCGCGCTGCGGGTGACGTTAAGCTCAAAATGGGCTCTGGGAAAAAGCACCACTCTGGCGTGCGCCCCCATTTATCTGGAAAAGGGGCGTTACCGCTTTTCGGGGCGTTTCAGGTTCGACGGGAAAGTGGATCAGGGGAGTATGATCTTTTTCTACCTCATTCCCGAGGGCGAAAAGCGGACTCAGGCACTCTTCCCCCTCAATAAAGAGGGCGTTTTCAAGGTGGCGACCTATTTCCCCCAGAGCTTTTTCAGCGCCTTGCAGGGGCAGATCAGACCGTGGCGCAAAAAGATGTGGAAAGAGTTTGAATTCACCTTCGAGTCCAAAGGTCCCGCCATCCTTGATTGCCGTGTGAGTTTGAAACTTAACAACAAGTTCACTGAGGCACATGCCCATGTGGACGATTTTAAATTTGAAAGAATAGAAAAATGAACGATCTCAACATCACGCCCGTCCGTATGGGATTGGTGGGGCTCCGTTTCGGTGCGGGGCTTGCCCAGAGGCAGATTTTCGGGAATGCTGAAAATCAGAAATATGTCCGCATCGTCAAGGTGTGCGACCGCATCCCCGAAAAAGCTGATGAGTACGGCGCAAAACACAATATCCCCGCCTGTTACGATATGGAGGAACTGCTGAATGATCCTGAAATCGAAGCGATCATGCTCATGGTCCCCCCCGCAGGCAGAGCGGCACTCATCAGAAAGTGTATCGACGCCGGGAAACATGTCCTGACCACCAAGCCCTTTGAACTTGACCCCGAAGAAGCCTTGGAGGTCTTGCAGTACGCCCGGGAAAAGGGTGTCATCGTCCATTTGAACTCCCCCGCACCCTTGCCCTCATGCGATCTGGAACAGATCAGAAAATGGCAGTCCAAATATGATCTGGGCAAACCTGTTTCCGCCCATTGGGAAAGCTACGCCAAATACAGCGAAAAAGCCGACGGCAGCTGGTTCGACTCCTACGACCGCTGTCCCGCCGCTCCCATCTTCCGTCTGGGGATCTACGGCATCAACGAACTCATCGCCATTATGGGCAAAGTGGAAAATGTGGAAATCGTCACCGGACGCATCGCCACCGGCCGTCCCACTCCCGACAACGCCCAATTGCTGATGCGCTTTGAATCCGGCGCCATCGGCAGTATCTATGCCGCTCTCTGTGTGGGGGACGGTGTCTATTATCCCGCCGGGATGACGCTCCATTTTCAGAACGGAACCATCTGCAAACGGCAGGTCCGCACCCTTTCGGACAGTGACTTTACCCATGTGGAACTGAGTCTGCGTGTGGTGGTCGACGGCAAAGTTATTGAAGAAAACGCCACATTCCCCGCCACTTTCCGCAGCGGTTCCTATCAGTACGCCAACTTTGCCCGGAGCTGCCGGCAGGGATATCAGGCGGATGAAATCACTCCCGAAACCATCGTCGAAGGTATCAGAGTTATCGCAGAAATGAAAAAGAAGGAAAAACCCTTATGAACGCTGAAAGTGTGAAACGTCTTGCCCGTGAACTGGGCGCCGATCTCGTGGGTATCGCCCCCATCGAAAGATTTGAAAATGTTCCCATGAACGAAAATCCCGCCCAGATCAAACCCGATGCCAAATCGGTCATCATCCTTGCTTTCCGTATTCTGCGGGGCGCGCTGCGGGGCATCGAAAACGGCAGCAACTGGGGCAGCTACACCGCAAGCGATCCCTCCGGCATGTGTACCTATATGCAGGAAGTGACCTATCACTTTGCCCGTGAACTTGAGGATAGAGGCTTTGAAGCTGTCCCCCTCATCCGTCACTCCTACGATCTGCGTGACAAAGGGGTTCCCGTCGCCCCCGACCGGGCGGCTCCCGATGTCATTATCGATATGGAATATGCCGCACATCTGGCAGGACTGGGGGAAATGGGCATGGGAAAACTTTTCCTCACTCCTGAATTCGGTCCCCGGCAGGTCTTCACCGCCGTCCTGACCGACCTTGAAGTGGAGCCCGACCCCGTCTTTGAAGGCTCTCTCTGCGACAAGTGCGGCAAATGCGCCGAAGCCTGTCCCGCAAAAGCCCTCGATACCTGCCGCACCTGCGGCACGCTTCCCCACTGGCCTTTGCGCACCGAAAGCTGCAAGATCTGTCCTACGGGAACTTCCCCCCGTCCCTACTCCCTGGGACTGGAACCCAACCGTATCGGCGCCGCATGCGGCAGAGCCTGTGTGAAGCACTTTGGGGAACGCAGAAAATGACCAGTGAAGAACTGAAAAAATTTGCGAAAGAGGTGGTGGGGGTGGACTCCATCGGTATCGCCCCTATCGAAAGATTTGCCACCGCTCCCGAATATATGCACCCCGCTCAGATCTTCCCCGGTGTGAAGTCGGTCATCGTCTTTACCCGACGGATCCTGAGAGGTTGCTACCGGGGCATCGAAAGAGGGACCCACTGGCCCAGTTATCAGGTCTTTGCCTATGCGGGACTGACCAAACTTGTTCACCAGGCGAACTACCGTATCGGCAGGTTTATTGAAGATCACGGCTTTGAAGCTGTCCCCGCACCACCGGCTGCGACGCTGAAAGAAGCAGGCCCCAGAGGTCCTGTTCCTGCGGGGGGCAAATACCCCCGCAATATCAATATCAGCGCCCGTATCGCCGCCGTCATGGCGGGACTGGGGGAAATGGGGTGGAGCAAGGTGCTGCTGACCCCTGAGTTCGGACCCCGCCAGCGTTTGGGGATCATCCTCACCGATGCGGAGCTTGAGCCTGACCCCATCCGTATCGGGAACATCTGCGACCAGTGCAAACTCTGTGTCCGTGACTGCCCCGGAAATGCCATCGACAAAGAGAAAAGCATCGAAATCAAAGCGGGGGGCAAATCATGGCGCTGCAACGATCTCAATATCGGCAGATGCAAGCTGACCCACTTCGGACTCAACCGCCGTACATCCCCCCACTTTGTCAAGACCTTCCCCGGCATCGTGCTGCCCATTATGGAACAGGGCAACACCTGGGTCGAGGGGTGGAACTTCGGACACGCCCTTTTTGATGCCCTGCCCACCTACAAGGCATTTTCCGCCTATCCCATCGCCATCTGCGGCGCAAGAGGATGTATCATCTCATGTATGAATCATCTGGAAAAACGCAAGAGGATAAAAAATCTTTTCAAGCGCAATTTTACCGATGATAAACCATGGATGCTTGAAGAAAAGCCTGAAAAGTTCCACGAGGATCATCACGGGTTCGTCTATGACCCCGAAGACAAAGAGGGCTTCGGCGGAAACGTCCAGTCGGATTGGTACTGATCCTGAACGGAGATTTTTTTGTGATTTTTTCCGAAACTCCTTGAAAAAGTGTTTTTTATGTAATATATTAACTCCATAGAAGCTTTTTCAAGGAGTTTTACTATGGAAAATTTGCTGACACTTTTTACGAACAGTTATTTTTTCTGTGCCGTTTTCGGCGGTTCGCTTTTTGTTCTCATGTCCATATTGACCTTTATGGGTATCGGACACGATGCGGAGTGTGATTGTGAGATCCACGACGGCGGTATCGGCGAAGTCAGTGTTATTTCCATTAAAGGCCTTATCGCTTTTGTCACCTTTTACGGACTGGGGGGACTCTGTTTCAAAAGCACCGGATGGGGCGGCTGGTTCCTTTCGGTCCTCTGCGGCGTGGTGATGATGTTCGTCACGGCGGGCGTCATCGCGCTGGTGGTCAAACTGCAGCACTCCGGAAATGTGGAGCCTGAATCCCTTGTGGGATGTGACGGAACGGTTTACCTTTCCATCCCCGAAGCAGGCGGCATGGGGCAGGTGACAGTGACACTCCCCTCAAGTACCGTCACCGTCAAAGCCACCGCCGACGAACCCCTTGAAACAGGGACTCCCGTGGAAATCAAAGCCTGTCTGGGGGACGATCTTTACCGTGTGAGCAAACGTATTTGAAATCATTTCGATCCAAGATAAAAAAGGAGTATTTTTATGGGAACCGTCATCTTTTGTATTGTCGCCGCCATCTTTATTCTGATGCTGCTGGTCACATTTCTTTCGTGGTACAGAAAATGTCCTTCTGACAGGATCCTTGTGATTTTCGGTAAGATCAGAGGACAGCAGGCCTCTTTGTGTATCCACGGCGGCGCCAAGATGGTGATCCCCGTCATTCAGGATTACGGATACATCTCTCTGCGCCCCATGCAGATCAATGTCAACCTTGACAACGCCCTCTGTAAGCAGAATATCCGTATCAGTGTGCCTTCGGTCTTTACCGTGGGTGTCAGTACCGACCCCGCCCTCATGGGCAACGCCGCCGACCGTCTGCTGGGATTGTCCCCCGACGCCATCGCCGACCTTGCCAAAGATATTATTTTCGGACAGCTCCGTCTGGTCATCGCCTCCATGATGATCGAAGAGATCAACGCCGACCGTGAATCCTTCCTGCGCTCCGTGGAAGCCAACGTCGCCGAAGAATTGAAAAAACTCGGACTCGTCCTCCTCAACGTCAATATCACCGATATCACCGACGGTTCAGGATATATCGAAGCCATCGGTCAGCGTGCCGCCGCAGGTGCTATCAACCAGGCGAAAATCGACGTCGCCGAAGAAACCCGTAAGGGAAGTATCGGTTCCGCCGAAGCCAGCAAAAACGAGTCCATCGCCGTTTCCAAAGCCAACGCCGAAGCCGCCGCAGGTGTGGCTCTGGCTGAAAGAGAACAGCGTATCGCCGTTTCACAAGCCAA
Source organism: Victivallaceae bacterium (assembly GCA_045654705.1). Classification (GTDB taxonomy): domain Bacteria; phylum Verrucomicrobiota; class Lentisphaeria; order Victivallales; family Victivallaceae; genus UBA1784. Next base: position 22,492 of record JAZONY010000093.1, read on the forward strand.
CGCCAAAGCCGCCGCCGGTGAAGCCGATGCTGAACGTGAACAGCGTATCGCAGTGAAACAGGCAGATGCCGCCGCAACTCAGGGCGAAAACCTTGCCGCCATCGAGATCGCTCAGTCCAACGCCGCCCGCGGCGAGGCTGAAGCCGAAGCCTACCGCCGTGCCGAAGCCGCCAAAAAGATCGCCATGGCTCAGATCGAAAAGGCACGCTTTGAAGCCGAAGCCGAAGCCCAGAAATCCCGTGCCGGAATGGAAGCGGAACGGCAGCGTGCCGAAGTGATCGTTCCCGCCGAGATCGCCAAACAGCAAATCACCATCGCCGCCGAAGCCGAGGCAGAAAGACTCCGCCGTGAGGCTCAGGGCGAAGCCGATGCCATTTACGCCAAACTTGCCGCCGAGGCAAAGGGTAATCTTGAGATCCTCGCCGCCAAGGGTGAAGGTTACCGCAAGATCATCGAATCCTGCAACGCTGATGCTTCTGCGGCCTCCCAGATGCTGCTCATCGAAAAACTTCAGGAGATCGTTGCACTCCAGACCGAAGCCATCAAGAATATCAAGATCGACAAGGTCACTGTCTGGGACGGCGGTTCCAATGCCAACGGCAAAAGCTCAACTGCCAACTTTCTTTCCGGCATGATGGGGAGCTTGCCCCCCATCCATGATGTTGCAAAAATGGCGGGACTTGAACTGCCCGAATATCTGGGCAAAGTCACCGGAAACAATGAAACCGGAAGTGCCGATAGCACCTCTGCTGAAAACTGAAAATTCCTCTCCTTTTCAGGGGAGAAAGCGCAATAAGGAAATGTTTATGCCTTTTGTGAAAAAATCAGTAAAAGCGTTCACGCTGATCGAACTTCTGGTCGTGATCGCTATTATTGCTATTCTGGCTGCCATGCTGCTGCCGGCTTTGTCTCAGGCAAGAGATCGAGCCAAATTCACCCAGTGTCTGAACAACTTCGGGCAGATCGGGAAAGCGGCGATGTTTTATGCTCAGGACAACAACGACTACGCCATGCCCTACCGTGACAGCGACAAATCCACCACCGCAAAGCGTTCTTTCTACGGTATGGGGGAAAACTCATTGTTTCACTCCTATCTGCCAATGGGTCCCAATGATATCGTCGGCGGTGTTTATCAGGATTCGAAAGGGAATTTCTATCACGATGCCCGTTCCTGTCCCTCCCGGGATTTCCGCAGTGCCATCGCCAACAAGATGGCTGACGGGAAAAGGGGCAATGGCTTGGGGCGCAACGCCTGGATATCGCCGAACAGCTTCAGCAACCTTATGAAGATGGGCTGGTGTGAAATCCCCTCACGCAGTATGTATATGGCGGAACCCAATTTCAAAGGCGCCAACATCAGCTACAATACCAACGCCGATGTGCATCTGGTCTTTCCCCACTTCAACAACGGCGTCAATGATGAAGTTGTGCCGGATCAGGAGTCGCTGCTCAATGGTCCCGGGACGGCGAGTATGCTCTTTGCTGACGGTCATGTGGCAGGGATCACCCGCAACAAGACCCCTTTCAACTACAAGTTCCCCAACGCCCGTCAATCCAGTTTCTGGTTCTGGTCGGGGCGTATAAGCACCTCATGGAACAACAACTGGTAAGGGTTGACAAAAATGAGCTGAAAAGTCGGTTCATTTCAAGAAAAAAACTCTTTTTTGATTATACTACTTGACAAATCAGAAAAGTGGATGTATATTAACTAAATGTTACACAAATATACACTTAATTTAACAGATATTGGAGACTAAAAAATGCCCCACTCAAAACAGGCTTCCAAACGTCTGCGGACCAGCACCGAAGCTAATCTCCGCAACCGTTCCAGAATCAGCGAACTCAAGACTCTGGAAAAGAAACTGCGTGCCGCTGTTGAAGCTGGCGATGCTCAGGCCGATGAACTGCGCCGCAACTATGTCAGCCGTCTTGACAAGGCTGCCAAAGTCGGCGTGATCCCCGCCAACCGCGCTGCCCGCAAAAAATCCCAGGCTGACAAGCTCGCTGCTGCCAAGTAATTTTACTTGACTTGAGCCAAAGAAAAAGGCTGTTGCAAGACCCCTTGAGGTCTAAGGCAACAGCCCTTTTTTTTGTGCTTTTTTCCGGTTCTTTTCTTTTTGGCTATATTCCCGATATGGGTAGATTTTCGTTTTCTTAAACTTTTAAGCGGCACAATACTTTTGCAAATTTTTGCAAGAGTGTTGTGCTGAAAAAGGTTTTCCGGCTTCGTAATACTACGCCGTGACAAGGGGAAAAGGGGATGACCTCAGTTTTCGGTTCTCGCAGCTAGAAGCAGCTGCGAGTTACTCCGAAGCCGACGTTCGGTCTTTTCCACCGC
>JAZONY010000094.1:0-26667 GCA_045654705.1 Victivallaceae bacterium
CATCTCGGGGCGAATGGAGTGAAACCTGAGCATCTAAGCCCCCCTGAGATCAGCCGCAGGCTGTCGACGGGGGGCGCTGTAATTGAGATGAAGCCTTGTACCACACTGGTCGGAGCCCCAAACCTCCCCAAAACCAGTATCACCGTTGCACCACAACAACACGCCCCAAAGGTCGGAAAAGATGGGGTTCGGGGAAGAAAACCGCTGGCGGTTGTCTTTCCCCGACTCCTGAGATCTCAAGAAATCAATCACAACCTCAAGTATGACCAAACAAAAAGGTTTAGTCACACACTCAGCCTCTCAGTACTGGTAAACGCTCTGACTTTGCATGAGTGTCCGGTGCGGCACTTTGTCGGACATGTCGGACAAGTCGGACTTTTTTGCTCCTGAAAAGGATTGTTCCTTGAAAAGGGGAGGGAGGTGTGATATATTATTACGATTGTAAAAGAGTAATAATTGAAGAGAAAAACATGATCTCCGCTGCGGAAAACAGAAAAACGGTCTTCACGCTGATTGAACTGCTGGTTGTGATTGCCATCATTGCCATTCTGGCGGCGATGCTGCTGCCGGCTTTGGGAAAAGCCCGGGGACGGGCGCTGGGGGCAAGCTGTTTGGGGAATCTCAGGCAGTTGGGCGTTGCTTATGCCGCTTACAGCGATGATTACGGATTCACTCCACCTGTGTATACGGGGGGGAAACGCTGGAACAATCTCCTTTATCCCTACCTTTACGGCAAAGGTCCCTGCGACGGGGGCAAGGTGTTCCAGTGTGCCGCCGACCAGAGGCTTGAGGAGTTCAGAAGATTTCCCGGAACGTTGTGCCAGACAGGTTACGGTATGAATCAGTGCTACTCCAAAGGCAATGAGGCGGATAAAACTTTTAAACTGTGGTACGGGGTGAAGTTCAACAAGATCGCCGCACCTTCAACTTTCATCACCTTTGCCGACGGAGGGAATTATTATATCGGAACGACCGTTGCGCCTGCGGTTTTCGGCGCGCTCAACGGCGAATTTGCGGTGGTTGAGGGATGGTGCAAAAATCTTTCGTTCCGCCACAGCTATATGAAAAAACGTTTCAACGGGGCAATGGCTGACGGTCATGTGGAGCAGTGCCGCTTTGATGAAGTGAAACATAAACAATGGGATTTGACAGGAAAATGGGACGGCTCTTTCTGACAGTGCTGATGCTTTTTGTTTTTGCAGGCTGTTCCCGGAATGAAAAAGTCCGGCAGGAACGCTCCTCACGCATCGCCTGTGTGAGTACCGCTGCTGCGGCAGTTCTCTGCAAGATGGGGACAGCTCCTGCGGCGGTGGATGAATACTGCCTTGATCTGGTCGCTCCCGGGACCCCTGTGGCGGGGAAAGGAACTGCCCTTTCCCCTGAACGGCTGCTGGAACTCAAGATCGATACCCTCGTTCATTGGAGCTACCAGAGGAATGCCCTCGAACATCTTTCACGGTACGGGATCCGGCTTGTTGAAGTTGCTCCGGTGCGGGTGGCAAATTTTCCTGAACTTGTCAGAAAAATGGAAACTCTGACCGGGAAAAAAGAGGCCTCTGAGAAGATCATCGCAGAGTTTTTGACGATTTTCAGCACCCTGAAACAGGAGCGCAAAGCGTTCAAACGGGTCTATCTGGAGCTTTATTCCCGGAACCGGGGGGCGGGGGATGACTCCTACTCCGGTGATCTGCTCCGTCTGGCAGGGGGCAGAAGTATATTGAAAAAAAGCGCTCTCACAAGCAGTGAGCATATCATCACGCAGAATCCTGAAGTGATTTTTTATGTGGAAGGCATGGGAAGTGCAGAAGAAATTATGAATAGAAGCGGTTTTTCCTCCCTTGAGGCAGTAAAATCAAAACGGGTCTTCGCCGTGCCGAGAAAACTTCTGGTCGAAGGCGCATTCCCCCTTGAGGCTGTGGAATTTTTCAGAAAAAGGATGGATCAATAAATGGCTTTTTACCGTATAACATGGAACGAAAAGTATGACTTTGCCACGCTGCATAACTGGGGATGCACGTTCCGCTGTCCCTATTGCAGTTACAAACTCCGCAGCGGCGCCGACGGACGCCCCGGCTTTGCTGTGCCGAAGCCTGAAAAGTTCCTGAGTGTGGAAGAACAGAAAAAAGCTCTGCGTGAAGTGATGCCCGGCAAAGTCTATTTCATGGGGGGCGAACCTACCGTCGCCGCCGAACTTGAAGAGATGCTCATCTTTGCCAAAAAGGAACTTGGCGCAGAAACCAAACTCGGACATACCAACGGCTGCAAACTGCCTCTGCCCTGTCTCGACGGCGCCAATGTGGGCTTCAAGGCGTGGAGCGAAGAACTCCATTTGCAGATCACCGGCAAACCCAAGTCGCTGATTTACGACAATTTCCGCAACGCATTCGACAGCGGCGTGAAAATGGCTGCCAACATGGTTTATATTCCCGGATTTGTGGATCTTGATGAGCTTGAGGGGTGTGTGAAGTTCATCGCCTCTCTCGACAAAAACATTCCTTTCCACATTGACGGTTATATCCCTGTTCCGGGGCAGCTCCACCGCCGTCCCACGGATGAGGAAATGGTTCAGGCGGAGCTTCTGGTCAAAAGTTACCTTCCCAACTGCCGCTACTCCCATCTGACTTCTGAAGAAGCCCTTGACCTGAGCGCCCGTGACGACCGTTTCAAAGTGAAACGCATTGCAGGAGTCTGAAGCGTTGAAGTACCTTCTTCTCATACTCTGCCTTGCTCTTCCCGTTGCCTGGGGGGCAGGGGGCGGCGAAACCGGCTTTGAACAGCTTTTCAGACTGCTGACAGGCGGTGAAGTTCCGGAATCAGTGAAAACGATCCTGCTGGATTTGCGCCTGCCCCGTGTGCTGGGGGCGATCCTTGTGGGAGGGATGTTGAGCAGTGCCGGATGCGCCGCCCAGAATCTTTTCCGCAACGATCTTGCGTCGCCCCATGTTCTGGGGTGTGTCAACGGTGCGGCACTGGGGGCGGTGGCGGCACTTCTCCTCGGGGCAGGGGCGCCGGTCATGACCCTTTGCGCCCTGGGGATGACGATGCTGACCCTTTTTATTCTGCTCATTCCCGGATGGCGTTCAGGCTGGTCCGGCACGCCCATCATCCTTGCGGGTGTCGCCGTCAACGCCTGCTGTGCGGCACTGAGTTCAGGAGCGCTCTATCTGGCTGACGAAAGGCTCAATACGCTGGTTTTCTGGCTGCTGGGGGGCTTCTGGCGCATGGGGTGGCAGGAGATCTTTCTGCTGCTTCCTGTTGCCCTTGCCGGGTGGGGCTGCCTTTATAAACTTGCTCCCGAAATGGATATGCTTCTGCTGGGGGACCGGGGCGCCCTCATGTCAGGTGTCGATCTGAAAAAGGTGAAGATCACCGCTTTGCTGGTCATCGCATTTCTTACAGCCGCCGCCGTCAGCTGCTGCGGAGTTATCGGATTTGTCGGTCTGGCAGTTCCTCACATCGTCCGCCTCACCGGCAGCGGAAGTTTCAGACGGGTTCTGCCCCGGACCATTGTTTCAGGAGCCTTGCTTCTGCTTTTTGCAGACCTTGCCGGGCGTCTGGCGGCCCCCGGGCGTGAGATCCCCGTGGGGATCATCACGGCGTTGGCAGGAGGGCCTTTCTTTTTCTATCTGCTTTTGAAAAAAAGGAGTGCGGCATGATCCGGTGTAAAGAACTTTCCTATTCCTACGACGGAAAGAACTTTGCCGTCGAAAAGGTCAGCTGTGCCTTTGAACCGGGCAGATTCTACGGTGTTTTCGGACCCAACGGCAGCGGTAAAAGTACATTGCTGAAACTGCTCACAGGTGAGCTGCGCCCCACCTCGGGAGCTGTTTCGCCCTGCTGGAGCCATATTCTTGACCGGGCGAAAAATATCGCCCTCGTTGAGCAGCAGATCCCCCCATCTCTGCCCCTGACGGTCGCCGAAGTCGCCGCATTGGGGAGTTACCCCTGGTGCCGGAGTCAAGAGGTGTGCGCTGAAAAGGTGAAGCAGGTTCTCGAAGAGCTGGAACTTATGCCCTTGGCAAAACGTTCCTTCAACGCCTTGAGCGGCGGTGAACGGCAGCGGGTCATGCTGGCGAGAGCGTTGGTTCAGGAAACCCCCATCCTCTGCCTTGACGAGCCCGGCAGTTCCCTTGATATCGGATTTCAGCACACCTTGTGCCGTATTCTCAAAAATCTTGCCGCTCAGGGGAAGTGCGTCATCATGGTTTCCCACGATCTTTTTCTTGCGCCGGAATATCTTGACGCCATGCTCCTGATGAAACAGGGGCAGATCATCGGCTGCGGCAGCCCTGAGAAACTGAAAGAGCCGGGAGTGCTGAAAGAGGTTTTCGGACTTCTCTGACAAAAGAGGGGAAGAAGGGCGGGTTTTTTACCTGAACAATTTGAAAAAACTTCTGAAAGAGTGTATTTTATAGGGATGGACAAACAGGAGTGAAATAATATGAGTTTTTTTTACAATCAGAATTCCGGTGTCAACCGTGACGGTAACGCCATGGTCTGGTATCTTATCCTTGCCAATGTTGTGGCATTTTTGTTTAGCAACCGCCTTGAAGATATGGCGATGTACTGCAATAAGGCGTTCTTCCGTCTGTGGCAGCCTCTGACGGCAGGATTTCTCCACGGGGATTTCTGGCATCTGCTTTTCAATATGTACGGTATTTTCCTTTTCGGGACCCTTGTGGCGCCCCATATCGGCAAGAGGAATTTTTTCTATCTCTATGTGATTTCCGCCTTGTGCGGCAATCTGCTTTATCTGTGCCTCAACTGGGGGAGCAACACTGTTGTCGTGGGGTCTTCCGGGGCGCTTTTCGGCATTATGGCGGCGGCGGCACTTCTTGAGCCTGAGAAAGAGTTTTCTCTGCTGCTTTTGCCCACCAAGCCTTTGAAAACCACCTCAATGGTCATCTGTTTTGCCCTGATCGAAATCGTTCTGCAATTCATCGGAAGTCAAAAGGGTGTTGCCCATCTCGCCCATCTGGGGGGACTTGTCGGGGGATATCTTTTCATCCGCTTCGGATTCCCCAAACAGGTGGCGTGGGATATTTTCCGCAAACAGGTCCGCGATGTGCCTCCCCGGGAGCCTCCCAGAGAAGGTCCCCGCAGAACCGGCAGGGTGACTTCCGCTGAACTGGATGAACTGCTGGATAAGGTTTCACGTTACGGGATCAACTCTCTGTCTGAACATGAACTTGCCCGTCTCCGTCAGGCACGGGAAGAAATGAGGGGGAAATGAGCTATGCTGCCCGTTTCACTTTTTGACTTCGATCTGCCCGATGAACTCATCGCCCGTTACCCCGCCGAGCGGCGGGACGGCTCCCGTATGCTGGTCGTCGACCGGAAAACCGGGGAATTTGAGATCCATCCCTTCGGGGATCTTGTGAATTATCTTTCAGCAGGGGATGCGCTGCTCTGCAACGATGCTCTGGTGCGCCGTGCAAGGATGTTCGGGCGCAAAGAGGGCAGAGAAGACGGAGCTAAATTTGAGATCCTGCTCCTTGCCCCCGATACTGACGGCAGGTGGAACGTGATGCTCAAACCGGGCAAAAGGGCGCTGCCCGGGACCCGTGTCGTGCTGCTTGGACCCGACGGAACTCTCAACGATAAAGGCGATTATTTCACCGTTGTGGCGAAAAACGCAGACAACAGCTACAAAATCGAATTTTCTGCCCCTGAAATCGAAAAATTTGAAATGCGTTACGGCCACATGCCTCTGCCGCCTTATCTCAACCGTGAGGCTGAATCCCTTGACAATGAACGCTATCAGACCGTTTATGCCAAAGTCCCCGGAGCCGTTGCCGCGCCTACTGCGGGACTTCACTTCACCCCTGAGATCCTCGAAACGCTCAGAGGAAAAGGCGTCAATCAGAAATCCCTGACTCTGCGTGTGGGCGCCGGAACTTTTCTGCCTGTCAAAGCGGACTACGCCGAGGAACATGAGATGCACACCGAACACTTTGATCTTTCTGCTGAAGCGGCAGCATTGGTCAACGATACCCATGCCCGGGGCAAAAAGGTGCTGGCAGTGGGGACCACCACGGTCCGCACCCTCGAAAGCTGTGCCGCAGAGGATGGAACTGTCACCCCCCGTGAAGGCGACACAAAGATTTTCCTCTATCCCCCCTGCAAGATCCGGGCGGTGGATATGCTGCTGACCAACTTTCACCTGCCCAAGAGTACGCTTCTGATGCTGATCTGCTGCTTCTGCGACCGGGAAAAGATCCTTGCCGCCTACCGTTATGCGGTGGAGCAGAAGATGCGCTTTTACAGCTACGGCGACTGTATGCTGTTGAAGTGATCAAGAGAAAGGAACTTGTATGTCCCGGATTTTTATTACATATCTCTGGCGTGACCCCTACTTTTTTCTGAGTGCCGTATTCATGGTGATCTTTTCGATCTGCTGCCACGAATTCATGCACGCCTGGGTCGCCTTGAAAGAGGGGGACCCCACCGCCGCAGACAGGGGGCATCTGACTTTGAACCCCCTGAAACAGATGGGGCTTTACTCCTTGCTTCTGCTGGCGATCTTCGGTCTTGCCTGGGGGCAGGTCCCGGTGGATCCCTCCAATTTCCGCAGCCGGCGCAGCGACCTCAAAGTTTCCCTTGCAGGTCCCCTGACCAATCTGGCGCTTGCCATTGTTCTCCTGATTCTTTGCGCCGTGCTTTTTTACGGAGGCGTGGAGCATAACAGGGCGATCGGTATGATTTTTTACGGATGTGTCCTCAATCAGGTGTTGTTTGTTCTCAACATGCTGCCGGTGCCGGGATTTGACGGATTCGGCGTTGTAAGACACTTTTTCCCCGGCTTTCTCCAGTTGAAATCCGAAGTCGGTACCATTGTGACTGTGGTTTTGATCGTGGTGCTTTTCAGCTGTATCAAGTATCTTTTCTTTCTGGCTGAATTTCTGGCACTCAACGCACTTGCTCTTATGGAAAGGGTGTTCATGTGATAACTGTTGCCGCAGCTGTGATGTTCGATGAAGCAGGCAGGGTGCTTCTCTGTTCCCGTCCTGCCGATAAGCCTCCGGCGGGGTGGGAGTTCCCCGGGGGCAAAACCGAACCCGGTGAATCCCTCGCTCAGGCTCTGGAACGGGAACTGATCGAGGAACTTGACCTGCCGGGCAAGGCGGGAAATGAGATCATTTGCGTAACAACGCCCAAGGTCGAACTGCATTTCCTTGAGTTTTTCCCCGCACCGGGAGCGGGCCTTACCCCCCGGGAGAACCAGAGTTTCCGCTGGCAGAGTATCACAGAGGATATGCCGGAAGATCTTCTGCCCAATGACCGCCCGGTCTGGGATGTTCTGAAAAAAATGAAAAATGTTTGAAAAAAGTACAATTTTTTCCTTTTCCGAGCGTTAATTGTCCGGAGATATGTGAAAAAATGAATGAACCCGACGACATGGTGCTGATACAGGCATATATTGCAGGTGATACAAGGGCTTTTGAGACCCTTTATCACCGCTACCGCAAACAGCTTTTCGGCTACCTCTGCAATCTCTTTGCTGGAAACAGCTGCGACGCTGAGGAAATTTTTGCAGAGACCTGGATCAAGGTCATCGACAAATTGCCCACCTACAAGGATCAGGGGAAATTCAGCGCATGGCTTTTCCGGGTGGCGAGAAATGTTTTTCTGGATGCCATGCGTAAAAAAAAGCGCTCCGCTCAACTCTTTGATTCAGAAGATATGCCCGAACTGCCCGATTGGAACAGCCGTCCCGAAAGAGGAATGGAGGAAGAGGATACGGTCAGGGTCATCCGCAACGCCCTTGCGGAACTGCCTGAGGAACAACGGGAGGTCTTTCTGCTGCGCCAGCAGTCCCTTTCTTTCAAAGAGATCTCAGAGATACAGGCGTGTTCCATCAATACCGTTCTGGGCAGAATGCACTACGCCGTGCGGAGTTTGAGAAAATTTATTACCGGTAAAATAGAGTGAGGAGGGATATTTTATGAAAAAGATATTGCCTTATAAAGGTTTGAGTGAATGTGAGGTCCCCGCATCCCTTGATGCACGGATCCTCAACTATGCCGCATTACGGCGCAATTCCGCAAAGCGCAGACGGCGCTGGGTCTGGATCAGCAGTGCTGCAGCGGCACTTTGCATCGCCTCTTTCGGCGGCGTGTTTTTCCAGATGCAGCGTTCTGCGGAACATTCTGAACTGCTCGCCATGGGGGATTTCTCAAGATTGGACCAGAGCGGGTACAATATCAGTTTGGAACTTGCTTTGAACTCCGACTGGAGTACTTATTGACAGAATTTACGGAAATTCCGGTGAAAATAAGGAGATGAAAATGAACTATCTGAGCTTTGCAGGCGTTTTGGGTGCCGCAGGTGCTGCACTGTTTGCTGTCCTGCCTCTTCACGGCGGGGAAAAAGCGCCCCATCACCCGCCCCGCAGGGAGCATAAGGCTCCCGGTATGCGGAATATGGGGCGCAACGCCATGATGTGGCGTGTCTTTTCTCAGCTTGACGATGCCGAGCGCAAAAAGATGCAGGAGCTTCAGCGGAACAATCCGGAGGAGTTCGCCTCTTCCATGCGCGCCCTTGTGGAAAAATATGAAAAACTGGAACGGGAAAGGGTGGCAAAACTTTCAGCTCTCATTGAAAAGTACCGCAAAAGTTCCGATAAAGAGGAACGCTCCAAACTGAAAAATGAGATCGCCCGGATGGAAAAAGAACGCTTTGACAAACGCCTGGAAGGGCTGGCAAAGATGATCGAAGGAACCAAACGGCGCGTGGCTCTTATGGAAGCTGATCTCAACAAGCGCAAGGCTAAAAAAGAGGCGATCATCGACGCACGGGTCGAAGCACTCCTTTCAGGAGAACTCCCTGTTGCACCTCCCCAGCATCCCCGTCCCATGCGTAAGGGACCTCCCCGTCCTCCTTTCCACAGAAAGTAAGGGGCAGTAAAAAGAAAACGTGCCGCGGCGCATTGACAAGCCGGACGGCACGCTTTTTTTTGAGTGTGATTTTATCCCATGAAGCGGCAATTTTCGTCAAGAGCTGAAACGATCTGACCTGAAAAGAGGAAGTTGAAGGGACGGCGGAAATAGTAATCCGGATTTATGGAAAGTCCCGTTCCTGAACAGTTTCCCGCAAAACCGCCCCGGTAGCACCGTTTTAAAAATCCCTTTCTGGCACGGGAGATCATTTCGCCGTACTTCTTTTCCGGCAGCAGTCCTTCGTTGACGAGGAACTGGTAGGTGGCAATAAATGCCATGGCTGCGGAACTTTCAAGAGGCGTTTTTTCTTCATCTGCAACATTGTGCCACAAACCGCCTGAGTCCTGAGTGCGGAGGAGACCTTCACCGATGGAGTCGGCAAAAGCGATGAGTTCACGGCTTTCGTTTTCAGGCATGTTGCGCCACACTTCAAACATCAGCGTTATGCCGTGGAGGATATGGGCGATGCCCCGGCTCCACTTCATGCCGCCGCGGCGCGTTCCGCAACTGTAATGGCAGGGCAGTCCGTCTGCGGGATCAACATTGTGATCTCTCAGGTGGCGCATGAGGCGCATGGCGTGTTCCAGATAGGATTTTTCCCCCGAAGCCAGTGCCGCCGCCGCAAAAATAGGACCGTGAAAGTGGAACATCTCATTGTAAATGATCTCTTTCGGGCGCACACAACAGGGGTTGTACAGGGGGAATTCCCCCTTGAAATTGAGTCTGTCGGCGACATTGCCGGTTGCCCCCATGATTCCGGTTGAGGACCACTCCCGTGCCGCCATGGTGTTTTTGAGGATGTGGAGAAACTTCTGATTGTATTTCTCATCCCCCGTCAGTCTGGAACACAAAGGGGCATAGATCCACGCCCCCAGCGCATCGTGGTGGGGCGGGATCGCTTCAGGATCCTGTTCATCAAAGAGTCCGGGCAGAAGCTGACGCAGCAGCTCATGGTCGGGTGCAACGGCGCGCAGATGGTGGAGCGTAAACTCGCTGAACTGAAGTTTGGCATTCTGCAAATATGCTGCCGCCCGTTCTTTGGCGAAGCGGCACATGGTCTCTGCATCCTGTTCCGTGATGTCCCCGGGGGAAATCCCTGCACCTGCCATGGCACCGTTGACGGTGATTTCGGCTTCATAATTGGCAAGAAGTTTATTATCAGAAGCGCCCACATAGTCAAAACAGCTGACCTGATGGTTGACTGAATAAACTTCAAGAAGTTTTTTTTCATCTGCACTCATGGCAGCCAAAGCTCCTCTGTCCATAAAAAGGAGCTTGCTGTTGAGCAGGTCCGGAGAAAAACGCTCCGGGACCTGATTTTCAGCAAAACCTGTGAAGTTGACTCCCGCTTCCAGCAGCCGGTCGATAACGGCAAGGAGCAGGGGATGTTCCTGGGGAAACGATGTTAAAACAGCAACTTGCGGCGTCATGGTATCAGCTGAGTTTGAGAAGTTCAAGATCGTAGCATCCCATGGGGAGCTGGAGGATGATATTTTCACCTTCGACTCTGAACGGACACTCTTCCCAGACACCTTCACAGTTGCACCGCCGCACCTGAGAGGGGCGTTTGGCACAGCGCAGTTTCAACTCATCCAGTTCGTCGAAGTTCAAATTACATGCCATAAGAAGCAGTTCCCCTTCAGAATTTATGCGGCTCAAAAGGGTGATGTCCTGAAGATCCAGACAGACGGCAGGGAGCTTTGCGCCGTTGAGTTTGTCGAGGATCTCAATGTACCACTCTTTGCGGGGTTCGTTGCTCTGGGCGTTGGGCACTTCCTGATGGAACGCCGTCGAACAGACCATGCCCCCAAGGGCGTTGCGGCAGAAAACCGTCGCCGGGGCGATCTCTTCAAGTTCTGCGCCGTTATAGGCGGCGTAGTAGAGTTTGGTCAGGACTTCAGCCTCAGGGGCGGTCAGGGTGAAACGGGGAATGCCCGGTGCCTTTGAGCAGGTGTAAAGCTGATTTGTGACAGGATTTTTTTCCCGGTTGTAGCGGAACTCCACCATTTCAGCTTTAAGTCCCAGATACTCTGAAAATCCTCTTTCACAGAGTGCCGCCGCCGCCGGACCGTCAACGAGAAGTTTTCCGGAAAGAAGCTGTTTCAGCTCCCCGTCAGAGAAACGGCTCACCGCTTTTGCTCCGGCAAGAGCATAAACATTGTCGTGGTCAAGAACAAAATCGCAGTAAAAGGGAATACCGAGCAAGCCCAGCGTTGTCGTACTCAGAACCGGATCGGCAAGGAAATTTTCAAAGGTTTCCCTCTTGCCGGAGTGCCACCGGGGGAAGGATGAACTTGCAGGAATGACCACCCCGGAAAAGCGGCTTTTCTTTGTTTCTTCCACAAGGGTCTGGTAGAATTTGTGGTATTTGCCCAGAATTTTTGTGTAATTTTTGTGGACGGGCCGCCCCAGTTTTTTCATGTTCACCAGCCACAACTTGGCGCCCCGGAGTCCCGAGAACATGGCGGCGCAGAGTTTGGCGTGCATACCCTTGGATGAACGGCTGTAAAGGGTGTGGGGGAAGGTATCCGATTCGTCAAGGACGATGGGGATTTCCGGATGGGCGTTGCGCAGAGCCATGGTCCTTGAAACGATGGAGGGGAAATATTTTGCGGAGCCTTCATTGTAATTGGCGTTGCAGATACGCATGACCGCAGGCTGATTTTCCGCCGCCAGAGCTTTGGCGACTTTGCCGTTGAAACGGAACTCCCAGTAGGGCATACAGGAACCTGCGGGAATGGCGGGATCGACGGCGTTGATCGCCTGACGGATCAGGGCGGCGACACCTTCGGGGATCTCACGGCGCAACTCCTCAAAGACGGTGACATTTTCATCGTCGGGTGTGCCTTGCAGCACCGCCTGCCGGTACTCTTCCGGAGTGAAGTTTTTACCGGTCCGCCGGTTGAATTCGGCGGTGTGCAGTTCGCAGAAGCACTCCGCCTTGGGGGAAAATCCCCGGATATCGTCATCCCCCATCATAAAGACAGGCTTTTCGGCGGCAAGAAGAGAGGTGACTTCAAAGATGTATTTTCTGAAATTTTCATCCAAAGGACAGTAACGGACGGGAGCGCCGTCAATATTGATCGAGCGTGTCCAGGGTTCCTCATTTTTATCCACCCGGGGCCAGTGGCCCAGAATGGATTGGATCAACACACCCAGTTGGACATGGGATGAGGCGAGTTCCGCTTTGAGTTTCCGGTAACTTTCGACCATCTGCTGCGCCTTCTGCATGGCGGGGAATCCCTCCGGATGAAGAGAGAGGCAGTAAAGAACGGTGTCGTTCCCTGTCTGCTCACAATAATCCAGCACATCGGCAGCCAGCTCCTTTTCCCTGCCGGGGGAGTAGGGGATGATGTTGAAAAAATTGAAGTTGCGCTCCAGAAGTCCGTAATTCATAAAAAATCCCTTTTCAGCTGATTCTCAGGATGACAAGTTCATAACAGTCAAGTTTGTACTCCAGCTTGACTTTTTCCCCTTCAATGGTGCAGCACGCGTCGTGCCAGCTGCCGTCGCCTGCCAGATATTCCACTTTTTCAGGCGTTTTGGCGCAGCGCAGTTCGATGCTCTTCATGGGGTCGAAGTTGATGTTGCACACCTCGGCAAGAAGTGTGCCGTTATCATATTCACGGGTGATGACGGTCACATTCTGGGCATCGTTGCAGACAAGGGGGATCTTTTTGCCTTTAAGGCGTTCAATGACCTCAATGAAAAACTCTTTTCTTCCCTCGTTGAACTGGGAGTAGGCGATCTGGTGGTGGAACGCCATGGAACAGACCGTACCGCCGAAACTGTTTTTATAAAAGACCGTCGCAGGAGAGAGGAACTCCTCATCATCGGCACCGGGGTAGGAGACGTAGCTGAAACGGGTAAAGACTTCAGCTTTTTCATCTGTGAGTGTGAAAAGAGGTGTGTTCTTATTCATCACCGTTACATATCCGCCCTTGCCGTCAACACGTTTTTCCCGGTTGTAGGAAAATTCCTTGTGTTCAGCCATGATACCCAGTGCCGCGGAGTAGCCTCTTGCGCAGACCGCAACTGCGGCGGGACCGTCAAGAAGCAGCTTGCCGGAAAGAAGTTTTTCAAGCTCTCTGTCTGAAAGATGTTCAATGGATTGAGCGCCCGCAACGGCGAAAACCTCATCTTCATTGAAGTCAAAGGCCGCTTTGAAGGGGATTCCGAAGTGTCCCAGTGCCACAGATGCCATGTTGGTATCGGGGACCAGCATCAGTCTGAGAGCAAGTTCATTGTAGTGGGCGGCGTGCCACTCTTCATAATTCTTGTGGGCAGGGATGATGGTACCTGTGGGAACGGTCTTTTTGACCTCGGCGGCAAGGGTTTGGTAGAGCCCTTTGTTCTCAGCAAGGATGTCCGTATAGTTGCGTGAAACAGGTCTGCCTCCTTTGTGGGCGTTGACATACCACACTTTGGCACCGTTCACCCCGGAAAGGATACTGGAACAGAGTTTGGCATGGAAACTGATGGCGGCACGGCTCCAGAGGTTGTGGGGGCAGGTGTCGGCTTCATCCAGCACCACGGGGATCTCCTGATGGGCAGTGCGCAGGGCCTGGGTCTTGACCACCAGGTAAGGATAGGTCTTGGCGGGACCTTCGTTGTAGTTGGCGTTGGCGATACGCATGACGGGGGGATGTTTCCCCGCAAAGCATTTGGAGGTCTCA
Organism: Victivallaceae bacterium; assembly: GCA_045654705.1. Classification (GTDB taxonomy): domain Bacteria; phylum Verrucomicrobiota; class Lentisphaeria; order Victivallales; family Victivallaceae; genus UBA1784. The sequence goes on from JAZONY010000094.1 coordinate 13,616, forward strand.
TGGTTGAAAAGATATTCCCACCCGGGCATACAGGAGCCGCAGCGGATCTCAGGATCAACACTGTCCACCGCCGCGCGGATGATGGAAGCGACACCGTTGGGGATCCCTTTGCGCAGAGTTTCGTAGGCGTTGTAAACTTCATCGCCCACCTTGCAGTTGATGACCGCCTGCCGGTACTCTTCGGGGGTGAAATTCTTTCCTGTCATACGGTTGAATACAGCTGTGTGCAGTTCGCAGAAGCACTCCGCCGGGGAAAAACTGCGGATATCATCATCACCCAGAATGAAACAGGGCGCCTCTTTGGCAAAAAGGACGGTCATGTCAAAGATATATTTCTGAAATCTCTCATCCAGAGGGCAGTAACGGCTCAAGCCCCCATCCACATTGACCATCCGCACCCAGGGTTCGATGGGACGCGCCTTGAGGTCGGCAGGGGGGAAGTTCCGGGCGCCATGCCCCAGCACCGCCTGATAAAGCACGCCCAGTCTGGCGCGACTGCCGGCGAGATGAGCTTTGAGTTTGCGGTAGCTGTCGAGCATACTGTACACCTTGTTCATGGCGGGGAATCCGCCGGGACTCAGGGTGAGAGAATAGAGGACATTGCGGTTTCCGGTGCGTTCCACATATTCGATGGTGTCCTGAGCAAGAAGCTCTTCTTCCCCGGGGGAATAGGGCAGAATGTTGAAAAAATTGAATTCCTGATCAAAGACCTGTTCAGCCATGATGATATTCCTTTGCAGATTAAAGAGGTTTGAAAAGACTGTTTTTCTTACTATACACTCGGAATACTTTCAATTCAACGGTGAAAGAGGGAAAAAAAGTTTATTTAAGGAAAAAAATGTTATTTTTTAACATAATGGGCAATAAAAAAGGAGCCGCTTCAAAAGCAGCTCCGCGAGTTTCGGGGCGTTTACAACTCTTCTGCAAGTTCGGGCAGGATCAGGCAGGAGGGATGTTCCGCATCGTGGAAGATCTCCTGGAAGGCCCGGACCATGGTGACACCTTCGTTGATGGGGGCGGTGGTGTTCAGATTCCTTGAGTCCGCAGGGAAGTTTGCGCTGTGGATGGCAAGGCGGATCACATGTCCGGCTTGGAATGTGTTGGCAATATCTCCAAGATCGATTTCATATTCCCTGATTTCGCCGGGAACGAGGAAACACTCTTTGCCGGGGGTGCCGCAGAATCTTGCCCGCACCGAACCTCTGATGAGGTACATGGAGCGTCCGTCGGGATAAACGTCGCTCAATGTGGCGAAAAAGTCGGTGTCAGGTGCGCTGCTGCGGGCAAAAAGGCGCAGTTTCACATTGCCGGTGATGGCGAGGGGGGCTTCCAGAGTTTCAGAGTTGAAAAGAAGCATGTCGGAGCGTTTTTCTGTTTCGCTGCGGTCGTAATATCCCAGAGAGTTACGGGCACCGTTGAAAGAGGGCGTGGGATCTGCGGGATCGTAGGTGTAGGTCGAAAGGGATTCCTTTTTCTCTTCCTGAAGATCCTTGAGAACGCCATTTTCTTTGAGGTACAACTTCTTTTTTCTGTTGGCGGGGGGCCAATCCATGGCGTTGCACCAGCGGTTTTCGCCCAGCATGAAAAAACGGACTGTCGGAACTCCGGGGAGAGGATCATTTTCAGGATCTTTCAGACCGTTGAGGATGAAGTTGTCCTGCAATTTCAACAGTTCAGTCTGGTCGTTTTCAGTGCCGAACTCCTCTTTGTTGATCAAGCCGCCGTGGACCCAGGGGCCGATGAGCAGACGGGTGAAACGGCGTGCCTTATCAGTTGCGGCGATCTCTTTCATCAGTCGGAAACTCAGAAGATTTTCCTGTTTGAAACCATCGAACCATCCTCCTGAAATAAAGGCGGGGGCTTTGACTTTGCTGAAACGTTCTTCCAGACCGTCTTCTCTGGTCCATGGGGTCTGGGTGGTGCGGATGAAATCTCTGAAAAACTCAACCACGCCGTAGCCGAAGTGCAGATCCAGTTCGTTGACGGGCAGACGTGAAAGTTCAGTGTCAAAGTTGGGGACATTGCCGTAACCGAATTTGTTGCGGTGATACATGCTCAGTCCCCAGCTGATCATGAATCCGTGTGAACTGCCGCCGCCTGAACGTGCCATGGAAGAACAGCTGTACACGGCAGCAACATGGGGGCGCAGTCCGGTGATGGCATCGTTGCCGCTGTAAGCGGTCGCCCACTGGGTCAGACCGGAGTATGAGGAGCCCATGAGGGCGATTTTGCCGTTGCTCCAGGGCTGCCGGATGATCCAGTTGACGGTATCTTCGCCGTCATGTTCTTCAAATTCGCAATGGGTGGGGAAAAATTCCCCTTCGCTTGCGGCGGTTCCCCGGCAGTGCTGGAACACAGCAATAAGACGGTATTTCAAGGCAAAGGTGCTGGGGGAGAAAATGGAATCCCTGCGGAAATAAGGGGAGCGGAAGAGGATAACGCCCGCAGGTTCTTTCAAATCAGGGGGAAAGAATACAGTGGTGTGAAGTCTTTTTCCGTCACGCATGGGGAGCATACGCACCTGCATATCCCACTCTCTTTCATCATAGTGTGAAAAAGGAGTGACCTCGTAAGGATTTTGTGAACTCATGATTTCTATTCCTTAATTGAATTCGATCAGCAATACCTCCCTGCGGCAGTTGATGCGCCAGGGAAAGGAGGCGTGATTGACACCTGTCGAAACGATCATACGGACATCGCTGTATTCTTTGCCGTAAAGTCCGCAAAACAGGCGGCGCCCGTAAAAGCTGGGGGCTGTCAGGGCTCCGATGAAAGGCAGACGGATCTGACCGCCGTGGGTATGTCCGCAGAGGGCAAGGCGGAAACCGTCAAGGGGCGTTTCATGGTCAACGGCGATCACCGTATCGGGACGGTGGGCAAGGAGGATCTTTTCTCTGCCCGCAGGGGGTGTTGTGAGTAAAGCGGGATACCCCCGTGAAATATCGTCGCAGCCGTAGATCCATCCCCAGTTTTCCGCTTCCAGAGCGGTGTTGCAGAGAAAATGCCAGTTGTGCCGGGTGAAAAAATCTTCCCAGAAACTCAGGGGCAGCCAGCACTTTCCCCGTTCCCAGTTGCCGGGGATCGCCGCACAGCATGGGGCGCAGCCGGCAAGTTTTTCAAGAAGAGTTCCGGAAGATGCCACACTGACCGCATCTGAACAAAAATCACCGCCGCAGAGAAGCAGATCGGGCTTCATGTTCCGGGCGATGACAAAAAGAGACTCCGCCAGGGAATCTGTTCCGGTTGAGTAATGCAAATCCGAAAAAAAGAGGATCTTTTTCCCTGAAGCGGAGCGTTCATGTGCCTTGACACGGCACTTTACGATTTTTATACTCCCCTCTTTTCCAATAACTTCAGCTGCACCGTATCCCGCAAGGCAACGCCATTTTTTTGCCTGGCGGTGCCGTGGGATCAGTGCGGGGAAATAGAGGGGAAGTATATCTTTTTTCAAGCGTCAAGCTCCGCAATGAGTTCAGCGGGCAGAGCTTTCACAGCGCAGAGTTTGCACTGACGGTTGCCGGGGACCTCGAAACTGTCGCCAACATTGTGGCCCAGAATGGCGGCACCCAGACGGGAACGGTAGGAAAGATACTTCTTGTCGGGATCGCCGTCTCTGGCACCCAGCAGGAAGAAGCTGTCTTTGCCGCTGTCGGAAAATTCCACTTCCACCACACAGCCGATGACGGCGGTGTTTTCGACGGTGACATCTTTCATCAGCATCGCCTGGATCGTCCCCAGATCGTGTTCCAGCTCTTCACGGCGGCGGCGCAGGAAGTTACGGCGTTCCTTGGCGGCGTCGAACTCAGCGTTTTCACGGAAGTCACCGTGGGCGCGGGCAGTTTTGAGAGCCTCCCGGTTTTCGGGGATCTGGACATTGATCAGATCATCCAGTTCATCCTGCATACGCTGACGGGAAAGGGCGCTGGTGAATTCGGCAGTTTCCTTGGGCGCAGAGAGGGATTCTCCTTTCTTGGCGTTGGCGTTGATCAGCTTGTGAGCGGCGCCGTTTTCCAGATATTCACGGAGACTTTCGGAGTTTCTTGCCATCTTGGCAAGGAGACTCTGACGGTCACGGGGGCCCAAGAAGGTGGCACCCTGAAGCACGATGGCGAACTCTTCGACACCGGGGCAGTTCTCAAGAAGATACTGCTGGAAATCGCTTTTGTCCATCAGAGAGGTTTTCAGTTCACGCAAAGCGGCGTTCCAGGCACGGGGAGGTTCTTCGGTAACGTTCAAAGCACGGCAGACGTTCTCAATATTGACCAGAGAAAGGAGTTCGTCGTTTTTGTGTTTTTTGCGGTTTTTCCAGATCCACATGAGCAGATCGCAGCTGCAGCGGGGAACTCTTTTGGCAACGTCGCAGAGCTGGTCGATATCCAGCAGGGCGCAGATGCTGTTCAGAGCCTTGAGAGGCAGGACGAGGGCGCAGTCGGTGAGGTATTCGTCGTCGAAAGCGATGATGGTGGCTTTAGCGAGACCTTCGAGATTCTTTGCGGGCAAATCGCCCCAGAGTGAAAGCTCATCATAAGAAGCCTTTGCAGGTTCGGCGGGCCAGAAAGCCGCTTTGGAACGCATGGGTTCGATGACTTTGGCAAGGTTGGCGGCACTCATACGCAGGGCGATGCCGGAAATATCCATGGCGAGAAGTTTGGGATTGCGCTTGGCAGTCTCAGGCTTCAGCTGGGTGAAGAACTTGACAAAGAGTTCGGTGTCCGCATCGGAGTATTCACCGGGATTGTTTTCCGCTTCGTCCTGAAGCAGATCGCAGATCTCCTGCAAGCTGCGGCCGTTGCAGGAGCGGCGTTCACCGGCTGCGGGGGCGGCAGAAGCGGCGGCGGAACTTTCTTCACTCTGCCAATACTGGGCAAAGGCGGCGGGAGTCATGTTTCTGGCACATCCGGCGAGAGCCATCTCTTTGATGATCTCTTCGGAAACAGGCAGCAGGGCACGGCGCTTGATGATGGTGTGGAACCCGGTGTAGTTGGGCATGGAACCTGTGGTGGAAACCAGCTTGTTGAGTTCGGGACCGGGAGCAAGAAGCACCGCTTCTTTGAGGACAGTTTCCAGCGGGGTGGCGCTGTTGACGCCGATACCGGAAAAGGCGTTGACGATGACACTTGCGTTGATGTTGTCAATGGTTCCGATGACACCCCAGCGTTTGGAACCGGGGAGAAAAACGATGTTGCCGTTTTTCAGAAGCTGCAGCTTGACCCAGCGGGAGGCGATCTCCTGCACTTTCAGCTTTTCGTCCCTGACGCCGATGGCGCGCATGATGGGGGGACGGGAAAGGTAAGGGGGCAGCAGCGTGGTCGCAGAGTTGACCAGCACCTTGCGGAAAAGATCGGATTCAGGAAGCTGGAGTTCAGCCGCTCTGAAACAGAAAACCGCAGCTTCAGGATTGAGTTTTTCGATCAATCCCTCCCAGAGAGTGTTGAGAACACTTCCCGCTTCAGCAGGGATCGCGGCATCTTTGGAAAGTTGATTGTAGAGAGCATCGAAGTTTGCTTTGACAGGCGCATCAAGCGCAGCAAGCACCAGATCTTCCAGAACGGCCATATCCATAGTGATAAAATCTCCTTAAAAAAATACATTGTCATAATATAGCGCAAAAACACCATATTGTCAAGGTGAAAGCCGTAAAAATCCCCGCTGAAAAAAGCTCCTGCCAAAGCTCCTGAAAGAGAGCCGGAAAGGGGGACTTAAAGGCTCGGAAGGCAAAAAAACAGGATTTTATCGTGAAAAATCTTGCTTTTTCTTTCAAAACATGGTATTTTAGGAAAAACATTCTTGGAGGGAGCGTTCAGAACCTATGGAAATCAATCATCTTGACAGATTCAAACAGACCATCGCCTCGGGCAAAACCGCTCTGGGCGCAGTTGTTTCACTTTCAGATATGGCCGTTTGCGAATGTGCCGGGGATTGCGGCCTTGATTTTGTGTGGATCGATGCCGAACACAGCCCCCATACCCTCGATATCATCAAAGGACATGTGACCGCCTGCCGGGGAACGGGGTGCGCTCCTTTCGTCCGGGTCAGTGCCAACGATCCGGGAGTCCTGAAGCCTGTTCTTGATCTTGCTCCTGCGGGGGTGATCATCCCCATGGTCAACACGGCGGAAGAGGCGGAAGCGGCAGTTTCCGCCTGCCGTTATCCTCCCCGGGGCATCCGGGGATGCGGTGTCCGGCGTGCGGTGCGTTACGGAGCGACCGATCTCTTTGAGTACCTGAAACTTTCAGATTCTGAACCTCTGGTCATCGTCCAGATCGAACATATCGACGCCGTGAAAAATCTTGATGCCATCCTCAAGGTCCCCGGCCTTGACTGTATCTGTGTGGGGCCCTGCGACCTTTCGGGGAGCATGGGGATCCTCTGTCAGACGGAGGATGAGGAACTCAACAAAGTTATCGACGAGATCTGCCGGAAAACCAAAAAGGCGGGTCTGATGCTGGGTACAGCTTCAGCTCCCCTCGCCAGATGGCAGGCACGGGGCGTTGACTGGATCGCCATGGGCAGCGACTGGGGCTTTATGGCTCAGGGATTCCGCAATATGCTCAAAGAAAGAGACGGCGAGTGAGAAAGTGAGACGATGATGAAAAAGTTTGCAGAGATCCATACTTTGGGATGCCGGCTCAATATTGCCGACAGTGCCCTCCTTACCGCCCGGCTGAAAGAGGCAGGTTACGAACTCCTTGAAAGCAGCGGCAGCGGTAATGTCGATCTGATCGTTCTCAACAGCTGCGCCGTGACCGCCGAAGCTGCTGCCAAAAGCCGCCGCATGGTGCGGCGTATGAGGCGTGAAAATCCTCAGGCCAAAATCATCGTTACGGGATGCGCCGCCCAGCTTGATCCGGCAAGTTTCCTGAAATCAGGTGCCGATGCGGCTTTGCCCAACGGCGGAAAAAAGCTCATCCCTGAAAAGGCTTTCGAGAAGTTTGAAGCGGAATCTGAGCAAATGGTTTTCAAAGAGGACTCTCTTTCGGCATTTCCTTTCCGCAGCCGTGCCTTTATCAAGATCCAGGAGGGGTGCAACAATTTCTGCACCTATTGTATCGTTCCCTATGTCAGAGGCAGGGAGCGCAGCCGCTCTTTTGACGAGGTGGTCGCGGATTGCCGCAAAGCCGTCAGCGACGGATTTTCCGAACTGGTGCTGACCGGAGTCAATACCTGCGCCTACAACGATTCCGGCAGGGAGCTGACGGCGCTTTTGAGGACTCTCTGCGCCATGCCCGGGGAGTTCCGGATCCGCCTGAGCTCCACGGAGCCGCGGATGGATAACTTTTCCATGATCGACGCCATGGCTGAGGGCGGGGATAAGGTGTGCCGTTTTCTTCACCTTTCTTTACAGCACGGTTCGGACCGCATCCTGAAACGGATGAACCGCCGTTATACCTGCGAAGAGTATGCCCGCTTTGTCTCTGCGGCACGGGAAAAGTTGCCGGGTGTCCATGTGGGGACCGATGTGATCGTAGGCTTCCCGGGGGAAACGGATGAGGATTTCGCTGAATGTCTTGATTTTGTGAAAAAAATGGCATTTGCCAATATCCATATTTTCTCTTACTCGCCCCGTCCGGGAACTCCGGCGGCAGCGATGAAGGAACAAATTCCCGCCGCTGTGGTCAAAGAGCGTTTTCAAGCCTTGAAACAGGTCGCTGGAGAAAGTGCCGCAGAGTTCAGAAACGCCCAGATCGGCAAAAATGCCCAGGTGATCTTTGAACGGAGTGAAAACGGTCTTTTGAGAGGGTGGAGCGACAACTATCTGCCCTTTGCGGTCCCCGAAGGAATGTTTCCCGCGGGGAAGATCGTGAACTTCTGCGCCAGAGAAGAGTATTTTGAAAAAAACAACCCTGCCGAATGATCGATCCGGCAGGGCTGAATGAGAACTTCTGATCATTTGCCTTTCAGCAGAAATACGCCGCCTACGGCGAAGAAGTTGGGGTAGAGCTTGCTCAAACGGGGGAATCTTGCAGGAATGGGGATCTCCTGCTTGATTTCAAAACCCAGTTCGCAGCACAATTTTCTGAAATCGTCAATGGTGCTCAAATGGATATTGGGCGTGTCGTACCAATGATAGGGTATCTGAGGCGTGCGGGGCATTTCTCCCCGGAACATCAACTGGAACCGGCAGGAAAAATGGGCGAAATTGATGACACTGACCGCCGCAAGTTTCCCGATACGGACGATTTCCTGCAAGAGTTTGTCAGGTTCTTTTGTTTCCTGAAGTGTCTGGCTCAGGATGACAAGATCGAAACTTTTCTCTTCAAGAAATGAAAGAGGCGTGCTGAAATCCCACTGGACCACAGGGATGTTGTTGGCGATACATCTGCCCACGAGAGCGGGATCGATCTCAAGTCCGAGGACTTCAGCCCCCCGGTCGTTGCGCAGATGGCGCAGGAAACTTCCGTCGCCGCATCCCAGATCGAGGACTCTTGCGCCGGGTGTGACCAGAGAAGAGATGACTTCGAGATCAAGACGCATATTCAAATCACGGTGAGCCTTAAACATTTTCAACCTCCTGCATCTGGTTGGCAAGGAAATCACGGATCATGCTGCCCAGAGTATCGACTTCAAGCAGGAACGCATCGTGACCGTATCCTGAAATGACATTGCTGTAAGAGACCTTCTTTTTGTTGCGGAGCAGCGCCCGCACCAGTTCGTGAGAATCCGCCGGGGGGAAGAGCCAGTCGCTGGAAAAGGAGACCACCAGAAAATCCGCCATGACATTTTCAAGGGCTTTGACCAGATCGCCGTTGGCATGGGCGGTGAGATCGAAGTAGTCGGTGGCACGGGTGATGTAACAGTAACAGTTGGCATCGAAACGCTCCACGAACTTCTGCCCCTGATATTCGAGATAGCTTTCCACGGCAAAGTCATGGGCAAAGTCAAAGGAGTAGCTTTCTTTGTTCTGAAGATTCCGCCCGAATTTGCGGGTCATGGACTCATCAGACAGATAGGTGATGTGAGCGATCATACGCGCCACACCCAGACCTCTTGCGGGATTGGCGGAGTTTTCTCTGTAATTGCCTCCGTGCCACTGGGGATCGGATTGGATCGCTTCCCTGCCGATCCAGTCAAAGGCGATGCCCTGGGCGGACATGCGGGTGGTGGTGGCGATGGGGATGACGCACTTCATCATATCAGGGTAGCTGACAGCCCACTCCAGAACCTGCATCCCCCCCATGGAGCCGCCCACCACAGCCAGAAGTTTTTTGATACCCAGATGGTCTATGAGGGCTTTCTGCGCCTTGACCATATCACCGACGGTGATGACGGGGAAGGTGAGATTGTAGGGTTTTCCGGTGTCGGGGTCTGTTGAAAGAGGTCCGGTGGTGCCGGAGCATCCGCCGAGGACATTGGAACAGATGACAAAGTATTTGTTGGTATCGATCCCTTTGCCGGGGCCGATCATGGTATCCCACCAGCCGGGCTTTTTATCTTCGGGGGAGTGCTTGCCGCAGACATGGGCATCCCCGGTCAGAGCGTGGATGATGAGAATAGCGTTGCTGCCGTCGGCATTGAGTGTACCGGCGGTTTCAAATCTTATATTCACTTCCTTGAGTTTTCTGCCGCACTCCAGATCAAGGGGGAATGGCAGGCGGAAATCCTGGGGAGTTGTGATCAATGTATCTTGAGTATCTATTTTTCAGTCTCCTCATGTTTGGTATACTGAATCTTTAATATAGCCTTCAAAACCTCATTTGTCAAATCGTAAACGGAAGAAGAAAAAAATTTGGAGAAAAAAAGAACTTTTTTCAAAATTATCCATTATTGGGGGTTGACTTTCTGAAAATGGTGTTTATATTAATAGACAGAAAGGGAGTTCTCAAGTTGAATTCCCCGGTCGCCTGATTCATTAACCAAGGAGATGAAATCATGAAAAAGTTTGCCGTTATTCTTGCTGCCCTGATGCTCGCTGCTATTTTCACCGGTTGCGGTTCCGCCCGTACTCCCACCTCCGGCTCCCGTACCAACTATGTCTGGTACAACACCTTCTTCGGTGTTTCCATTGAAAGTGCTGTTTACGGCGATGGACTTATCGTCGGTCAGAAATAATCAAACCATCCATTGAAAATTTATTGGAGTTACAAAAAATGAAAAAGTTTGCTGTTATTCTCGCTGCTCTGCTCGTGGCTGTTGCTTTCACCGGTTGCGGTTCTCTGCGTACCCCCACCTCCGGCGCCCGTTCCAAGAACGTCTACTATCAGACCTTCTTCGGTCTTTCCATCGAAAGTGCTGTCTATGGCGACGGCATCATCGTCGGTCAGAAATAATTGAGCAGGATTTGAAAATGAAAAAATTTGCTTTGATTCTCGCAGCTCTGGTCGTGGCTGTTGCTTTTACCGGTTGCGGCTCTCTGCGCACTCCCAAATCCGGTGCCCGTTCCAAGAATGTCTACTATCAGACCTTCTTCGGTCTTTCCATTGAAAGTGCCGTTTACGGTGACGGACTGGTGGTCAGCCCCATCAACAATTGATATCTGCAATTGTAATGCTGCCTGTTGCGTTTCTTTCGCAACAGGCTTTTTTTACGGAATGAAATATGAGCAACTTTATTGTAACAAGAAATTTCCCTCTGCCGAGGATCCAGACCGGAGCCGTGCTGGGCAACAGTTACCTCGGAGTCATGGTCTGGGGGGGCGGTAATCTTCTCAACATCTCTTTCGGATGCTCTGCCCTCTGGGACCACCGAGGCGGCATGGAGTGGACCGCAAAGCAGAATCTGAAAGATATCCACGCCGCCTTGCTGAAACAGGATATGGAAGGCATGAGGGAACTTTTCAAAACCACCACCGCCCAACAGCCCGGACAGCCCAACCGTCCCTCCCTTGTGCCGGTGGGCAGAGTGGTCGTCACCTTGAAAGAAAACTGTTCCCTTGACAAGTTCAACCTTTACCTTGCCGACGGACTTCTTGAGATTTTGTACAACAAAGGCACCGAAAGCAAAAAGGCGTTTCTGCGCCTTGATATGGAGGAAAAGGGCAGGATTGCCTTTGTCTGTGAAGATACGGACACCTTTGAGGTCAAAGACTCCTACACTTTGAGCAACGGTTCATTGGCGGCGATCTCCATTCCCGCCCCTGAACGCCTTTCTTCTGATAAGGGCGAGGGCTTTGTCAATCCGCTGCCCGTTGACCCCGGATTCGGTCTCTTTGCCCGCCGTGACGGGGCGCAGCTTTCACTCCGTTTCGGCAGAAACGCCCACATGGGGCAGCTCAAGGCGGAACTGCTTGAGATGCTCCCCCACGACTGGAACGCTCTTGAAAATGAAAACCGGTCCTGGTGGCGCAATTACTGGGACCATATCCCCGCCACCCGCATCGGCAACCCCGCCCTTGAGGAAGTTTACTGGTACGGACTTTACAAGTTCGGTGCCATGACCGATAACTCCGGCTGGCCCGCAGGACTTCAGGGGCCCTGGATCGAGGACAACGATTTTCCCCCCTGGTCCGGGGACTACCATTTCAATATCAATATCGAAATGTGCTACTGGCCCGCATTCCGTGCCAACCGTCCCGAAAACCTCAAGCCGGTTTTCAAGATGCTCACCGACTGGCTCCCCCGGTTGAGGCAGTATGCCAAACACTTTGTGGGCATCGACGACGGTATCATGCTCCCCCACGCCGTGGACGACCGCGGAACATGTATGGGCGGATTCTGGACCGGGTGCATCGACCACGCCTGCGCCGCATGGATGGTGCAGATGATGTACGACTACTGTGACTACTTCAACGATGAAGCCTACTTGCGTGAAACGGTCTTTGACTTTATGAAAGGCGTTATGAGGGTCTTTGAAGAGATGATCACACGCAAAGAGGACGGCTCCCTTGAATTGACTGTCAGCATCTCACCCGAATACCGGGAATGTGCCATGGATGCCTGGGGCGCCAACTCCAGTTTCCAGCTGGCGGCGATCCACCGCCTTGCGGAAAACCTGATTGCCGCCGCGGAAAAGATCGGCGCGCCCTGTGATCCTTTCTGGGGCGAAGTGCTGGCGAAACTCCCCAAAGCCAGTATCTGGGGCGTTGGCAAGGCTCCTGAAAGTATCCGTGAGGCATGGCTTGAGGGAGGGGCTGAGATCGGTCTCTGGGATGGATTGACCCTCAAAGAAAGCCACCGCCACCACTCACACCTTGCCGGTATCTGTCCCTTTGACACCTTGGACCTTGAAGATCCGGAATGGGCGCATATTTTTGACAATACCCGCAAACGCTGGATCGGCAACGGCATGGGAAAGTGGTCCGGGTGGAGTATGCCCTGGGGGGCGATGATCCAGTGCCGTCTCCACAACGCCGAGGCGGCGGAGCTGATGCTTGAGATCTACAAACGCTCCTACACCAATGAAGGGGGCAACTCGCTCCACGATACCGCTTTCAAGGGATTTTCCCTCATGGGCGAATGGCCCCGGGGCGAAGTGATGCAGATGGATGCCGCCATGGGAGCTGTTGCCGCTATTCAGGATATGTTTGTCCAGAGCCGCCGCAATGTTCTTTATGTGGGGGCAGGGACCCCCGCATGGTGGGAAGATGCCGGGGTGGAAGATATGCCCGCTCCCGGAGGATTTCTGGTCAGCTGTGATTTCAAACGGGGCAAGTGTCTGCGGATGAAATTCACCGCCGGAAGAGACAACTGTCTCAAACTCCACCTCCCCGCCGGAAAGGGCGAATGGCTTCTTCCCGGTAACGCCGATACCTTTGCCCCCGGCAAAGTGGCGATCCCCATGAAAAAAGGTGAGACCATCGAATTGATCTGCAAATGATCTTTTGCAGAAATACAACAGGGGCTGTTGCAAAACATCAGTTACCGATAATGTCTGGTCCACAGACCGGAACAACCGTTACCCCCGTGTTCAACGCCACGGGGGGGTTTTATACCCTCGAGCCGGTTGACAGTCTGCGGGCGTTTTCGTTGTTTTGACACAGCCCGCTTGTATTGACCAGTGGCAGAAGTGCCCGCTAACTGAAAAGCTGAAAAACAGTGGTCGAAGCCATGAGCCGGCGAAGGTGCTTCGCACCGAGCGCGCAAGGTTGGAGCGGAATAAGCCCCTGCGGTATTCCG
>JAZONY010000095.1:0-21155 GCA_045654705.1 Victivallaceae bacterium
CGTGGTCGTAGCCGTGAGCCGGCGAAGGTGCTTCGCACCGAGCGCGGTCGAACGTCGACACCGAAGTAACACGCAGCTGCGACGAGCTGCGAGGACGGCAAAGCGAGGTTTGGCAGGTGCGCCGTCAGCCAACCACGCCGGGCAGACGCCACGGAAGTCAAGGTAATCACCAGCCAATGCCTATAAGGCTTATGCGGCCTATACGGCCTATAACCAGCCACCCATGGCAAAGCGAGCGCCAAGTTATCGCCCCTATCGTAAGTTTGCGGTGAGATCTCTCACAACCTTAAGTATGACCAAACAAAAAGGTTTAGTCACACTCTCAACCCCTCAGTACTGGTAAACGCTCTGACTTTGCATGAGTGTCCGGTTGCGGCACTTTGTCGGACATGTCGGACAAGTTGGACAAGTCGGACTTTATTGGTGTGCCGCAGGTGCAAAAAAAAGAGGGTGCGGCAAAACATTAGGTTTTGCAACAACCCCTTTATGGAAAAATTTGTTTTCAGTAGTTGAAGTGGAGAAAAGGCACTTCAAGAGAGTTTTTCGCCTCACTGCGGCACCATTTCAGGTGTTCGATGCCTTGTTTGACCTCATCCGCCACAAGAGCCGGGTCTTTGGAAACGAACTCTTCAAAAGAGAACCAGCCGTCCCAGTTGTGGAGTTTCAGGGCGAACATTACTTCCACATAGTCCACAGCCCCCTGATCGACCGGGCGCCGCTCAAATTCGAGTGTCGTGCGCCCGGCAGGGGTCCTGCCCTCTTTGAACATGAGGTTTTTGGTGTGGATATAGGCGATGTGATCTTTCATCACCTCAACGGCGATGCGGGGCAGCACGAAGCCTTCAAGGAGCGTGTTGGCAGGGTCATAGATGACACCGCAGTAACGGGGATCGAAATCCTTGAGGACCATAGGGACCATGAGGGGAGAGGCGAAACAGGAGCCTTTATGGGTCTCAAGAACGTAACGGATCTCATACTCTCTGCCGAGTTCCATGAGTTTTGCCAGCCCCTCTTTTGACTTTTCCACAAGTGTCATGAAGTCATCGGGCTGATGCACGGATTCATTGTAATCCCAGGCGAACCAGGGATGCGCCACACGCAGAACATTGCCGCCGCCTGCTTTGACGGCATCGCTCCAGCGGCGGATATCGTCGGTTTTCCAGAGAATACCTGCGTTGATGAAGGAAACGATTTCCAAGCCCGCATCGGCGGTAAGACGCTTCATTTCAGCGGCATCCTGACAGGCGGTATCTATGGTGTTGAGTCCCCATTCGATGCCCCGGACACCGGCTTTCAGGCACTGTTGAACGATTTCCGCAGGGGAATAATGTTTTCTGAGACCGTTGGTATTGATGGCAAATTTCATTTTGTTCCCTTTTGAGTATTACAATCCGGTGGGACAGTCGGCGAATTCGACTTCGATACCGAATTTGGCGTTGATTTTTTCCATGACCGCTTTGACACCCACGGTTTCAGTGGCGTAGTGTCCGGCGGCGATAACGCTCAGATCGAGTTCACGGGCGAGGTGGTAGAGCTGATGTTTGAACTCTCCTGTGACCACCAGTTCCGCACCGGCTTCGGCGGCTTGAGAGAGGACTGTTTCGGAGCATCCGCCTGAGACCACGGCGATCTTCCCCGCTTTGAGGTCGGGATCGCCGTAAAAGTTGCATTCCGCATCATCCAGCGCAGCTTTGAGTTTTTTGACCAGAGCTTCGATACCGCATCTGCGGCTCAACGTGCCGGTGTAACCGATGAAGTTCCCCTCAACATGGCAGAAAGGAGCAAGATCTTTTGCTCCGAGGATCTTATTCAAAAGAGCGTTGTTCCCCAGTTCGGGATGAGCATCAAGGGGCAGGTGGGCAGCGTAAAGGGTGATGCCGGAACTGAAAAGCAATCCGATGCGTTTGGCATCGACGCCGGTGATGCGCCGGAACCCGCTGCCCCAGCTGATGCCGTGGTGGACGAAAAGGAAGTCCGCTTTGGCATCTTCGGCGTATTCGATGGTTTCGAGGGCGGCATCCACGGCAAAGACCGCTTTGGTGATTTCCTGATCGCCGCCTGCGACCTGAATGCCGTTGTTGGAGTAATCGCCGGAAAAGGCGGCAAGGTTCAGTTCTGAATCCAGATAATTGCAAAGTTCAGCAAGTTTCATTTTTCATCTTCTCCTGATCTGAAAATCTCAATTTTATGATCGCCCAGCGCAGTTCGGTCTGGGACATTGTTTCGACAAAGGCGTTGAACTCCTCCTGATTTTTCAGCTTGCCGATGGCTTTGATTTCGTCAAGGGTGCTGCGGAAAAGTATGGCGCCGGGGAGGGGGACTTGGAAAAGGCGCAGCTTTTGTTCCGCCCGGCGCACAAGGCGGATGCTGAAAAAATTACGCAGAAGCAGAAAACAGGGATAGACCCCCGCCAGACACCAGAAAGGAAGCAAGGGCAGAGCCGCAACCCCCAGTTCCCGGACTATGGTCGCCCCCAGCAGAAAAAATGTGGGCAGAATGAAAAGCCAGGCATCACGCTCACGGATGAAACAGTTTCCGAAGTTGCGGCGCAGAAAACTTTTGCCGGTCTGGTAGGCGAAATACTCTTCCAGGTGAACGTCGCACAAAGACTGGCGCATGGCATGGCAGAGTTCGTGGGCGAGGAGTTCACCTCTTTCGTAAAGATACCACTTGGATCTGTTGCGGAACTCCGAACGCAGCAGCATGACCGCAAAACCATTGTCGGGATCGCCGATCATACATCCGCCCCAGAGGGCGCCCACGGCGGTGGAAAGGAAAAATCCGGGGACACGGCGGTTTTCAAAGCCGTAAAGATTTCTTGTCCTTTCGGCGGCTTCGGCGACGATTTCAGGGGGGATGCGGTTCTCTGCTGTGACTTCGCACTCCCCGAAAACGGAAACCTTACCTTCCTTTTTCAGTGCATTTTCAAACTCGGCAAAAGCCTCTTCTGAAACTTTGAAGCGTGCAAAAAAATCCTCTGCCTTTTCCCCCGGCAGCGGGAGAAATCCGCTGCGGTCGAGTTCGGCGGCTCCTGCGATCAGAAGTTCTTCTTTCACTTGCTGCTGCCTGTCTCTTCGGCGTTGCCGTTGTGGGGGGCATTGTGTTTGGGATTATGTTTGTTTTTCTCACCTTTGCCCTCGTTTTTGGGGGGCTTGGGGTTGTTGTGGGTGTGTTCGTCACCGGCATTTTTTCCGTTCCGGGGACGCTCCTGATTTTTCCGGGGCGTCTGGGGATTTTTGCGCTCGTTGTTGTGGACGATCTTGATGGAGTCCACGCTGTACTGGTTCACATTGCCGTTTTCCATGGTGACGGAGACCTTGCCGGTCAGCAAATTCCGGTCGGTGATCCTGCCGGGACCGTCGGGAGTCTCGCAGAACTCCCCTTTGCGGGGCATACCTTTGGCAAGTTCGGTGTAGCCGTCATGCTCATATTTGAGACAGCATTTGAGTCTGCCGCAGGCACCTGAAATGGTGGCGGGGGTGAGAGAAAGATCCTGTTCCTTTGCCATCTTGACGTTGATGGAGTTGAACTCCTTCAAAAAGCGGCTGCAGCAGAGCATCTGTCCGCAGACACCGATGCCGCCGTAGATGCCGGTTTCGTCACGGACCCCGATCTGGCGCAGTTCGATGCGTGAGCAGCGGGTGCGGGTCAGTTCCTTGATAAGTTCACGGAAGTCCACACGCCCTTCGGCGGAAAACTGGATCGTCATCAGCTTGCCGTCAAGGGAGCTGTGAGCGTTGATGAGTTTCATTTCAAGGCCCAGCTGATCCACAAGAGTCTGGGTGGTGGACATGGCGGTACGGTTTTTGGACTGGTTTTCCTCTGCCTGTGCCAGATCTTCGGAAGTGGCGATGCGCTGGATCAGGGGAAGTGTGGGAATGGAACTTTTGATCTTGGTGGGGTCCAGTTCCCGGCAGACGATACCCATATCGGTATAGAAATCTTTTGTGAAAACACAATAGTCGTGAGGAGATATTTCAAGATTGATATCCGCCCGTGCTTCCACGGCGGCACCGTTTTCAAGTTTCAGTAAAAAAATCCGTTCCATGTCAAAAATGTCCTTTTATCAGAAAGGTCAGTTTGCAAGACAAAGAAAACTCCCGGATGTCTGAAACTGCCTGTGTGTTCGTTCCATATATAAATATAGCAGATAAAAGGGGTTATTTCAACCTTTGACAGAAAAAATATTTGAAGTTCAGGAAAAAATGCAAAAAAAAATGGAGCGAGTGACCGGAATCGAACCGGCGACAATCACGTTGGCAACGTGATGCTCTACCAGCTGAGCTACACTCGCACCTGAAGGTTCATCAAAGATGGAGCGAGTGACCGGAATCGAACCGGCGACAATCACGTTGGCAACGTGATGCTCTACCAGCTGAGCTACACTCGCATCTGATGATGTACCTAATATACCCCCGTTTTTGCGTTTTGTCAAGTGAAATTTTGAAAAAAACATCATTTTTTTTGAAAAAAATCGAAAAAATCCCCTTTTTTCTACTTTTTCAGGGGCGCCGCAGAAGAAAGATGGGGGGAGGATAATAGCTGAAAATTCAGAAATCGCTGTTTGAATTTATGCTCTTTTCATGTTATAGTATGTGAGACACGGTGATTTCAACACCCCCGGAAGGGGAATCAAGGACTTTTTTAATGACGAAAGAGAGAATTTATCAGGAACGCTTTTCTGTTGTGCGGAAATTTTATGAAAATGACACCCCCGGTGTCAACTTCTGCAATCTCTGGTATCGTTCCGCAAAGGGCAGAGAGAAGGCTTTTTTATGTTCAGAAACGGTCAAACTCCCCGGTTCAGGGGCGGTGACGATGCGCACCACCTTTACGGCGGAGCGCAAAGGAACTCTGCTGCTCGGCGTAGGTGTTCGGCGGCACTTCAAGGTTTTCTGCAACAGGGGCTTTTGCTTTTCCAATGCAGGTGAAGGCACTCTTTACGATGAGTTGGCTCCGGAAAATCATCCCTTTCTCGTTCCCGTTGAGCGTGGAGAAAATCTTCTTGAAATAGAAATCGAAGCAGGATTTCCTTTTGCCCCTTTCTGCTGCCGTCCCCTTGAAAAAAGCGCCCTGAAACTGCCTGTTGTGCTTTTTCATCCTGTTGTCATCCGCATCGGCAGAAATGAGGCCACTTGCGTCTGCCGCACCGCCGGAGCTGTGGGGTGCGGGATCCAGTACAAAGCTGAAAATGCTCAGGAGTGGAACTTGCTCTGGGATCAGCGGGGGGGATTGATCCGCCGCCGGGATCTGCACAAATTTTTCCTGAAAGATCTTGAGGAAAACACCGTTTATCATTACAGGATCCTTATGATCGACCCCCGTGATCCCGATGTGAAGCGTTACAGTAAAGTTTACTCTTTCAGAAGCGCCCCGGCACATACCCATGGGAAATTCAGTTTCTTCTTTACTGCCGACCCCCAGTTTCCCCCCGCTCAGCAAAAGAAGCTCCTCAAAGCTCTCTTTGAAGCAGGGCAGGTCTCTGAATGTGACTTCCTCGTCCTCGGCGGCGATATCAACTCCCGTTACTCTCAGCGGCGCATCGAAAAAGATCTTTTGAGCTGTGTTGAGAAATACGGCAACCCCGCCGCCCCCCTGCTGATGCTCAGAGGCAACCATGAACTCCGGGGGCCTGAACCCGACAACTTTGTGGATTTCTGGAGCGGAGAGGATGAGAAAACCTTTTATATGTTCCGCTATGGAGACACGGCGTTTCTCGTGCTGGATGCCTGGGAAAACCGTCCGGCGGATCATCCCCGTGCCAGATATTACAGCCGTCACAATCTGGATGAACTCATCCGGGAGGAGGAAAAAGCCTTTGTGGATCAAATCGTCAACTCCCCCCTGTGGAAAAATGCCCGCCGCCGCATCGTCTTTTCCCACGGCAGTTCTTTTTCCCAGCTGGACCGGGCGGGGACCATGTACCGTTTTCTCCAGTCGTTGACCGATGAATATTTTGAGGGCGAAAAGCCGGTGAGCTGTGTGCATCTGCTCCTTGCGGGACACACCCACATTTATACAAGGAGCATCCCCGGAAGTGATGAACTTGCCTCATTCACCCCAAGACCTGCTCCGGACAAGTCGGGGAAAAATTACATCTTTCCGGCGATCAGCTGCTGCGGACCCAACAAAAAGGGGCTTCCCCTGCTTTCAGGAGTCCGGGTGGAGGGGGAGGAAAACGGGGATTTGAGAGTGCGTTCGATTCTTCCCGACGGCAGATGTTTTGAAGAGATCATCATCCACGAAGATCACTCCATCGAAGAAATCACCTCTCTTGAACACTTCCTTCCCGTCGGGGAAGAGTAAAAACGCCCCGATTCAGCCGGTAAAACCCTTTTTTCCTCTTGCAATGGAGATTGAAACGGGATATATTAGATGAAAGATGAACTGAGGAAGGCAAAAATATGGAGAGTCCTGTGAAAGAAAAACTGTGCTGGCATGGCAGCGCCCAGCTTGCCCCTGTCCCTGCTGTGCTTGTGGGGTGCGGTGACGGGTCCGTCAGAAATCCCTATAATCTCATCACCATCGGCTGGTGCGGCATGGCGTGCAGTGAGCCGCCCATGCTGGGTATCGGCGTGCGCCCTGAAAGGTTTTCTTTCGGACTGCTCCGCAGGACCGGCGAATTCACAGTCAATCTGCCCTCAAAAGCTCTTGCCGAAACCGTGGACTACTGCGGTGTCGTTTCAGGGAAAGCCATTGATAAATTCAAAGAACGCCATTTGACCCCTGCCGCAGGGGAGTTCGTCAAAGCGCCCATTGTGGCAGAGTGTCCCATTGCTCTTGAGTGCCGGGTGAACCGGACCCTTGAACTTGGCAGTCACTGGTACTTCATCGCCGATATCCTCGCTGTCAGAGTCGATCCGGAACTGGTCAACGCCGACGGCAAACTGGATATGGAGCGTGCCGACTTGATCTCTTATGCCCACGGGCATTATTATCAGCAAGGGCCCTGTCTGGGACATTTCGGTTATTCGATCCGCAAAAAAAAGTAAGGATTTTTTATTATGTGGGAAAATGATTTTATCGCTTCACCCCCTCCTTTCCCTCAGGGGGAACCCCGTTTTCTGGAAGATTTGAAAAGCTGGAAAATTTCCACCCCCCATTGGGATAAATCACTTCAACCCGGAGAAAACGATCTGGATATGCGCGACGGATTCACCGTTGACCGCAGCAGCTTCCCCGATCCCGAAGGACTTTTGACCAGTGTTTACGATCACCTTGACAGGTTCCGTGATGCCAACGGTATCGGTGAGGGCAAGGTTGTGGTCAGGGCGGTCAAGTGCGGCGATCTTGCTTCTGAAAGCTACCGCATGACAGTTGGTGACTCCAGTGTGACCATCGAAGCCGGCAACACCGAGGGCGCCCGCCGGGGACTTTTCTACTTTGAGGAGCAGTTCTGCGGCGCACCCAATGCCTTTCTGCCCCGCAAGACCATCCGCCGTGACAACTGGCTCAAGAACCGTATTTCACGCTGCTTTTTCGGACCTATCAAGCGTCCTCCTTTCAACATCGACGAGTTGATGAACGACATCGACTACTATCCTGAACAGTACCTTGACCGGCTGGCGCAGGAGGGTGTCAACGGACTCTGGCTGACCATTGTTTTCCGTGAGATCTGCAAAACCTCTTTTCTCCCCGAAAATCCCGATGCGGAACGCCGCCGCGAAAAGCTCCGCCGTTCTGTGGAAAAATGCCGCAAGTACGGTATCAAGATTTGGGTCTTTGCCATTGAGCCTGCCGCATGGAGCATGAAAAATCCCAAACCCGAAGGTCTCCCCCATGGACCCGGCTGTAACGGTCCCGGAAACCTTTTCTGCCCCAATTCTGAAGCATCTGCCAAATATCTTTATGAGTGTACCAACTCCCTTTTCAGAGAGGTTCCCCATCTGGGAGGCATGATGCTCATTTCTCTGGGGGAACGCCCCACCTCATGTGTCAGCGGAGGCTCTTTTGAGGGGGGCTTCAATCTCGCCTGTCAGAAAGAGTGCAAACTTTCTGTTGACCAGATCTTTGCCAAGGTGCTGAAACCCATGCGTCAGGGCATCCGTGATGCCAATCCCGAAGCTGAAATGATCAGCTGGCTCTATCAGCCCCAGCCCATGCAGGCACATCCCTGGATCTATGAGCTGCCCAAACAGCTTACGGATGATATCATCCTTGCCTACAACTTTGAATCCAGCTGCACCAAGTCCCAGCTGGGCAAGGTGCGTGTGGGCGGTGACTACTGGCTTTCATGTATCGGACCTTCCGACCGTTTCGGCAGAATGGCTGAAGCGGCACGGGGCAAGTGTTCTTTTGCCGCCAAGATGCAGGTGGGGTGTTCCCATGAGGTCGCCACCATTCCCTTTGTCCCCGCCCCCGGACTTCTTTACCGCAAGTATCAGGAAATGCGGCGCAACAATGTGAGCCACGTTGTCATGTGCTGGTATTTCGGCAACTACCCCGGCATCATGAACCGTGCGGCAGCCGCCCTTGCCTATGAGGATTTTTCCACCACGGAAGAGGAGTTCCTCACCCGCCTCGCCGCTCCCGAATGGGGACCCCGTGCCGCAGATATGGCAAAGGTGTGGGCGAAACTGACCCGGGCTTATATGCAGTATCCTCTGGGATACGAGTTCCAGTATTACGGACCCATGCACGACGGAACGGTCTGGCCGCTCCACCTGAAAAGCGTTCTGCGCAAGCTGCCCCGGACTTGGAAGCCGGACTACGCACCTGCCGGCGATGCCGTGGGCGAGTTTCTCAACAACTTCGATCTGGCTGAAATGACGGTCCTTTCACGGCAGCTTTCCGAAGCATGGAACGAGGGCTGGGAACAGCTGCAAAGTTTCATGGGCGAATTCAAAGGCGACCGGGCAAGAGAGATGGATGCCATGCTCATCGAAGCCCTCAACTGCCAATTCAACGCCGGTGCCGATATCATCGAATTTTATTTCAACCGCAACCGTATGCTCAACGGCATGGGGAATTGTGAACGCTCTCTTGCCATTCTTGAGGATATCGTCCGCCGCCAGATCGCCGTCAGCGACCGTATGGCGGAACTCTGCGAGCAGGACCCCCGTCTGGGATATCACTCCGAAGCGGAAGTTTACAAATACTTCCCCGAAAAACTCCGGTGGCGCAGCGAGACTTTGAGACAGCTCCTTGCCGATGATTTCCCCGCTTTGCGTGCCGCTCTCGCCCAGGGCAGGACTCCTTCCGAAGTGCTTGAGGAAAAAGCTCTTCTCAAGTGCAATACCCTTTACGAGTGCGGCAATTACAGATGGCGCGCTTCTGTGGATGAACGCTATCTCAAAATTGAACTGGAAATCGATAAGGTGGCGTGCGAGTGCCTCGACGATAATCTGGTGATCTTTGTGGGGGACCGTCTTGCCTCCCAGAGACCCTGGTCCACCACGGTTCTCCTTGCACCCGATGAATTTGTCACCGACGGCGGACACCGGAACTGCGCCAAAGGAAAACTGGAACGGACCGCTTCCGGATGGCGTGCCGAAGCGAAACTTCCTCTTTCGCTTCTTGCCGATGCCGACTGCTGCCGTGTGGGTTTCAACCGCCACTATCTCACCCCCGACGGCGAAAGACACCACAACCACTTCCCGGTTGGTGAATATGATCACGATCCCCGTCTGCAGTTCGGCATGTACGGGCCCGATATGATGCAGAAATTGGAATTTTAAAAGAAAAGAAGGAGGTATTTATTATGAAAGCTCTGATGGAATCCGTGTTTCCCTGCTGGAAACGTTTTGAAGTTGAGTATGAAGAGTTTATGGTTCCTCTTGAGGATGGAGTGAAACTCTTTACCCAGCTCTATCTTCCCGAAGCGGGATTCAAGGGACCGGTGATCGTTATCCGCTCCCCTTATGAGAAGGATTGCTCCAACCCTGAGATGTATACAGGCTTTATCGCCGAATTTCTCCGGGCGGGATTTGCCCTTGTTTATCAGCACTGCCGGGGGACCGGAAAAAGTGAAGGGGAGTTTTTCCCCTATCTCAACGAAAGAGCCGACGGACTTGAACTTCTGGAGTGGATCCGTCAGCAGCCCTTTTACGCCAAAGAGATCTTTCTTTCCGGGGGCAGCTACCTTTCATCGGTCCACTATGCCTATCTGAATGCCATCGGCGATGATGTCAAAGGCGCGATCCTTGATGTTCAGGAGTGCAAACGCTACAACATCCTTTACCGCAACGGCATCTTCAAGTGCGGACTCCACGGCTCCTGGGGCGCTTCCATGTACAGGAAAAAGCAGATCCTCCGGAAAAGTTTTTCGGCAGACGCTTTCAGGATCATGCCTCTTACCGCCTTCCCGAAAGCCGTTTTCGGCGAGGAGTCGGAATTTGTTGCAGCGGAGTTCAGCCATCCCGATCCTCAGGACAGCTACTGGGACTCCCCTGCCGGGGGCGGTGAGTACGCAAAAGCTCTTGAGAATTTGGGGATCCCCATCCTTTTTACCACCGGCTTTTATGACATCTACACCGAAGGCGTACTGGATATGTGGGAAAGCCTCTCCCCCGAAAGCCGTTCCCGCTGCGCCCTTGTGGTAACGCCTTTTGACCACAACTACCGGGGCGTCGGAACAACGACCCTGACTTACGAAAACGGAAAAATCGAAGAGATCTGGCCGAACTACAAAGTGGAGTGGTACAAAGCGATCCGTGAGAACCGGGCGCCTGATTTTGTCACTTTGGGCAATATCACATGGCACGCCCAGCATGAAGGGGTGTGGCGCACGGCTCCCCATCTGGAAAACGGCAAAAAAGAGCTGGTGTTCCACCTCAACGATCACACCCTTGACAGTGAAGCTGCCGGGGAAGAAAAGATCACCTATACCTATAACCCCTATGCCCCTGCGGAGTTCAAGGGGGGGTGCTGCAACAACTTCGGCGGTCAGCAGCTTCAGGGACGGGCTGATTCCCGGTATGATATCATCTCTTTTGTTTCTGAACCCCTTGAGCGTGATGTGGTGTTTCAGGGAACTTCAAAGGTGCTGCTCAAAGTGGCAAGCGACTGTGAGGACACCTGTTTCTATGCCCGTTTGAGCTATATCAACAGCGATGGTGAATGTTACTGTATGCGGGATGATATCCTGCCTGTTTCAAAGCAGTATCCTGATTACACCCCCGGCGAAGCGGTGGAACTGGAGCTGAACTTTGCCCCCAATGCTTTCAAACTTGCCAAAGGTGAAAAGCTGCGCCTTGATATCAGTTCTTCATGCTGGCCCTATTTCCTGCCCCACCGGAACAAAAAGGGGAATTACTGGGAAATGGAAACAGCCGCCATTGCCCGCAACACCATTTTTACCGGCAGTTCAAAGCTGATCCTCCTGGAAAGGTAAAACTTCTGCTGAGGCGTAAATGAAAAACTTGAAGTGCGTTCCAAAGGGTATCATCCGCAAACATGCTCCGGGCAAATCTGCTGCCGGAAGGGGGCGGTCGTGACCGAAGAAGCCGCACTTCTCCTTGAATGGTACAAACGTTGCGGGCGCACTCTGCCCTGGCGGGTCAGGGGGGACGCCCACCCTGACCCTTATGCGGTGTGGGTTTCGGAGATCATGCTCCAGCAGACCACGGTCAAGAGTGTGATACCCTACTTTGAGCGCTGGATGAAGCGTTTCCCCGACCTTGAAACATTGGCGGCGGCATCTGTTGATGAAGTCCTGCTTTTGTGGCAGGGACTGGGATATTATTCACGGGCAAAAAAAATGCACCTCTGCGCCCGGCTTCTTGCGGAGCGTTACGGAGGTGTTTTTCCCTCAGAAAGAGAAGAACTTCTGAAACTTCCCGGCATCGGTCCCTATACCGCTTCAAGTCTCTGCGCCTTTGGCTTCAACAAAAGCGAAACGGTGGTGGAAGGCAATGTTTTGCGGGTGATTTCCCGTTATTACGGTATCGAAAAGGAGGTGGACACCCGCTCCATTTTTCCCCTTGCCGCAGCTTTGACCCCGGAAAACTGCGGGGCGGATTACGCTTCAGCCATTATGGATCTGGGCGCATTGGTCTGCACGCCCAAGTCCCCCCGCTGCGCCGGGTGTCCGTGGGAAGCTGGATGTGTTGCCGGAAAGAAAGGACTCACCGGAACTATCCCTTTGCTGAAAAAACTTCAGAAGAAAAAGAAAAAAGGAGCGGTCTTTGTTTTTACCGCTCCTGAGGAAAAGTTTTTCATCCGCAAACGCCCGGGGAAAGGACTCCTTTCAGGCTTGTGGGAACTGCCATGGAGCGAGGAGGGGGAGTTCCCCTGTGAAGCACAGTGGGAAAAGCTCCCGCACAAAGTCCGCCATGTGTTTACCCACATCGACCTTGAACTTGAATTTTACCGGACCTCCTGTCTTCCCCCTGAGGAACTTCTTGCACAGGGGATCTTCATCCCCCGTGAAGAAAACAGCCGCTACCCCTTTTCCACGTTGATGAAAAAGGTCCTGAAAAAACTTCAGGGCAGCTGAACGGTCTGCATCTTGAGGGCACCGAGGTTCCGTCTTGTGCCGTCTTCACGGTTCTCTGACTCATAGTAGGTGAGGATCAGGAGTTTCCCCTTGAAGGTCATGGAAATATAACAGTAGTTGTGACTGTCATCTTCGATCTGTTCAAACTTTTTCCAGCTTTCGCCGTTGTCGTCGCTGTAAGCAAGGGTCAGGGGTGTACGCCATCCCCAGTGGTTTTCAGCATCTCCGAAAGTCACGCCGGAACGGTCGTTGTAAACGCACCAGAGCCTTGAAGTGCCGGGTTCACGGCGGATGGACTGGGGCGAAAGAGGCGCAATGATGTCAAGCTGGGGGGCAAGGGCGGTGAAGGTTTTGCCCTGATCTTTGGAGTACGCCTGATACATGTATCCCAGAATGGTCCGGCAGTAGTAAAGGAGTCTGCCGTCAGGAGTTTCTTCCACACCGGGTTCCTGTTCACGGTAGTTGCTGACGATATTCTCCCAGGGTTCAGCGGCGGCGTAGGGTTCGGGACGGGGAGGGGCGGCGCAGGGGTTGACTTCGGAAGAGCGTTGCCACTTTTCCCCCATGTCGTCGGAGTACCAGAGTTCCATGTAAGAGTTGCTGAAACTTTCCCCCGGTGCGGGATAAACGCAGACCGGAACGACGATCCTGCCGGATCTCAGCTGGCGCATACGGTCGTTGTTGACCACGAAGTAGTCGGCTGAATTGATGTAAGAGATGACTTTGGGTGTACTCCATGTGCGGCACTCGTCAAGAGAGCGTGAAAAAAGCACCAGATCGTGATGCGCCGAGTGTTTCCGCAGGAAAAGAAGTCCGATGGAGCCGTCGCTGAAACGCTCCAGACTGCAGCTCATCTGGTTGAGGAAGTTGGAGTCATTGAAAAGCAGATGTTCCTCACTCATTGCCCCCGTTTCAACATCAAGATAACTGCCGACAAGGGAGCTGTAACTGTGGTCGGCGCCCCCGTCAAAACGGCATGTGACCATAAAGATCCTGCCGTCTTTGAGCAGAACGGTGCTGCCTTCGCCGCAGCGGGGATGTTTTTCGCTTATGGGGAAGATGATTTTTTTCATAAAACAAAATCCTTTTTATTTTTTCTGTAAGTTTTCAGGAATTCCGGGTACGACAACTTCGCCGCGGCTGGTGGTGAAGCCAAGGCACATTTTCAGCAGTCTCGGGAACACCAGCTGGGCGGGAACGCACCAGTCGGTGTAGGCTTTCATGGGCGTTCCGGGGAGTTCGCTTTCGTAGCAGGTGAAAAGATCCTGACACATGTAAAGAGAAGTGTGGGCACTCAGGATGCGGTGGAACTTCTCAACGTCGCCGTACTCAAGCAATCCTTTGCCGAACGAAGTGTGGGGCCAGTGGTCGAAGCAGAGCAGGTACTGGCAGGGATAGTTCAATGCGGTCAGATCACAGATCATGCCCTTGCGTTCAAAGCGTCCTTTGATAATGGCGAGGGCATCCTCTTTTTCAAGGACGCCTGACTCAAGAAGTTCAGGGTAGTAGCGGTAGTTGGCAAAGGCCTGATCCATGTCAGAGGTGAAATCCGTTATTTCTGCGGGCGCAGTCACATTGTAAGGGAGAAAGGAGTAGTTTTTCCGCATTTCGCTTACGGCAAAGTCAAAGCGGCGTTTCAGGATGCCGTAAAACTCCTGTACTTCATAAAGGTCGGGGTAAACGCCATGTTTTTCAAGGCGTTTCATCAGCGATGCCGTCCCCCGCAGTACGGCGGCGTTGTTGTGAAGATACTCCCCTTTGCGCTCCCTCAAATCGGCTTCAGGAGAACCCGCAAGCAGAGCGAAACGGCTTACAGGGGGATTCATCACGCAATCCAGCAGATCCCGCATGGCACGGAAGATGTTGAGCAGATCTTTCAAACACACTTCAAAGAAATCGTCGCCGCCTGCGCCGGAAGAAAGGTCACAGGCAAGTTTCAGGAGATTGCCGTATTCCGAAAGAGAAGCTCCGTAATAGCGCAGCGAACCGTCAACTTTCAGAAATCTTTCAAAGTAGCGTGCCAGAAGTTCCCTTGCACGGTCGGCATTGCCGAATTCATGCAATGCCCCCGCCGCAGCGAGGATCGTAGGGGGGAATCCGTCATGGCGGATACAACCGTACTCCTCTACACCGTATTTGGTGTGAGTTCCCCGGAATGCGGAAAAACTCTGGACAAAAGAACTTTTCCAGCCATTTTCCGCCCACGTGGAAAGATCGGGGATCTCATCAAGAG
The DNA here is from genome assembly GCA_045654705.1 of Victivallaceae bacterium. GTDB lineage: Bacteria > Verrucomicrobiota > Lentisphaeria > Victivallales > Victivallaceae > UBA1784. The sequence continues at coordinate 14,670 of JAZONY010000095.1, forward strand.
AGGCAAAGAAGTTTTTCCAATATTTTTCCACGGCGGCAAGGCGTTTTTCATATTCGTCAAGGGGGATCTCAACGCCAGAGGGATAGAGGAAACACTTCTCTTCTTTTTTAAGGCACAACTCTTTGCCTGAGGCAAAAAGTTCTTCAAGAACTTCCTCATTGCGGCAGATTTGAAGAACGGGGAGAAATCCCTTTTTCCAACGCCGTTTCCCTTGAGAAAGGGTGAAAAGACAGGGGGTGTCGGCAGCTTGTCTCAATCCCGGCAGAACAGGGGTGTCGTTTTCGTAATAAAGCCTGACCCGCCCCGTAAACTCAACGATAAAGGTCTCAACAGCATCGGGATCGGAAAGAAAACAGTAATCTTCCACCGCCGTCAGCTCCATGTGTTCAAAGGATTTCTTCATCTTTCACCCGCTGTTTGTTTTCTTTAAGATAACACGCCTTTTGCTTCAAATCAAGACGGAAAACGGGAAAATTTGAAAAATCGCAAGTTTGATGTTATATTAAGTCCGGCAGTTATAATGATGAAACGGAAAACAAAAATGGTTATTGATCTTTCGCCTGCGCCTTTATATGAACTTTCACCCTATCTCTTCATGCAGTTTGCCGAACCTTTGGGGACGGCGGACAGCTCCATAGATGCCGCATGGGATTTTCAGAAGAAATGCTGGAAACCTTGCGTGGTGGAAATATTGAAAGAACTCGCTCCCTCCATGATCCGCTGGGGCGGCTGTTTTGCTTCCTACTACCACTGGCGCGAGGGCGTGGGACCTCAGCGGGTCCCCATGCACAATCTCTGCTGGGACGGCATCTATCTCAATCAGGTGGGAACAGCTGAACTTGCTGAACTGACACAAAAGATCAATGCCGAACTGCTTCTCAATGTCAACTTCATGTCTGAAGGACAGCCCAAATGGCGTGGCAGCGCCAACGACCGGGCGGGGAGCGCTGAAGAGGCGGCGGCGTGGATTCGTTACTGCAACGACCCCGATGATAAACTGCGCCTGAGTCACGGAGCGAAAGCGCCTTACAATGTGCGTTACTGGCAGATCGGCAACGAAACGGGATACATGCCCCCCTCTTTCACAGAGCCCGGCTTCACCTCTCAGGAAAACGCTTTTCATGCCGCTGAGTTCGCCCGCACCATGCGTGCCGCCGACCCGGGGATACGCCTCATCGTCTGGGGCGACGGCCCCAATCAGGTGTGGAAAGAACGTTTTCGCAAAGGATTGAATTCGGATTGGACAAAAGATGTCTGCGAAAGTGTGGGGGAACTTGCTGAACTTGTGGCGTTCCACAATCACTTCGGGGGCGACGAAGAGTTTGCCCCCCTCAACGGCAACGGATACCGCAAAGATGCCGACCTGACATGGGAACTGCTGCGTAAAGCGGCACAGGATTTCAATGACCGCCTTGAATATATGCACCGCAGCGTTGCGCCTTACGGCAAAAAACTTGCCATGACCGAGGGACACATGGTCCATCTCTGCCGTGACCGCACAGGATTGATGGCGAGCTGGGCGGCGGGTGTCATGTATGGTGAGTGCTTTAATGCGCTTCAGCGCCACGGAGAGGTGATAGAAATCGCCACTCTTGCGGACTTCATGGGCAACCGCTGGAACAGCAACGCCGTCATGTTGCCTGCGCCCTCGTGGGTTCCCGGAGCAAAGCCCTATCTGCTGCCTGTGGGACATATTGCAAAACTTTACCGTCACCACATCGGCAAATGGGCGGTGGCAGTTCAAAACGGAAACAGTTCACTTGACGCTGCCGCAAGCTGCACGGGGAAGAAATTCTTCTGTCATCTGGTGAACAAAGAGCGCCGCACCCCTCAGAAAATTGAACTTTCCATCGGTGGAAAAATGGTTGAAAAGTTCAAGGTGTGGGAGATTTCAGCAGACCCTGAACTTGAGATGATGGAGCTTTGTGCCGATGCCCTTGACGTTGTTGAGCGTTTCATTGCAGAACGTGTCTACACACTCCCCGGAGCAAGTGTCGCCGTGATCGAAGCGGAGCTTTAATTATTTTCCTTGAACTTTCTGATCTCTTCGAGGAAAGGGGGCAGGATTTTTTTGGCTTTGTGGGAGCCGATGCCGGGGAGCTTGACCGCTTCTTCGGCGGTGAGGGGCAGATTTTCTGTCAGCGTTGTCAGGTCCGCATTGGTCAGGATGGCGTAGAGGGGGACGCCCCGGGCGGCGGCAAGCTGCTGGCGGATGGCACGGAATTTGTCATAAAGTTCAGAACGGCTCCCCGCAGAGAGTTTTGGACCTCCGGGAGAAACGGTTTTCCCTTTGCGCCCTTTGCTTTCCCTTGAAGCTGAAAGATTGGAACTTAAATCAAGCATGACTTCTGCCGTGCCGGTGATGATATCCTCCCCCGCCTGAGAGAGGGCAAGACAGGGGAATCCCCCCTGATCGACCCTTTCGAGGGCGCCTGAACGTTCAAGACTGTGGATAATGGCTGAAACGGCAGCAAGTTTCCATGATGAAAGTTTCCCGAAATCCCCTGAATTTCTCATCCATGCGGAGTCGATTTCCGAACTTCCCGTGAGGATCTTTGCTATTTTTCCGCCGCCGATCCTGCCGTTGAAGTTGGAAGCGCAAAGCAATATGGCACGGACCGCACGGTATTCGTCGGGGGTGGGGGGGCGCATGTTGGCGTTCTCACCTGAACAGATGTCACATGCGCCGCAACGCCATGAGGAGCTGTCTTCGCCGAAATATTCGATCAAAGTCGCCTGCCGGCATTTGTTGGTGGAGCCGTAGGTGACGACCTCATCGAGCCTTGCGGTCTCTGCGGAGCGTTTGGCTTCGATGGCATCACGGTCGAGTTCGGGCATGGGCTGCTCCGGATCGTTGAGGGTGACGGCACGCCCTGCGAAAGAGGCGTGCCACTCAAGACACTCACCCTCCAGCGCCCGGATGACCCGTTTGACCTGATCGGTGTTGAGCCCTGCCGCCACAGCCAGTTCCTCAACGGAATAGGTGTTGCTTTGCAGGAGTTTGTCGCCGTAGAATTTGATGCAGCGTGAGATGAAGCGTGAACGCTGGGTGGATTCTAGCTGGTGAAGAACGGCGAGCTGTCTCAACTCCTGAGTAAAGCGCATGACACCTTTGCCGTGCTGCTGGAAATCCCGTGAAATAAGAGAGAGTTTTTCGAGGATGCTCAAAGCGGCTCCCGCCTGACCGTCGGATTTGATTTCAGAGAGTTCCGCGATCTCTTTGAGGGTGAGTTCCACATGGTTGACCCCGGTGCGTTTGACCTGCCGCCGCAGGGCGTTGTAGACCTGCTGAATGGTTTCAAGGGAGGGGTTGTTCATGTCGATGAGGAACTGCTGGATATAGCGGTCCGAAAAGGCGAAAAGCAGAATACACTCTGATAATTCCCCATCCCGTCCGGCGCGTCCAGCTTCCTGATAGTAGGCTTCGATGGAGCCGGGGAGCTGGTAGTGGATCACCTTGCGCACATCGGCACGGTCGATACCCATGCCGAAAGCATTGGTGGCGGCAAGGACCGGATGGGGATCATTCATAAAGCGGCTCTGGGCTTCATTGCGCTGGGCATCGCTCATACCGGCATGATATCCGATGATGCCGGGGATCGACTCCGTGAGATGATCCACCGCCTGCCGTGTGGCGGCGTAGATGATGGTGGTCACTTTGGCTTGGAGCTGTTCTTTGATGATGCGGAGCTTTTCCGCATCGTTGGAAGCCTTTATGACCTTGAACGCCAGATTGGGGCGGCGGAATCCCGCCACAAAGAGTTCCATATCCTCCCGGTGGAGCTGTTTTCGGATATCCCGCCTGACGTTGGGTGTCGCCGTGGCGGTGAAAGCGCAGATCTGGGGGATCGCAAACTCTTTTGCCGCTTCACCGAGTCTCAGATAGGCGGGGCGGAAATCGTGTCCCCACTGGCTGATACAGTGAGCTTCATCCACCACCAGTATCTTGGGGGGGCAGCGGCGGAGAAAATCTTTGAAAAACTGGACTCCGAACCGTTCCGGAGCGACATAGAGAAGTTTCAGATTGCCGTATTCCGCCTGTTCCAGTATCTCGCGCTGCTCCCCGAAAGGGACCATGCTGTTGATACATCCGGCGGGAATACCCCGGGCGTTGAGGGCATCGACCTGATCTTTCATCAAAGCGATGAGGGGCGAGGCGACGATGCCGTACCCGGGCGTCATCAGCACAGGCAGCTGATAACATAAGGATTTTCCTGCGCCCGTGGGCATGATGACACAGAGTTCTTCACCGGAAGCGATGCGTTCAACGATTTCCTGCTGGTAATCGAGGAAGCGGTCGTAGCCGAAGTATTGTTTCAGGGCATCAAGGGCGTTGAGGGCGCAGGACATGGGGAAAAAAGTCCTCTGTCAGTTGAGGGCTTTGACCATTTCAGCTGCGGCACGGACCGTGTCAGCGATCTTGGTCCATTCACCGGCGGCGATGAGGTCGGCTTTGCCCAGCCAGGTGCCGCCGACGGCAGCGACCTCTTTGAGAGCGAGGTAGTTTTTCACGTTGTCGGTGGTGACGCCGCCGGTGGGCATGAAGCGGACACCCATGTGCTTGTAGGGAGCGATGAGGGATTTCAGCATGGTGACGCCGCCTGCGGCTTCAGCGGGGAAGAATTTGAGGAAGCGGCAGCCCAGTTCCATGGCCTGTTCGATTTCGGAAGGGGTGCAGACGCCGGGGGCGAAAGCGAAATCGTTGGCGACAGCTTCTTTGACCACGGTGGGGTTGAATCCGGGGGCGACGGCGAACTTGGCACCGGCATCAAAGGCACGGTGAAGATCGGCGGTGTTGAGGATGGTTCCTGCGCCGAGGTAGAGTTCAGGGAACCGTTTTGCAGCTTCTTTGATGATGCCGGCGGCGGCGGTGGTGCGGAATGTGATCTCGGCAGCGGGCAGACCGCATTCGAGGAGGACTTCGCACATTTTCAGACCGGAATTTTCCTCTTCGAGGACCAGCACGGGAACGATACGGATCTGTGAGAGACGATCGACGACAGCTTTGGCATTTTCAGCAAAACTCATGGTTTATGACCTTTCTTTTGGTGTGTATTGGTAATGACGATATGTTCATCACATACTATACCACCGGAAAGGGTTCTTTTCAAGAAAGCCAGCCTCTTTTGCGGGTTCTTTTTGCGGGAAAGATTTCCGGCGTTCCATTTGCAGAAATGTTGGGGCAATCTTTCTCAAAATGGGAAGAAATAGTGGTTTTTAGGCTCAAAGTTGCAGTATTTGCAATTTTAGTGATGAAATTTCAAATTTTTTCCTCTGGATGTTGCCAAAAAACTTAAAATCAGGTAGAATATCGGTAGTTCGTATGGGACTGCTCATATAAATATAGAAAGAAGCGGTCCGGAAAAGAATCAAAAACAATTTAAGAAAAAGAGGAAAAAAATGAAAAAAAGTCGTGGATTTACTCTGATCGAGCTGTTGGTGGTTATCGCCATCATCGCAATCCTGGCAGGTATGCTTCTGCCCGCTCTGCAGCAGGCTCGTGAAAAAGCCCGCCGTATCAACTGCGCCAGCAACCTGAAGCAGATCGGTACCGCTCTCAAAACCTACTCCATCGATGCCGACAGCAAGCTGCCCGCCGTCCCCACCCGCATCGGTACCAGCACCACTCAGATCAACACTGCCGAAGGTTGGGAATCCTTTGAAATCCTCCGCGGTAATGACTACCTGAGCGACTACGCTGTCTTTACCTGCCCCAGCTCCATCACCGCTACCGGTTCCGGCACCAACTCTCTGAAATATACGGGTGATGCTGCTTCCGCTGCCGCCACCCCCAACCTCAGCTATGCCGGTAACCTCGGTATGATCGAAGGCGACAGCCAGACCTATGGCCGTGCCGACTCCGGTATCGCCGCTGACCTTGCCGGTGCTGAATACCTTAGCGGTATGACTGGTTCCACCATGTCCAACGGCGGTAACTCCAACCACACCAACTTTGGTAACATCCTCTTCCAGGGTGGTCACGTTACCGGTTTCAACGGCATCGGCTGGTTCAGCGGTGCCAACGCCGGTTATCCCACCGTCGTGACTGCTAAGAATAGTGGTGCTCTCTCCTCCGGCGATACCACCGCTTACATTAAGCCCAACTACATCCGTACTGCTGACAAAGGTACTGTCATCAAGTAATTTGACGGATGATTCCCGAAACCCGGAAGTTCGCTTCCGGGTTTTTTCTTTTGCTGACGCCAGTGATTCCGTGTCTGTGCGGCGCTTTTGTCGGACAGGTCAGACAAGTTATGATTGTATCGCAGGTGTAAAAAAAGGGATGCGGCAAAACATCAGTTGCCGATAATGTCTGGTCCACAGACCGGAACAACCACTAACTTTATGTTCAACGCCACGGGGGCATATTACACCCTCGAGCCGGTTGGCAGTCTGCGGGCGTTTTCGTTGTTTTGACACAGCCCACTTGTATTGACCAGTGGCAGAAGTGCCCGCTAACTGAAGCAGCTAACCACAGTGGTCGAA
>JAZONY010000096.1:0-6165 GCA_045654705.1 Victivallaceae bacterium
GCACTCAGACGATCATCGACAACGGATTCAAAAAAGTTGTTGTGGGAGCCCTCGACCCCAATCCGAAACACGCCGGTAAAGGCATCCGTATCCTTGAGGAAAAGGGTATCGAATGTGTGACAGGTGTCTGCCACGAAGAGTGCATCGAATTGAACCGTCCTTTCTTCAAATACATTTCCACAAAGAAGCCCTTTGTCATATTGAAAATGGCGATGACCCTTGACGGAAAGATCGCCACGGCAGAGGGGAGTTCCAAGTGGATCACAGGTGTTGAGGCACGGGGGCGTGTCCAGCAGCTCCGCCGCCTTGCCGATGCCATCATGGTCGGCGGCAGCACATTGAGAGCGGATTCCCCGTCTCTGACCGTGAGAGAGCCTGCCGATTGGACGCCCCAGCCCCGGCGGATCATTCTTTCCAACACCATGGATGAGGAGGAGATCAAAGGCTTTTTCCCCGACGGCAGAGCCGAAAAGGCCGCCCCCGCAACTGCGGAAGAGTGGGAACAGCTGATGGCAAAACTCGGTGCCGAAGAGTGCATGGTCCTCCTGATCGAAGGCGGCGGGGAAGTTGCAGATGCCGCTTTGAAAGCCGGTGTCGTGGATTATGTCGAGTTCCACATCGCCCCCAAACTGCTGGGCGGCAGAGGAAGCCGTCCCGTTCTGGGGGGCGGCGATCCCGGTGCTTTGGCGGATGCACTGAAACTGCACCGTGTCAAGGTCGAATTTTACGGTTCCGATATCGCTGTGTCAGGCTATACCAAGGAGTGAGAGATGTTTACCGGATTAGTTGAACAAACAGGTGTTATCCTGAGAATGTATGCCAACCGCATCACTGTCAGACCTGAGCATCCTTTTGAAGATCCCGTCATCGGCGAAAGTATTGCCGTCAACGGCTGCTGTCTGACGGCTGAACGCTTTTTCGACGACGGATGTGTCGAATTTTTTACCCTTTCAGAAACATTGCACCGCACCAACCTCAGTGCTGTCGGTACCGGCGGCAAAGTCAACCTTGAGCGCGCCATGGCTGCCCACGGGCGTATGGGGGGACACATCGTGCAGGGACATGTGGATGCCGCAGCCAAGGTCCGTTCCCTGAAGCGTCTCGCCGACGGCGACTTTGAGTTTGCGGTGGAAATGCCTGTTGAACTTGCACCCGAGATCGCCATGAAAGGCTCCATCACCATCGACGGTGTTTCCCTGACTGTTGCGGGGCTGGGCGAGGATTATTTCGCCGTGCGCCTTATCCCCCAGACTCTGGCTGCCACGGCACTGAAAGAACGCCACCCCGGGGAGCTGGTCAATCTTGAGACCGACGTGATCGCCAAATATCTGCGGCGGCAGCTGAGTTTGCTGACTTCCGGAAAGGATAAACATAAAGCCACATGGAACGACCTCAGAGAGGCGGGGCTGTTATGACACTGCGTTTCGGCATTTCCGGGGCGTACCCTGAACAGTTTGCGGCGTTTCCCGCCCGGCTGCCTGAACCTTTCTGCGCTGTGGAGTTCCCCGGAGACATGCTGGAAAACAGTTCCGGATATCAGAAACTTGCCCAGCTTGCCAGAAACGGCATCCAGCTTTACGGACGGGATTTCATCTCGCCCGAGATCGCCGCTCTGATTCCGGAGGAAAATTGCAAACTCCGTTCTGAACTGGAAAACCACTTTCAAAAACGGTGTGCCAAATCCGCCGCATTGGGCGTGAAAGAATTTTCTGTTGCTTTTGACCTTTTTCAGGCGCTCGGCAATGAGGAGTGCCGGGAAAAGCTGGGGCGTTTTCTGCGCCGCTGTGCCGGTGTCACATGGGAGTTCGGTCAGAAGCTCCGTCTGGTCTGCCGTATTCCCGGCGGCGGGAATTTTGACCGCTGGGATGAGGTGATGAAATTCCGCAATCAGCTTCTTTCTCCCAATATTGAACTGCTGCTTGAACTTCATCCCCACGAACCTGCCGGACTTGAAACACTCAATAAGGCTCTGGGATATTTCAGACTCCACGATGACTGCCGCCGTATCTGTTTTGACTCCGGCATCGGCAACACCCTGACACATGCTGCCATCAAGCGTTGCAGCAACTCCCTTGTCAAAGATCTTGAAATGGAAATGCTCCTTTTCTTCTATGCCGGAAACGGCAGACTCGATGCCGCCGGGATCGCCGAACTCGAAGGGATGCTCAAAGGTTTTTCCCCGGTTGAGGAGCAGAAATGACGAAACACTCTGAAAATAACCGAAAAGGTTTGATGTCAAAAGTTTTCGGCGTGTCAGGCGCTGTGCTGCTGAGCCGTATCCTCGGATTTTTCCGGGTCCGGCTCGAAGCTGAAATTCTGGGGGGCGGTGCTGTGGCATCTGCCTGGCATCTGGTGTTTACCTACGCCAATATTTTCCGCCGTATTCTGGGGGAGGGGGCATTGGGCAACGCCCTGATGCCCATTGTGGCTGAACTTGACAAAAACTATGGCAAAGAGAGTGTGAAAGGGGCTTTGGCTGTGGTGTTTCCCGTGCTGGGCGCCATTCTTGCTCTCATCGTGATTCTTTGTTCCGGGGGAGCTTTGATCGTCGGCAACTATGCCTGCGGCGTTGAAAATTACCAGCTGCGTCTGATCGGTATTCTGATGCCTCTGCTCATGCCTTACGCCATATTCATCTGTCTGACAGGTGTCATCACCTCGGTTTTGAATTACGCAAAGTGTTTTGTTGTTCCGGCTTTCTGCTCGTTACTTATGAACATTTTCCTTGTGGGCGGTTTGACCTGGGGATATTTCACCCGGTGCGGGGAAACGAAACGTTCTCTTGAGGAATTTCTCATTGTTCTGAGTATCCTTTTTCTGATATCAGGTGTGCTTCAGCTGGGCATGATGCTCATTCAGCTGAAAATGGCAGGTTTTTTTCCTGATTTTTCCCGCTGGCGCAAACATACGGATGTCCTGAAAAAACTGTGGCATCTGGCACTTCCCGGGCTTATCGGCGCAAGTGCGTTGCAAATCAGTTTGCTTGTTGACCGCAATATCGCCCGCTATGTCAACGATCAGGCGGTTTCAGCCCTGACCTACGTGGACCGCCTCATCGACCTGCCCATCGGACTTTTTGCCGTCGGCATGGGACAGGTCTTTATGGCAAGGATGTCCGCTTCCGTCGCCGCAGGGGACCTTGAAAGTCTGAAAGAGGATATGAACTACGGTTTGCGGCAGGTCTTTTTTCTGAGTATTCCTCTTGCGTGCAGTGTCTGTTTCTTCCACGAACTTATGTTGAAGATCCTCTGTCTCGGGGGGCGTTACACCATGGATGACCTCAATGCCGCAAGAACAGTCGCTCTGTTTTACGGCGGCGGTATCCCCTTTTTCTGCGCGTTGAAAATCATCCAACCCGCATTCTTTGCACGGAAAGATATGAAGACCCCGCTTTACTGTTCACTGAGTGCCATCGGGGTCAACATCGTTTTGAGCATCGCCTTAAGCTTCACACTGGCACAGGGAGGGATCGCCCTTGCCACGGTGATTTCCTCCTGCATCAACTGTTTTCTGCTGAGTTATCATCTGAAAAAAGCAGGACTTGTCTTTGATCTTAAAGAGGTCGGCACGACATTGCTGCGTTCCGTATTCGCCGCTGTCGGTGCAGGAGTCATCTGCAAACTGCTCCTTGACCGTTTTTACACGGGGACGGGCAGATTTGCCGACATCTGCGCTCTGGGGGTGACGGGAGCTGTTTTCGGCATCATCTACCTCGGCATCGTCATTATCGGCAGGGGCAGGGAATTTTCTGAAATGCTGGGCAGGTTCAGAAAGAAAAACGCATGACCCACTCTCCCTCAAGGGGAGCGTTATCGAGGGCTGAACGGCGGTAATTTCTTCGCCGGTCAAAGGCGGCGTAAGTTTTTTCAGGCGCAGAAACGATTTCGATCTCAAAGCTGTTTGAAGCGGCAAATTCTGTTGTCAAAGGATTTTTCGCAGGATCGAGGAAAACGCTTTCCTCTTTACCGTTGACCTTGTAGATCAGCAATCCGCCCGGTGAAAAAAGCTGCCATGTGACTTTACCTTTCTCAATTTTTGTTTCAAAGCGCTTACCCAATTTTCTGCCGGGGACGAGTTCGACCCCCGTCCAGTCACCGCAGGTAAAGGGACCGTTGTCAAGAACTGCGTTTGTGACAAGAGTTCCCGCCGGACGGCAGAGCCTCATGATCCGGGCTTCAAGATTGTTTCCGTAAAAGTCATAGGCGCCCACGGTGATGAAGATACCGGAAGCGAGGGCAAGAAGGGCATAAAGTTTCCGTCGGCTTTCCCATTTTTTCCACCGTATGAGCAGGGCACTGATAAAGGCTCCTGCAAAGATGGCGAGCAAAGGCAGTATAGGCGCCCGGAACCGGGAAAGAATGTAAAAAACAGCGATAGCTCCCCAGTAAATGATGACAAAGGCGTAAAGATAGAAACGGTTTTTGAAACGGAATACAGCCGGGAGAAAGAGGAACATCCCCCCGAGAGCGCAGGCAAGAAGCACGCCGGAACGCCCCGGAAGAAGTGCCCGCAGAATCAGAGAGTACTCCCCCTCACCGTAAAGGGACACATTGTTCGGCAGTTCACGGCTGTCCCAGAAAAGGAGCAGTTTGCGGAATTGCAGTTCAAAAAACGCCCCCGGTTCACGGCACATCCATTCAAGCATCTGACGGGGAACGGAGATCCCCTGAGTACTTTTTGCCATGAAGTCGTGGAAACTTTGAGGGTATTCCATGGGACCTGCGGGCAGATAGGCGTTGCGCCCGCCGGGAGGGGCTTCGGGGGTGTTTCCCAGAGCCAGCACCGCATCAGCAGCGGTACTGGGCCCCGTCAGGACACCTCTGGCACGGGTGTTCCAGATGATAAAGGGGAGCTGGACCGCAAGAAAAAGAGCCAACATGAGTACTGCCGAAAGAGTTTTTTTTCTGAACGTCACCCCTTTCATCATACCGGCAGCCAGGAGCAGCAGGGGCATGAAAAGCAGGATGTTCCCCCGGGTGAGTGTGGCAACACCCGCCGTCAAGCCGACTGCCCCCCAGTAAAGAAGCGTTTTTTTGCGTAACGCTTTGAGCATCAGAAAGAAAAGAAGTGTCAGATTGAAACATTGGAGCGTTTCGTTCTGGTGAAAGGGGGCATAGAGCAGCAGGGGCGTGGATATGGCTGTAAACAGTGCCGCAATAAAGCCTGCCATGCGCCCGAAAAGTTCTTTTGCCGCAATGCCTGCAAAAAAGACCGTCGCCCCGCCGAGCAGGGATTGGACGATGACGACCCCCCAGAGGGAAAATCCCCCAGCAAGATAGATGAGGGGCAGAAAGACCGCATAGTAGAAGGGCTGGTAATAGAACTCCTTCGGGAATACGCCCCGGGCGATTTCCTGCCCCAGTTTGATATAGGTGTGCAGATCGGAAACCTGCGGCGGAGCAAGCATGTTGTTGATACCGCCGTTGATGGCGGAAAACTCCAGTGCCACCCCTAATCGCAGCAGAAAGCCGAGGAGGACTGTCCCAACGAGGAGCGGGATAAAAAAACGCTGGAAAAAGGGTTTTCCAGCGTCAATTTTCCTTGAAGAAGACATCAGACGGTCATCAGATCTTTATCTTTTTCAGCCAGCATCTTCTCAAGAATACCGATGTAACGGTCGGTGAGTTTCTGGATATCATCCAGCATTTTCTTGAGTTCGTCTTCGGTCAGTTCGCCGTTTTTCTCAGCTTTTTTAGCCGCTTCGTTGCCGTCGCGGCGGATGTTGCGCAGAGCGACCTTGGCTTCTTCGGTATCCACTTTTGCCTGTTTGCTCAGGGCCTGACGGCGATCCTGGCTGAGGGCAGGGATGGGGAGCTTGAGGGTCTTACCATCGCTGACGGGGGTGATACCCAGATCAGAAGCGATGAGAGCCTTTTCGATTTTGCTGACCGCACTGGCATCCCAGGGCTGGATCACCAGAAGACGGGCTTCGGGGGTGGTGATGTTCGCCATATCGCGGATACGGGTGGGGGCACCGTAGTATTCAACGGTGATATTTTCCACAAGAGCGGGAAGTCGGAGGCCAAGCGGTCTTAGGAAGACAACATCATTTTTCAACTCCTTGGCTCACAGAACGACATGGCTACGATCCGACTTGTTCGCCATATCGCGGATACGGGTGGGGGCACCGTAGTATTCAACGGTGATATTTTCCACAAGAGCGGG
>JAZONY010000097.1:0-40535 GCA_045654705.1 Victivallaceae bacterium
AATATTTCCTGCCCCAATGTGAAAGCCGGCGGTGCCGCTTTCGGAACTGATCCCGCCCTTGCCGCCCAGGTGGTCCGCGAGGTGCGCAAGAACACCACCTTGCCCCTTATTACCAAACTTTCCCCCAACGTCACCTCCATCGGCGAATTTGCCAAAGTCGTCGAAGCCGAGGGCAGTGATGCCGTCTCTCTCATCAACACCTTTACCGCCATGGCCATCGACATCGAGAGTTGGAAACCCAAAATCGCCAACCGTACCGGCGGACTTTCAGGCCCTGCTGTGAAACCTGTGGCGATCCGCATGGTCTATGATGTTTACAAAGCGGTCAAGATCCCCATTATCGGTATGGGCGGCATCTGCGACGGTGCCGATGCGGTTGAGTTCCTGCTGGCGGGTGCTTCTGCCATCGCCGTGGGAACTGCCAATTTCGTGGATCCCTACACTCCGCTCAAAGTCATCGACTATCTCAGGGAATATATGGAACGCAAAGGCATTTCATCTGTTTCCGAACTGGTGGGCGCCGTCAGGTGCTGACTCTTTGACAAAATCAGGAAAGAACATATTTCAAGATGAACGATCTCAAAAAAACAGTACTGTCAGCTGTCCCTGACATCAAGCTGCTGGAAAATGTGCCTTATAAGGAAATAACCACCATCGGTGTCGGCAGCACTCTGCCTTTTCTGGCGGATGTTTCTTCCGCAGAACAGTTGAAAAAACTCCTGAAAGCTCTTGACGGGAGCGGATTTCCCTTTTTCATCCTGGGAGCAGGAAGCAATCTGATCGGTATGGATGCCCCCTATCCGGGGCTGGGGATCCGTCTTGAAAGCCGTTCTTTCAGCGATGTTGAATTTTCGGGCGTTTTCATGCGTTGCGGCGCCGCTTTGCGCCTTTCGCGCGCCGCCCGTTTCGCCGCCGATGAGGGGCTGGGCGCTCTTTCAGAATTAAGCGGCATCCCCGGTACGCTGGGGGGGGCCGTCAGAATGAATGCCGGTGCCTCGGGGCAGGAACTGGGCAAACTTGTCCATACCCTCAAAGGTGTGACCTTCAAAGGGGAGGAGTGGTCGGCAAAGGGAAGCGAAATTGAGTTTTTCTACCGCGGTTCCTCACTGCCTGAGGATGTGATCGTGACGGAAGTCGAACTTGAACTCAGACAGAGTACCGCCGAAAGTGAACGCGAAAAAATCAGGAGCGAAAGCGAAAGACGCAAGGTCAAAGAACCTGCTGTGCGTTCTGCCGGGTGTACTTTCCGCAATGTTTCCACCCTTGAACCTGCGGGGAAACTCATTGATGAAAGCGGCTTGAAAGGGTTCCGTCTCGGGGACCTTGAAATCAGTTCCGTCCATGCCAATTTCATCGTCAATCACGGCAGCGGCAGCGAAGCGGACTATATGCAGCTCATCCGTCTCATCCGCCGCACCGTTGCCGATAAACACGGCTTCTATCTGCGCCGGGAGACCTGCTTTGTCAATCCCGATGCCCAGAAGATCATCGACCGTTTTATCGCACCTCTCAAGATCAATGTCCTCTGCGGAGGGGACTCCAGCGAGCGCGAAGTCTCTCTGCGCAGCGGTGCCGCTGTGGCAAAAGCTCTGGAAAACTGCGGCTATAATGTGGTGCTGACCGACCTGAAAAAGTGTGAGATCCTCCCCGAAATGAAAGACAGCGATGCGGTTTTCCCCATTCTGCACGGCGGATTCGGCGAGGGGGGCGAACTTCAGGACCTCCTTGAGAAGCACCAGATCAAATTCGTCGGCTCCGACTCCGTGGCAAGTGCCCTCATCATGGACAAGATCGCCACAAAAACCATGCTTGACCGTTTCGCTCTGCCTACGGCAAAGTGGTGTGTGATCGAGAAAGACAATTGCGCTTTCCCCGAAAATATGAAGCTGCCTTTTATGGTCAAAGCTCCCCTTGAAGGCTCAAGTGTGGGGATCGTCAAGGTGGAAAATCCCTCTCAGTGGGAGTCCGCATTGAAACAGGTCTTTGAACATGGGGACAAGCTCCTTGTTGAGGAGTTCGTTTCCGGCATCGAACTGACCGTTCCCGTGGTCAACGGCGAAGCCCTCGATGCCATCGAGATCCGTGCGCCTCACGGATTTTATGACTACGACGCCAAATATCTGTATAAAAACGGTCATACCGAATATCTCTGTCCTCCCAGGAACGTCCCGGCTGAAATCGTCGAAAAAGCAAGAGAGATCGCCGTGGAGTTCAGCCGTTTCGCCGGAGCAAGAGATCTGCTCCGGGTGGACTTCATCGTCAATGAAGAGGGTGTCCCCCTGGTCCTTGAAGGGAACAATCTGCCCGGATTCACCGCCACAAGTCTGGTTCCCAAAGCCGCCGCCGCCGCCGGTATCAGCTTTGAACGCCTGACCTCTTCCATGATCCGTGCCGCACTGCTGCGGCGGGCTGAAAATCCTCAGAAGAGCAGTTCCGGTACGGCAAAAGCTCCGGCAGATCCCGCAAAGGCGAACCCCGCTTTGCTGAAAGGGACACGCTGGCTTTACAGACTCTTTATCTTGCTCAACGTCATCATGTTATCCATTATCGCAGTCAACCTGACACCTGCCGGCATTGCCAACTGGCCGCTTTTTGTTGCGGCGGCACTGCTTCTGGTGTCGGAACCTTTAACGCTTTGGTTCAGGAGTTTGGAAAAATGAAAAATCTCTCTGCCTTATTGCTTTTTGTTTCAGCTTGCACATTGGGGGCTTCTTATCTCAAGATCGGCGGTCCTGCACCTGATTTCACCAAAGGGATCTGGGTGAAAAACAACAAAACTTCCGTTGCTGCCGCCGTCAAAGCCCGAAAGATGACTGCGGTCCTTTTCTGGAAAGCTGAACACGCAAGCGCCCTTGCCATGCAGTCTTTCAGCCGTTATGTCCACCAGTCCCGGAATAAAAATGTCACTTTTGCCGCTGTCGCTGAAGGTAAGGCGCAGAATATCCTGAAATTCCCCCTCATCACCCAGCTGGGGACGATCCCTCTGCTCATCGACGACGGGGGCGAAAACTGCAAGCGTTTCCTCAGAGCTGAAAACCGTCTGCCTATGGCGATCCTCATCGGCAAAGACGGCAAACTTCTCTGGCGCGGCAATCCTGCACGGCTCCCCTTTATGATCAACGCCGTTGAAAAAGGGAAATACGACCCGAAAAAGGTGACGGGGGACGACGATTTCAACGCCAACTTTACGGGAATGATCGTCAAAAGCGATTTCAAAGGCGCCCTTGCCCTGCTGGATAAAGAGCTGACCCGTCCGGGAGTCAACCCCCGTGAGATCGTTTCATTGCAGGTGGGGATCCACTACCGCCGTCTGAACTCCCCTGAGAATGCGGTCAAAGCCATCCACAACGCCCAGAAAAAGTTCCCCCGGGATCCCGGATTCTACGAAATGGAACTCAAGATGCTTGAGCTGGCTCACCTTGAAAAAAATATGAACGAATTTTATTTCAGATTGACCTCCATTTTCAAAAATGAACCCCGTGTTCTGCTCAAGTTTGTCACCGCAGAACTGAACCGTCCTTTCGGACAGATGAACCCCGCCAACATCTACACCGTGGCAAGAGCTGCTGCCAATGCAGTCAAATATGCCAACAAAAGAGAAAAGGGCAGGGCGATGCTTTATTACGCCCAGAGTCTCTACTGCCTCGGCAGAGTCGATCTCGCTTTGAAAGTGGCAGAGGAATCCATTAATTTTCTCAAAGGGGAAAAGGAGTATAAACAAGCTCAGGAAATCACCTCTTTTTACCGTAAACTTGTCCACTTTGCGCCGATGATCAAAAAATAACAACAAAGGAGCAAATGATGAAAAAGTCTATCGTGCTGTTTTTCTGTCTGGGAGCTGCCGCTTTGACAGCTGCCACCTATTATGTTTCTCCTGATGGAAATAACCGGAACTCCGGAACGGATATTGCAAAACCTCTCAAAAGTATCTCTGCGGCTTTGAAAAAAACGCGCTCCGGCGATACGGTTTTGCTCCGGGGCGGCATCTACCATGAACAGATCGTTGCCGCATGGGCGGATAAAAATCCCAAACCCATAACCATCAAGGCGTTTCCCGATGAGACCCCCGTTATCACCTGGGGGTGGAACGTGGAAAAGTGGGAAAAACTTCCCGGTGGACTTTTTACCGCCCTTTGTCCTTACGCCGTCTGCGAATTGTGGCAGAGGATCACCCTTGACCGCTATCTGAAAGTCGATTCCATGGAGCTGCTCAAGATCCAGCCCGGGAGTTTCTATCAGGCAGAGAAGGACGGCAGACTTTATGTGAATCCCCTCAACGGCTCGTGGCACAGTGATCCTGACAATGCCGGTTTCACCGTCATTCCCTTTACCGACGGCGTCCGTCCCCGTCCTTTCAATGCCGCCGCCAAACTTCTGCGTCATCCCGGAATCAATCTGGTGGGTGACAACATCCATGTTGAGGGTGTTTCCATTGAATTCCACCACGGCAAAGCCTTCTATCTGCGGGGGCGTCAGGCGGATAAGTTTTTCGGTTCCGGCTCCATAAAAAATTCCACCGCCATCGGCAACACCTGCGGTTTTTCCACGGGGTGGTATGTGGACGGTGTCATCATTGAGAACTGCCGTTCCCTGCGCAACAGCGGTGCCGGGTTACATTTGGGTGAACCTATGAAGAATGTGAAAGTTGTCAACTGCTTTCTCCTCAACAACGGTTCAAGTCTGCCCTTCTACGACAACTATACCGCCGGCGGCGGAAATGTTTACAATCTCGCCCGTTACGGCGGGGCAGGCTCCGAATATGTGGATGTTCTGAATAATAAGGTGATCTCTCTTGATAAATCCCGGGGCGGCGGTGTCATGCGCTTCAAGGGCGGCATCCGCAAGCACACCAACCAGCTGAATAATCTTTTTGTGGGCGGCGGTGTCACTTTGTACTCTGTTCCCGGCAGCACGGCGACCATCAGAAACAATACGGTCGTTCCCGGAAAATTCAACTTCACCGTTCCCAACAGCGGGGAAAAATACACCCCTGACATGAAGTACAATCTGGAACTCAAAGAGGGCAATTGGAAAAAAAGCGCCCGTTTCGTCAATCCTGAAAAGTATGATTTCCGTCTGCTGCCCGACTCCAAACATCTGGGCGAAGGTTTTGCTCCGGCAGCTGCCCCTGTCTGGTTCGTTGCTCCCGGCGCAAAATCCGGCAGCGGCAGGACCCCGGAATCGCCCCTCAACTCCCTTGCGGAGCTTCAGAAAAGGGTCAAAAGCGGCGATACGGTCTATTTTCTGAAAGGAACTTATACCGGAACTTTGAGTTTCAAAAATCTTAAAAATGTCACACTTTCCGATATGAGCTTCAACACCGCCTGCTGGAAAAACTTCACCCTTGTTCTGGAAAATTGTTCTCAGATCAAGGTCGAAAATATGGACTTCAAAGGGGGCAGGATCTCCCTGAACAAAACGATGTGCGAATTTTCGGAAAATGTTTTTGAAAATATTGCTTTTTCCGCTGTTGGCGGCAAGGCTGTTTTCGCCAACAACCGTCTTGCGAATTCACAACTCAAAAGTTCCGGCAGAGTGGTTTACAGAGAAAACATTCTCTCAGCTTTCAAAAGCGATGCCGCAGATGTTGTTTCTGAACACAACGGCTTCATGACTGCTCAGGAACTCAAAAACTGGCAGTACAAAGAGTCTTTCAAGAGCTTCGTCGCCGGTGTCAACGGTGTCGTGCCTCTGAAAAACATCGTCATCGGCAGCAAAGGCACCTGGATCGGCGGCAGAGTCGTTCCGGATGTGCGCCCCCCCCTTGAAGTGGCTTATGTCAAAGTCAATCCCCTGAGCTGCGGGAGCAAAGCGGTCATTTCATGGAATACCCCCAAAGATTATGTTTCGGTCATCGCGGAACTCTTTCAGGGTAAAAAGAGAGTTGCAAGAGAACAGCTCCGTTTCGGAAGTTATCTGAGTACTTCAGGCGCCCTCTGCATCCCCGGTTTGAAGCCCGGCACCAGATACAAAGCGGTTCTTTACATGCGGCGTCATAATGAGGAACGCTCTGTCCGGAGAAGCGTTGAGTTTACCACTTCTCAGGGAGCTGCTGTGAAAAAAAACGTGACCCGTGAAGTCGGTCCGGGCAAAAAATATGCTCAGGTCAGTCAGGCGGTCCTTGCGGCAAACAATGGAGACACGATCCTTGTTTATCCCGGAACCTATCCCGAAATGATCAATGTCTACTCCGACAACATCACCATCAAGGCGGTCAAGCCCGGGACGGTGAAGTTCAGCGCAGAATTCATGTTTGATTACTCCATCAAGGCTTCCAACGTCAAGGGACTTAACATTGACGGTATCGACTTCGTCGGCGGCCGTTACTCCGCCAGTGCCAAGATGATTTCCCTCTTCCGCTCCGGAAATATCAAAATCACCAATTGCCGTTTCCATGCAGGGAAAAAACGGAAAATGGGAAATCTCCATATTTACGGACGGTACATCAAAGGTATTGAAGTGAGAAATTGCGTCTTTGATACCGGGTTCCACAGCCTCTGGCTTATGGAATCCGGTGATGTTGTGGTCGATCACAACACCTTCTGGGGCATCGGTATCAATGCCATGCACATCGGAGGCGGCGACGGTGAAAAAGTGACCATTACCAACAACCTTTGCGAAGATGTGGTCGCCAACCACCTCAGCCCCGCCATTTCCGTCGGACATAACAAGACCAAACTGGTCTGCGACTGGAACTTGTACTGGTTCACCAAAAAACGCTGCCCCAAACAGAAAGTTTTCGGACTGGGTGGCAAATTGGGGATCCATTCAGTCGGTCAGGTCATGCAGCGGGATGCCTATGTCACCATCGAAGAGTGCCGCAAACACTACGGCGTTGAGAAAAACGGCCTCTTTGCCGATCCGAAAATGGTGGACCCCGCCAACGGAAACTTTGCTCTTGCCCCTGACTCTCCCGCCCGCAAACGGGGCAGCGACGGCAAGGATATCGGTGCCGACCTGAGTGTCTGGGCAAAATAAAGGGATTTTCAAGCAATGCGCTCATGGATCATCTGGGAAATCATCGCCGGTTTGAGGCAGGTGCTGACCCCCCGGGACAAATGGTGTCTCCTGGGGCTGGTGGTGCTGCTCTGTATCGGTGCTGCCATGGAAATCGCCGGGCTGGGATTGCTGCTGCCTCTGGTGGCGATGTTCACCAAGCCGGAACTTTTTGAACAAAACAGCGCATTGCGGCTTTTCAGATCCCTTTTTGCCGGAGCCGGTGAAAAGGAGTTCCTTCTCATTTGCTGCGGAGCTGTGGCACTGGTCTACACGTTGAAAAATGTCTGGCTCTTTGTGATCATGCGCAGTTACACCGCTTTCACCTGCGGCAGACTTGGTGCCATCAGCTGCCGCCTTTACTCAAAACTCCTTGCGGCGCGGTACGATTACTTTGCCCTCCGGGGGAAGGTGGAGTATCTCACTCTGGTCAACAAAGTCGATCAGATGGGGGGGCTGGTGCTGCTGCCTTTTATGCTTATGACCGTCGATCTGCTGACTATCTTTTTTATAATGTTGATGCTTCTTCTGACGATTCCCGGGGTGGTTCTGGGCTGTTCGTTGGTTTTCGGCATCGGGACGGCGCTGTTTCATTTTCCCGTGAAACGCCTGAGTTTCAAAACGGGGGAGGCGTTGAACAACATCTATTCCCGTATCAACAAGATATGTCTTTACTCCTTTGAGGATATCAAAAGTGTCAAGGTCATGGGGGCGGAGGCATTTTTTACTGAAAAATTCACCGCCGCAAGAAATAAGAAATCCTCCCTTGAAACCACAAATTTCGTTCTGGGACAGCTCCCCCGGCTGCTTTTGGAAACACTGGCAGTGCTTTCAGCCCTGGCAGTGCTTGTTTTCATGCTGCTGCGGGGTGAGGCGGTCGGAACGGTCATCTTGAGTTTCAGTCTGCTCGTTGCAGCCATGTCCCGCCTGCTTCCTGCTTTCAGCCGGATCAACTACGCCGCCAACGCCTTGCGGATCGGGTATGCGGTTTTCAAAGATATCATCGACGCTTCCAATTGGGAGTCGGAACTTCCGGGAGATGAACTTACCCCCTTTGAATTCAAAGAGAGTATCGTGGTGAAAGATCTTTCCTTTTCCTATCCCGACAGCGGAACAGTGGTTATCCGCAATTTGAACTTTGAGCTGAAACGCAACGGTTCCCTCGCTGTCGTCGGACCCACCGGCGGCGGAAAAAGTACCCTGATCGACCTGCTGCTGGGCATACGGCTCCCCGATTCCGGGGCGATTCTTGCCGACGGAAGGGATATTGCAGGCTCCTTGAAAGCATGGCGGAAAATCATCGGATTTGTCCCCCAGCATATCGTCCTTTGCGATGATACCATCGCCGCCAACGTGGCTTTGGGATGCAAGACGGAGGAAATCGATTACAACAGAGTCTGGGAGGTCCTGCGCATCGCCCAGATGGAATCCTTTGTCAACACCCTGCCTGAAAAGCTGGAAACCATGATCGGCGACAACGGACTGCGCCTTTCAGGAGGTCAGCGGCAGCGGCTGGGGATCGCCCGGGCGCTTTACCGTGACCCTGAAATCATTATTTTTGATGAGGCGACCAGCGCCCTTGATACAGAGACAGAACAGGCGCTTATTGATGCCCTTGACGGGCTTTACGGAGAAAAAACGCTTATTATGGTGGCGCACAGGCTTTCCACCATTGAGAAGTGCGAACAGCGTATCGAAATCAACGCTGCGGCGAAAGATTCATAAGATAACGGATAAGGGTTTCCACATTTTTGATCAACCCCGGAGTTTTGACACACACTTCCTTGTGTCCCGGAATGAAGTTGATCACCTTGCCCCCCCAGGGGGTGTAACTTTCACTGCACTGGGGGAAACTTGCGCCATTGACGCTCCCCATCATCAGAAAGAGGGCAGGGGAGGTCTGTTCAAGTTCGGTATAAACTTCATCTTCCTCAAGATCAAAAGGAACCAATTGCCCTGCAAGTTCATGACGGCACTTGCAGAGTTTCAGGGAACACGCCCCTGTGGGGTGGACCGAGCGTTCCACATTGTCAGGGTCCTTGGGGCGCACCCAGCGGAGTCCCGTAATGGTGCGCCACCACTGCCACTGCCAGAAAGCGGCGCTTGAACCGTGGAGCAGAAGCAGGGGACGGCCCGATTCGCAATATTTCCGGACCGCCTTTTCCGCTTCGCTTCCGGGATGGGGGAGACCGCATGTCCCCCCGATCAGATGGAGTATGAGAAGTGAACACTTCTTTTCCCATGATCCTTCTTCGAGGACAGAAAAATCATCTTCAAAAAATGCCGTTTCCTTTTTAAGGTCTTCAGGCAGACTTTCAAAAATGTTTTTGCCCGGATGGGCATTGTAGTGGTTGTCAGCAAAGAAAAAAATCATGGGAAAAACTCTTTCAGACCGTCAGTTTTTTTTCAAACGTTCAGCAAGTTCCCGCTTGCGCTGTTTAAGGATCTCCGCTTCGGCCTTGACCTTATAGAAGGGGTCAAGGGGATAGCATCCTGAAACAAGACCGTTGCGGGGGGCGGTGGTGCAGTCGCCGAAAGTACGGCAGAGCTTCTTGACCTGCATGGGGTTTCCGGCAAGGGAGTCAGCGCAGATCTCGGGATAGGCGAGAGCCTGACGGCCGATGCCCACAAAGTCCGCCTGATTGTCACGGACGACTCTCTGGGCGATGTTGACCATGTATTCCTGCAGACAGCTGTATCCGGAGCCCACAAGTTTGATCCTGTCGCCGAACTCTTTTTTGAGTTCAGTTACGGTTTCGATCTGGCGGCAGGCGCCTGCCACGGGATCTTCGGGGGGCAGGTAGCCGTCCCACACGGGGTAGTAGGCGGGGCGCTGGAAATGGGGATTGTAATAGGGACTGCAAACCGTGGTGCAGACCAGTTCGATACCCAGCTCACAGCAAAGTTCAAGGAACATCTTGGTTTCGGTAAGGTCTTTGCCCAGTCCCGTTCCGTCGCCGCCGAAAGCGTAAGGATAGTTGCCGACTTTCACCTCTCCGCGCTCCATGGGAACGCCTCTGCGGTCGGAACCCGGCTCAAAGGGAATGCAGTCAAAGAGCGAAAGACGTGTGGCAATGGCAAGACCGGGAGCCGCTTCACGGATGGCGGAAACGATCTCACGGAAGAAACGGGTGCGGTTTTCAAAAGAACCGCCGTAGTTGCCGGGACGGGTAAAGGCACTGAGGAATTCGTGACCGAGATAGCCGTGTGCCATCTTGACGTCCACAAAGTCGAAGCCCAGTTTCTGGGAGAGGACCGCCGCTTTGGCAAAGTGTTTCACCACATCGCCGATCTCGCTGTCTTTGATGACATTGGCGGCGGTACAGTGGAATCTTTCATCCAGCAGGGGATGAGTGTAGGCTGTGACCGATTCCAGTTTTGCATCATCGTGAGGATGGCTGTATCTGCCGGAGTGGGTCAGCTGAAGTCCGATCAAAGTGTCATCTGCTGTGCCGAAACGCTCCGCATGGGTCTTGCGCATATCATCCAGCAGCGCGCCCAGTTTGGAAGCATTGCTGTCGGTGAGCATAAGCTGTCTTGTGTTGCTGCGTCCGGACTCCATGACGGCGCAGGCTTCGCATCCGAAAAGCAGTTTTGCCCCTGAAATGGCAAAGTTGTGCCAGCGGCGGCGGGTCAGGTCGCTGGGGGCACCGTCGCTTTCGCAGTCCCATCCTTCCATGGGCAGGATACACCAGCGGTTGCCCACTTTTCTGGAATAGACTTCGATTTCCTGCGCCAGAGGTGAAACAGGGGCTTTTTCGATCACATCGTCAAGTTCCTGCTTCAAGCCCAGCTGACGCAGGTGGGCGCGGAACTCTTCCGGGGTTTTGAAAGAAGATATCTTGGGAATAGGATTGTTGCTCATTTATTTTCCTCCATAACATAAAAAGGATTATTTTCAGGATCACTGCCTCTGCGGCAGAGGTGACATCCCAGATGAAATGTTTCATCACTCAGAGGATAGCCGGCGTGTTCCAAACTTTCCTCCAAAGCTGCCATATCGCCGGTTGAAAAAGACCAGCTTGAGGCAGAGGATCCATGTTCAAGGAATGGAGCTGTTGTCTTGATCAGCCAGAGTTCCGACTCCTCCCCCAGACGGAAAACCGTTGCGAATGAGGAATGGGTCTCAGGAGCTCCGAGTTTCAGCACATCTCTGTAAAAATTTTCACAGAGAGCCAGATCATTGACCTTGATGACAACAGCGTTTTTCATTTATTTTTCAACCTCACGGGTCACTTTGGCATTCAGCGAATCGGTAAGGGCGATATACTCTTTTATGGAAAGTTTACCTTCCCGTTTGGCGGCGATCCGCTTTGCTGCAGCAGCATTGTCCCACAGGAGATCCACGGCGATCCCGGCGAGGATCTTGGCATTGACCACATAAGCCTTTTCTTTATCGGCGATCCTGTAACTGACACCGTGTCCGGTTCCTGCGGCACCTGCGGTATAACCGTGGAGCGTGGGCATGATGGTACTCAAGTCACCCATATCGGTGGAACTGCAGCGGGCATGGGAGCCGTGATTGGGGGTTTCCGGATCGAGGGATGCGGAGTTCTCACAGTAGAACTGTTCCAGTTCATTATCGTCGTACTGGGGCATGTATCCGGGGATGGTTTCGATTTCCACTCCGGCGCCCACAGCCATTGCGGCACCGCACATGGCGCGGTCGAACTCTTTGTGGAGTGTTTTAAGGGTTTCGATCTTGTTGGCACGGACAAGGAACTCCATCTTGCACTTGTCGGGAATGATGTTGACCACATCGCCCCCTGAGGTGACGATGCCGTGGATACGGATGGTATGATTCATGCCCGCCCAGCGTTCTCTGAGGAGTCCCACGGTACTCTGGGCAAGGGTCATGGCGTGGAGCGCATTGATACCGCCTCCCGGGGCGGCTGCGTGGCATGAAAATCCTTTGAAGGTCACTTTTTTGGTGATAAATCCATTGTGTGTCCCATAGGCGTAACTGCTGCCGCTGTGGAGCATCATGGAAAGGTCGATATCATCAAAGACACCCCGGCGGATGAGTTCCCCTTTGCCCCCGAGAGAGGCGATCTTGCCTTCGGAGATCATGGTGAGACGCTTTTCGATTTCGATACACTCTTCGGCGGGAACGGCGATAAAGGCGATTTTTCCCGCAAGTTCGCTGTCGATACCGGCGGCGCTGAGACCGATGGCGGCACCCAGCATACCCGCCATGCTGGCGTTGTGACCGCAGGAGTGGACGGCTCCGGTTTCGGGGTCGCACTCAGGATGAGTCGGCAGAATGAGGGAATCCATTTCCCCCAGAATAGCGATTGCCGGACCATCTTCAGTAAAAGTCATGTCGCTTCTGACACCGGTAAGCCCCAGTTTTTCCTGAGTGGGCAGTCCCAGAGATTTCAGAATATCTGCTGTCAGGGCAGCGGTTTTGTACTCTCTGTAACCCGGTTCAGGATTTTTCCAGATGGTTTCACCGATCTCAATGATTTTTTCGGCATTGGCATCGATGGCGGCAAAAACTTTTGCTTTCAACTCTTCTTTTTGCATATCAAGGTTAACTCCTGATAAATTGGCAGATCAACTGCCGGGGGGAATGATTTTTATATTCTCACTTGGGGCTGCATACGGTAGTAGCTCCCTTTGAGGAGTTCCACAGCACTTTCGGCAGCCTTTCTCGGATCAATGAATCCTTTGACAAACAGATCCAGGTAAACAGTCCGGCGCATTGCGGCAGTTGAACCTGAAAGAGAACCGTTTTTCAACAGCTGGACGAAATTGAATCCACCTTTTTCCACAGGGGCGACCGTCATGGTGCCGCAAGGTGTCAAACCGTTGTGTTTCAGGAACATTGCAACAAAATCCCTGAGGGCATCAGGGGAATCGAAATCAAGGGCGCGGCATTCGCAAATGTCCATAGCGCTTGAGATGGCGGCGGCATTGGTCTGTTCGCAGCGGCTCTTCCACGAGAGCTGGAAGGTTCTGCAATTGGGCTGTTCGACCACCGGAACCATTCTTTCGATGCCGTTGTTCCCCACGATGCCCCGGTTGACCAGACTGGAAACGATCTGTTGTTTGGAGCCGATCCCCTGAGCGATCACTTCGATCGCCTTGTCAAAGTCAACATTTTCACCGCAGGTAAAAAGGTCAACTGCGGCGTATTCATGTTCGGGCCAGGCGTGAACGGCGAAGTGGGATTCACTGATGACCACCACGCCTGAAACCCCCTGGGGGACAAACTGATGAAAACGGGAATCGATCACTGTTGCGCCTGACTGATGTGCGGCGTCAAGAAAAATCTTTTCCATGAGCGCCGCATCGGTCAGGACCGCAGGGGTGCAATCGTAGAACTCCACCGTCATCTGGCGTCCGAGAGCGAAGCCGGCTTCCTCCCGGACGCACTCAGTTGAATTGGAGCGGGGCATATCGTTCAACGTTCAGCGGTGATGGAGGGATCGATTTTGCACTGGGCGCTGAGTTCTTCCATGAAGGCACCCTGAAGCTGCTGGGCTTTCTGCATACGGACGATCATCAGATACTGCTCTTCCTTGCCCTGATAGGCCTTGTAGTCAGGAGCCTTTCTGGCAACCAGCTGCACCATCTGCAAATTGCTCATGGGCGCACCCACAGTGCCGGGAGTCATCTTGACCGCAGCCACCATTGCCTGCTGGAACTTGGGATCAGCATTGGGTTCGGCAAGGGTGAATTTGATATTGGTGAACTTCACGTTTTTGAGGGCGTTGAAAGCCTGAGTCTGCTGAGCAGCAGGCTTTTTGCGGATATCGGCATAGGCCTTTTCCGCAGCTTTGCGGGCATCCTTGTAAAGGTTATCCTGAACCAGATCGGCACGGACCTGAGTGAGGACCTCTTCGATCTTGGCGGGACGGGTGGCGGTACGGCTGCGGAGGAATCCCACACAGGCACTGTCAGAGGTGTTGACAGCTTTGGTGACAGGGTTGCCGGCGGTCTGGTTGAGTGCGTTCACAAGTTCAGCGGAGTGGATCGCACCGATGCTGCGGGCGGTGAAGTAAACTTTGGGATTTTCCACAACAGCAACTTTCAGACGGTCGGCGACACTGCGGAAGGCTTTGACTTTGTCAGCCATCTTATCGGCGGCGGCGACGGCATCAGCGGCATCGACAGAGAAATCTTCGGCGGCACGCTGGGCGAGATCGGCACTTTCGATCTTGACGAACTCATCTCTCACTTTACCCTTGACAGTGTTGAAAGGCTGAACTTTGCCGTCTTTGCCGTTGAAAAGGGATTTGTTGGCGTTGTAGAACTTGAGCAGTTCTTTGTCAGTGGCTTTTTTCGCCGCCTGAGCGTTGAAGAAGCTGTACTTGAATTCAACCACCATGACGTCGAGCCATCCGGGGATGTTGTAGTTTTTCTGATTGGCGTTGAAGAAAGCGGTAACGGCACTCTGTTCTGCTTTGGGCAGTTCAGCGACTTTGCGGGCGTTGGGTTTCACCATCTTGGGGGTTTTCGCCTTCTGGAACTCGGCAATCCGGAGTTCATAGGTGGTGTTGAAACGGCGGTAAAGTTCTTTGGCTTCGCCGGGAGTGGCGACCACGGAGGAACCGATCTGGTTCTGGATCTTGTTGATGACAAGCATCATGCGCAGAGCGTTTTCAATATCCTCATTGGTGATGCCGATACGGGTGAGGTTGGTTCTGAGGTTCTTGTATTTGGTCATGTCGAACTTGCCTTCGGTCTGGAGCAAAGGATGCTGCTTCAAAACGTCGGCGACCTCTTTGTCACTGGCGGAAATACCCATCTGAGCGGCTTTTTCCAGCAGACAGTAGATGAAAAACTGCTGTTCGATGCGGCTTTCGCCTACAGGGAATCCCAGCTGACCGCAGATTTCAAGATTGCGGTGGACCTCTTTCAGATCTTCATAGGTCACGTTCTTGCCGAAAGCAGTACCGACTTTGGCACCGCTGCCGGTTTCAGGACCGAAACCGAAGAAGGAGCCGGGGACCATGAAGCCGATAAAGGAGATGATGATGACGATGGTGATCACTCCGAACAGCCAGCGGCTGTGACGATGGAACACGCTGTTGAGTTTTTTGATGATCATAACTTTTTTTCCTTTCTTAGTGTTTTTATCTGGAAGTTTTTGATGTTAACTGGATTTCTGTTTCTCCCGGTACGATGGAGACCGCTTCGATCTCAGGATCACTGACCACGCAGCGCAGGGGCAGCCGTCTGCGCCCGGGGGTGTTCAAATCGACGGCATCGACGAAAACACGCACCTGGTCTCTGGAGAGAGAGGAAAGCTGCGCGGCAGGTCCTTTGAGAAGGATATCGACTCCGCCACGCAGGGGCGTGACAAGAGCGGCTTCCATGTTGCTCCCGGGGGCGGTCAGGACCGAGACCGGGATGCGCATGGAACGGTTGCTGTATTCACGGATCAGTTTCACCCGCACCAGAACACTTGCGGGTGCTGATGCCACCTCTCTGGGAAGCACCAGCTGGGAATTGATCTCAAAGAAATCAGGAGCATCCCCCAGGGGGATCCGGTCGGTGTGGATATAATTCAGTTTTGAAATCACGTTTTCAGGCCCCGTGATCAGCACCTTGTCAGGAATGGTTTCCCAGCTCAGTTTCATGCCGTTGGGAACAGTTCCGT
The DNA here is from genome assembly GCA_045654705.1 of Victivallaceae bacterium. GTDB lineage: Bacteria > Verrucomicrobiota > Lentisphaeria > Victivallales > Victivallaceae > UBA1784. The sequence goes on from JAZONY010000097.1 coordinate 15,605, forward strand.
CAAAAACAGCACGGAGCGGGACCTGGCGTTCTTTGCGGCTCAAAAGATTGAGTCTGAGATGGCCTTCCTCTGGGAAGTCAATGGAGTGGAAGGTGAACCGTTTGTCCGTGATACGGATATTTTTCGATGTCACCTTGACCAGATAGGAGCCGTCAAGCTGCCGGTGCTGGGGACCGACTTTTACGGAAACCTGAACGTTGCCCGGCACAAATTCCACACCGGGTTTGCCTTTCAGTGTCAGTGAGACTTCCGGCGATTTGCCCGGCTGCTCCTGAAGTTCCGGCGAAAGTGTCAGATTCACAGGAACACGCACACGCACCAGATGTTTGTCTGATGTCAGCTGAAAATTCAAATGGGCATAAAGGAAGAGTGCAAACGCCAGCGCAACACTGCGGCGCAGGGGTGCCCGTTTGATGAATTGCCATATTTTAGTCAGCATTGCCGGCTCCTTTCTCCTTATCGGGATTGGTACTCAGCAGGTGGCCTTCATTGTCGCACTCCTCCATGACGAGGAGCGTTTCAGGGATCTCGGCGTCAGCTTTCTGGATGATGTACTGCTCAAGAAGATGCTCCAGCTGGGGGATTGAGAGATCCCGGTGGAACTCATCTTTACAGGTGATGCTGATGGCACCGGTTTCTTCAGAAACCACGACACTCACGGCATCCGTTTCTTCAGAGATACCCAGTGCCGCACGGTGACGGGTACCGAGGCGGGGGGAGATCTTTTCGTTCCGTGTCAGCGGCAGAATGACCCGTGCCGCAAGGATCCTGTCATCGCGGATGATGACCGCTCCGTCGTGGAGCGTGGAGTTGGGGTAGAAAATGGATTCAAGAATAAGGGCGTTGACTTTGGCATCGAGAGGAATGGAGTCGTCAATGAGCATCTGGAGCTTGATACGCCTTTCAATGACAATGAGGGCTCCGCATTTGCGGCGTGACATATCACGGACCGCCGCCACCACTTCGCCGATGAATTCCCGTTTCTTTTTGCCCTGCCACACCATGATACTGCCCAGCTGGGCAAGGGCGCGGCGCAGTTCGGGCTGGAAGATGATGATCAGTGCCAGAAAAGCCGAGGCGTAGATGGTCGAAAGAATGTAGTTGATCACCTGCAATCCCAGCTGGTTGGCGGCGAGAGCCAGAGCCATGACACCGATGAGAGCCCCGGTCAGAACAAGAGAGCCGCGGGTGTTTCTGAGATAGTAAAGCAGTTCGTTGATGACCACAAAAAGAATGGTCACTTCAAGAACAGCCCGGAGCAGAGAGTACATGGATTCCATATTGTTCAAGCTCCTTTTTCCCAGTTCATATACCGGCGTAAAGCCCCGGCATCGTGGGTGCGTATGACAGCGGCACCGCCGAGGATGAGTTCTTTTTCAAGCCGCAGTGTTTCAGCGCTTCGTGATTCGACGGTTCCTCCCATGAAGGATTTGCGTGAAATCCCCCAAAGCCAGGGAAATTCACGGGAAAAGTTCGGCGCATCTGCGATCAGACTCCGGCACTGTTCGGCAGTTTTGGCAAAGCCGATGCCCGGATCGAGCCATATTTTTTCTCTGGCAACGCCCGGAATCATGGCACGGTCAGCTGCGGAATAAAGTTCCTTTTCCACTTCCTGCCGCACGCCGCCGGGGTAACGGGTGTAAGCTGGATCATTCATCTTTCCGGGCGTCGATCTTGAATGACACAGCACCAGAGCAGCCTTGTATTCTGATACCGCTTTGAGAAGTGTTTCATCTCTGCCCATTGCCACGTCGTTGATGATATCTGCCCCCTCCGCCAGAGCGGCGGCGGCAGTTTCGCCGTGGCGGGTGTCGATGCTGATGGGCATACCGGGCAGAGCCTTGCGCAGCTCTTTCAGAACTTTTTCAAGCCTCTGCCACTCTTCTGCGGGGGAAACGGGGGTACTGCCCGGACGGGTGGACTCTGCCCCCAGATCAAGAATGTCCGCTCCTGCCTCAACGAGGGCAAAAGCCCTCCTTACTGCCGACTCCGGAGCGGAGGAAATCCCTTCGCTGAAGGAGTCGCCAGTAACATTTACGATGCCCATAATGGCGCACCGGTTCAATTTTTTGAGGAAGGCGGCAGGATCAAACATCATTCCTGTTCCACAGATTGTCCTTCTGATGCGGGAGCTTCACCTGCGGCGGGAGGCGCCTGCACGGTTTCGGCTTCTGCGTTTTCGACCTGTTCGGTGCTGTTGGCCTGAGGCTTTTCAGCTGCGGCAGCCACCTTGGAAATACCGGTGATGCGGTCTCCGTCGTTGAGGCGCATGATGATCACGCCCTTGGCGGCACGGCCCACACGACGGATCTCGTGAACAGGGATACGCACCAGCTGTCCTCTTTCGGTGGTCATCATAAGTTCATCCTCATCAGTGACCTGGACCACGCCGAGAACGGTTTCGTTTTCACGCAGACGGATATTGACCACACCTCTGGCACCGCGGTTGGTTTTGCGGTAGGTGCTGACACAGGAACGCTTACCCATACCGCCGGTGGTGACGACGAGGACTTCGGGACCGGTGGAGCTGATATCTTCCTCAGCTTCAAGGGATTCACTCAAGTTGTCGATATCGTCGGCTTCGGCATCGGTCATGGATTCAGGCTCTTCGTAGGAGTGTTCACGGATGATTTCCAGACTGACCACTTCGTCGCCGGGGAGTTTGAAACGCATACCCGTCACGCCGCGGGCGGTTCTGCCCATGGGACGGATCTGGTCGTCGTTCTGATCGAAACGGCAAGCCATACCCAGCTTGGTGGAAAGCAAGATCTCATCGCCGTTCCGTGAGATGGCGGCGCCGATAAGATCGTCATCCTCTTCGATGACCAGTGCGCGCAGACCGATGCGGCGCAGGTTCTTGAAAAGCTGCAGTTCGGACTTTTTGATGTATCCGGTGCGGGATGCCATAACGATATATTTTTCGGGATCCGAAAGTTCTTCCTGAGTCACGGTCAGCATGGCGCAGACTCTTTCGCCCGGCTCCATCTTGACCAGATTGATGATGGCTCTGCCCTTGCCGGTACGGGAGCCTTCGGGGATCTCGTAAACATTGAGCCAGTACATGAAACCCCGGTTGGTGAAGAAGAAGATCAAGTCGTGGCTGTTGGCGTTGAAAAGGTGTGCCACATGGTCCTCTTCACGGGTTTCCATACCGATGATACCCTTGCCGCCGCGGTGCTGCACGCCGTAGGTGTCCGCAGGGATACGCTTGATGAAGCCCGTGTCGGAAACGGTGATGACGCAGTTGTGGCGGGGAATGAGATCGGCGATATTGAGATCGCTGTCGTCAGAGGTGATCTCGGTGAGACGGGGAGTGGCATATTTTTCCTTGATCTCAAGGAGTTCCTCACGGATGACGCTGATACGTTTTTCACGGGAGCCGATCACCTCTTTGAGATAGGCGATGTAGGCGAGGAGTTCTTCCAGTTCCGCACGCAGAGCATCCACGGTCAAGCCGGTGAGCTGGTGCAGACGCATATCCAGAATGGCGTTGACCTGGGGCTGGGTGAACTCAAATCTTTCGATCAGAGCCGCCGCTGCCGCCTGACGGTTGGCGGATTTGCGGATGATATCGACCACTTCATCAATGGCATCGAGAGCCTTGAGGAGTCCTTCGAGGATATGGGCGCGGGCTTCGGACTTTTTGAGTTCAAAGAGAGAGCGGCGCATGATCACGTCGAGACGGTGGTTGATGAAGGCTTCAAGGACCTGAAGCAGATTCATGGTCACGGGGCGGTTGTGGTCCACCACCAGCATGGTGCATCCCATGACAGTTTCAAACTGGGTGTGGGAGAAGATCTGGTTCAGCACCACCTGGGCGACGGCACCGCGCTTGATGTCGATGACCACACGGATACCGGTACGGTCACTGGTCTCGTCACGGAGTCCGGAAATACCGGTGATGCGCTTTTCGTTGACCAGTTCAGCGATGCGGGCGACCTGCTGGGCTTTGTTGACGCCGAAAGGCACTTCGCTGATGATGATCTGCTCCTTGCCGTCTTTCTCGATGATGTCGGCACGGGAACGGATACGGACACTGCCGTGGCCGGTCTGGTAGAACTGGCGCAAAGTGTAACGCCCGCGGATGATGGCTCCCGTTGAGAAGTCGGGTCCGGGAAGATAGTCCATAAGTTCATCCACCGTGGCGTTGGGGGTGTCGAGCAGATAGATGGTGGCGTCGATGACTTCCCCCAGGTTGTGGGTGGGGATATTGGTCGCCATACCCACGCCGATACCGGTTCCGCCGTTGACCAGCAGCTGGGGGAAACGGGCGGGGAGAACGGTGGGTTCCACATCGGTTTCGTCGAATGTGGGCATCATGTCCACGGTTTCTTTTTCGATATCGGCGAGCATTTCGTCGGAAATGCGCTCCATACGGCACTCGGTGTAACGGCTGGCGGCGGCGGGGTCGCCGTCCATGGTACCGAAGTTACCCTGACCTTCGATCAGGGGCATACGCATTGAGAAAGGCTGGGCAAGACGAACCAGGGCATCATAGATGGCTGAGTCGCCGTGAGGGTGGTAATTACCCATGACTTCACCGACCACCTTGGCGCACTTGACCGTGGCGTGGGATTTGGTGATGCCCATCTGGCGCATGGCGTAAAGGATACGCCTGTTAACAGGTTTAAGACCATCCCGGACATCGGGAATGGCGCGGCCCACATTGACGCTCAATGAATACTGCATATAGGCAGTATGCATGATCTCCTCAATATTGACCGGAAAATCTTTCTTTTCCAATTCACTCATAGCAATTGTCTTCCGTCATATATGATTTATGTTTGCAAACACATTACAACTGTTAAAAGTGACACACTTGTGTCAATCAGATAATATACTCCTGAAACCTTGAATAAACAAGTCCGGAAAGTGTATTTTTCCGTCAAAAAACGGGAATCTTGAATTCATCGGGAGCGAAATGGGGATTGAGCTTGAATCCGACGAGTTTGCTTTCCGTTTTGATACCGTTTGTTACGGATTTGGTCAAATCGGCGACCATCAGCCCTTCGTTGAGGGCGTAGTTGACGACGGTGGAGCGGTAGTCAAGAGTTGCTGTACCGATCCTGATTTTTCCCGTCGAGCTCCGCAAACGGAAATCTTTTGCGGAAATGAAGAACTCAAGAGGATTGTCCGCAGGGGATTTGCGGCAGCGCAGCAGATAAAACTCTTTGCCTGAAACATTTCCCCGTTTGATCTCGATATGATTGAAAACAGTGCCAAGTTCCATGACGGGATCGGCGATCTCACGCATGGTCCGCAGATGAGAAAGCAGCTCTTTATCCAGAGCCTTGACACTTTTGCGGCGGTAGTTGATCCTGTAACCGCCGGCATCGTTGAAGATGTATCCTTCAAGGAGTCCTTTTTCGTCGCTGATGGTGATCTTGAAATTGTCGGGACGGGCGAATTTTACCTCCATAAACTGTTCCTGAGGCGGCTCCATCCATCCCGTTGAGGTTTCGATCTCAAAGCGTTGGACATAACGCTCCGCCGCGGCGAAACGCCCCATGGGATCAAGGGCTTTTGCCATCTTCTGTTCCAGTTCTTTGACACTCAGATCGGACTCCCTGAGAGCCAGGTCGGCGGCACATCCTGAAAAAACAAGTGCGGTCACAAAGCACAATACAGCGGAAAAGAGCTTCTTCATAAATAATCCCCTCATAAAAAAAATGCGGTCTCGACAAGAGAATAATATATCATTTCAGTTCAATTTGTCAAGTTTTTCTCCTGTCGGAAAGAGAGAAAAAAGGGATTTTTTTCTCTCTGTGCCTTTTTCTTCTGTTCTCAGAGGGCAGGGGAATATTCCTGCGCAAGTTTCATGTTGGCTTCAAAACTTTTTTCAAGGAGCAAAGCTGCCTTTTCTTTTGCTGAAAATCCTCCTTTTGCAAGGATCTTGCGTGCTTCTGTCACGGCGGCAAGGTGATTTTTGAGCATTTGAGCTTCCACGGACTCAAGTTTCTTCATGTCAGGATTTTTCTTCGCCTCTTTGCGGAGGAAAAGAGCATTGCTCCAACTTCCGCTGCTCAGGATATGCGGGACCTTTTTCAAAGTTATGGGAACAGGGATGTAGAAGCCGTGACGGGGAGGTCCGAAAGTACTGACCATGTAACTGAGTTCTTCGGGGAATTCGGGGTCGATGACGAAACTTGTCGCCGCATTGGTCTCCTTATCGCAAAGAGCGTAGCATTTGGGGTCCTCAGGGAATTTGTTGATGCGTGAGGTTTTGAGGACATCGGTCAGGGTGATCTTTTTCTTTTTGGCAAGAATGCCTTTGACAAGAGCGTTTCTTACAGCATATTCACGGCGGGAGTTGCCCACGATTTGGGAGGGATTGTTTTTGGAGTAAACAATGGTTTCAGGCAGATGCCAGGCGTTGGCACGGACGGCAAGTCCTGATTTGACCTCAATGGCTTTGAAACAGATGTTGTCATGCTCCACAAGAAACGCCTGTTTGCGGTCGGCAAAGAACCAGGTGGAGCCGCTTGGACCGTGGCTGTAAGCTCCGGCTTTGACGATCTTTTCAAGAAGTTCCACCGCCTCACGGGCGTTGGCGCACTGTTCCAGAAGGATCCTTGCGATGATGATCGTTCCCATGCCCTCGGGGGAAACGCCCTGAGAACGGGGGCCGCTGTTCATGACCACGGCGAGGGCGCGTTCATTGATGCCGCTTGTGGTTCCGAAACTGCCGAAATTTCCGTTGCCGATCCAGCTGTACTGATTCGGAACGGAAACCCGGATGCAGGTGAGGTAACGGGATGAGGAATCACGGTTTTTGTGCAGAATAATTTCCCCTTTTGAGGTCAGTTCAGGCATGACGAGCCAGCTGGTACATTCATGGGGCGGGGGCGTTGTTTTGTAATCGACGCCGAGTGAAGAGAGCTTTGCGGCAGTTCCCGGTTTCCAATTCATGCTTTTGTCCATGGCTTGGAACTCCTTCAGTATGTAGGGGGCGAACTGCTCAACACATTGGAGAAAACGGCGGACCTTGGCTTCATTCTTTTCCGGGGTGCTTTTGGCAGCGACTTTGAAGTTGATTTCTTTGCCTTTCCACTGATTCCACTCACTGGCGGCCTGTTCCCCGGCATAATCATAGGAAACTTTACATCCGCAGGCAAGAACGCACATTGCGGCACTCAACAAAACTTTTTTCATTTTCATTTCCTTTCCTGATTTTTGTAAAACAGATGACAGCATTTGATTAATTTAGCATAGAAAAGAAAACTTTTCAAGTCATGATTTCAAATCTTTTGCAGGGAGATATTGATTTTTTTCCGCTGAAGCTTGTATTTCCTGTGGGTGGATGATATATTATTGCACTGAACCAACTTACATTTGAAGCGGAATGAATATGAAATTTGAACAGGGAAAACTTTGTGTCGGTCCCGCCCGCCTTTCCTGGCAGCTGGGGTTCGGAAAAGGTTGCAAGGCAGAGTGTGTGAAATATATCTCTGCCGATGATATGGCGTTCTTTACGCCCACTTCCACAGGCGGTGTCTGGAAAGATGAGAAGGGCTTGACCGTGACCGTTGAATATGAGGAAATCGACGGCATCCTGCAAGGCTCTATCAGTTTCAGCGGCGCCGACCCGCTCCATGATCCCGTGGAAGAGGTGATCTTTCCCCGTGCCGAAATGAGTTTTGACGACGAAACCACCATCCTGCTGCCGGTCAGTCAGGGGCGTGTTCTTAAAAATCTGACGGGGGAGTGGGATGAAGCCACTTTGGGACGGACCGAGGGGCGTTACCGTTCTTTCCGCTGTACAGCAGCCTATACCCGGGGGCAGGGGATCTATTTCGACTGCCGTGATGCCGGATTTTACAACAAAGGCTACCGGTGGCGCAAAGAGGGGGATAAACTGGTCTACAAACATATCCACTACCTTCCCCTTGACGGAAAAAGCAGTTTCACTCTGCCCTACCGCTGCGGTGTGACGGCGTTTGAAGGCGAATGGTTTGAAGCCGCCATGATCTACAAAAAATGGGCGGTCCAACAAATCTGGTACAAGAATGCGCTCCGTGAGAAAAATCCTCTGAAAGATATTTCCATGTGGCTCTGGAACAGAGGGCGCATCGATTATGTTTTCCCCCCCACGGAAAAACTTGCCGATGATGCGGGTGTTCCCATTGCCCTTGACTGGTACTGGTGGCATCACAACCCCTACGACACCGACTATCCGGACTTCTGGCCCCCCCGTGAGGGGGTGGAGGCCTTTAAAAATGCCGTGAAGCGGATGAACGACCGGGGTATTTTTACTCAAGTCTATATCAACGGCCGCACCTGGGATCTGGACGGTCCCTCTTATCACGAAGGCGGTGCCGATGAAATCGAGATCCGGCGTGACGGCAGCGAATATGCGGTGGCTTTCAACAGTTATAATCACCACCGTCTGGGCTACATGTGCGGCGAAGCTCCCGTTTTTCAGAGAAAGATGGCAGATCTTGTGAAAACCCTCTGCGATTCAGGACTTCCCGGCGTCTATCTGGATATGATCGGCTGTACTACAGGAAGCTGCTGTTACAATCCGAAACATAAACACGCTCCCGGTGGCGGGGATTACAACATCACCGGATTCCGCCGTATGATGGAAATGATTAAAAAGGAAAATCCGGGCAAACTTTTCTCAACGGAGGATTGCGCTGAAAACTGGCTTGACCTTTTTGATTCTATGATCGTTCTGTTTTCGACCAGCAGTGAGCGTATGGGGGACAATACCTCATTTGTTCCTGCATTCAGTGCCATTTATCACGGGACCAACGCCCTTTTCGGCAGTTACGCTCTGCCCGATGCCATTCCGCCATGGGATGAACTCTGGCCCGCCGAAGACCGGTTCCCCGCTGAAGATGAAAAGGATTGGAACGCCCTTTATCCCTGTCAGTTCTTCCTTGAACTGGCACGGGACATCACCTGGGGTATGCAGCCGATGATCTGCAATTTCCAGATGAAACACGCCGAAGATCCCCGATTTGCCGAAGTGTACAAATATATCCTTGATACGGCTCAGTTCTATTACGCCAACAGAGAGATCCTCTATGGTGCGGAGATGCTTTCACCCGGAAAACTTGAGTGTGCCGCCATTGATGCGGATTTCATCGTCCGGGGCATTTTTACCCACAAAGAGCATCTGCGGACTATTCATAAAAAGGATCTGCCTGCGATTTGCCACAGCGTCTGGCGCAATCCTGCGGGGGGCAGAGTGCTGATCCTTGCCAACTACACGCCGGAAAAACAGAACTTCTCTTTCGAGGGGGTCTCGGGAACCATGGAACCCCGTTCCTACCGGCGCATCGATCTGCCCTGAAAAGAGAAGCTGTTTGAAAAGTGGAATTTCTGAAAATTTTTCAGAGTTCCATTTTTTTGAGCAGTTCATCGACCACGGCAAAGGTCGCTTCCCGGGGATCGCCATATTGAGAGATATCTTCCATGAAATCCCACGCTTTGCGGCTGTTGAGGAACTTTTCTGCTTCGGGTGAGAGATTTTTGAAAACCAGAGTCCCCTGTTTTACGCCGTTTCTGGCGTTTCTGAATGCGATATAAAGGCAGTCCATACGCTCCTTGTTTTCAAGGGCAAATGAAACGTAATCCCGGAAAAACTGCGGGGTGATCCTGCCGAAACTCTGACCATAGAAGCGATGACATTTCAAAAAGAAGGGATCGCTGATATAAGGCGTCAGATCAACTCTGCTCCCGGGGACCTCAGGCTGCATGGCATGTTTGCGGCAGGCCTTTTCGGCTTCAGAAAGCTCATATTTGATCTCTTCCCCCAGCATCGCACGGGAAAGAGTTTCAAATAATTGGGCGAATGCGCCGTAACCGGGTTCAAAGGCTTCAAAACAGACCCCCTGTATCCCCAGAGAATGAAAGGTTTTCAGGTCCTCAAGATAAGAGGCTGTGCCGTACTGGAAATTACCTTCAAAGCCCTGTTTCATCACATTTTCGTGGATATAGACCTTGCCGGGAAAGGCTGCGTTCCACTCTCTGAGCTTTTGCAGCATGGCACAGTTGGCGGTCAGGGATTCAGGCTCTTTTCCGCTGCCGTATGCCCGGCGCATATGTCCCCGGGTGCAGATATCGTCGCAGCTTCCCAGAGGGAACGCCGGGGTGCGGGGGAAGGTGTCGAACATGATCCTGTCCATGGCGGCAAAGGCGGAACGGTCGGCGGGGATATCGTAACGCCGGGTGTAGACATCGGTTTCGATCTTCAAATCAGGACGGGTTTCCTGAACCGCTTTCACAAAGCGTTCAATAAAGGGATTCCACCGTTCTTCTGCGGGCATGACCCGGCAGCGGGGACAGAGACAGTAATCCCTGCCGTCGGCGGCGCGCATGTGGACACGTTTGATTTCCGGAGGGAGTTCTTTCAGCCATGCGGCGGCACCTTCCTCATAGGCATCGAGGGCGCCGGGGGCGAAACGGCAGGGGAATGTTTCACATTCAAGTTTATCGGTGAAAAACGTTCCGTCCTCTTTTCTTGAGAAAAACTCCTGTTTCCAGTCGGTATAGCGGTAAAAGGTGCGGGGCCCGAAGGTCATAAGAGTGATTTCAACGCCTGCATTGCGGCACTCTTCGAGGATAAGATCTTTGTAGTATTTCCAACCGTAATCGTAGTGGATGATGATGCTGTTGAACTTCAATTCTTTCATGCGGCGCAGAAAGGTTTTCAGCTGTTCAGGGGTGTGGCGGAGCAGGCTTTCGCAGGGGTTGAACCCCCGGAGGGGAAAAAGTTCTTTCATTTGTTTTGCGGATCCTTATGATTAAGATATTCAGGAATGTTGTGAAAATCCCTTACGGTATGCCAGTGGGGATTGGCCTGTTCTGAGGGTGAAAAAGCGGGAAAAACTTGAACCTGAAAGAAATCCGCAGCAGCGGGCGATCTCTTCCACGCTCATACATGTTTTCTGCAGATAGCACCGGGCGAATTCAAGACGCTGACTTGAAATATACTCATGGAGTGCCATCCCCGTCTCTTTGCGGAACCTGCGGGCAAGATTGCCGGGACTCATATTGACCTTTGCCGCAATGGCACGGTTTTCAAGGGGAAGGTGCAGATTGTCGTTGATAAATGCGGCGGCGGCGGCGATCTCTTTGCTCATGCGGGGCTTGATGCGGGGGAGCTGCCCCGGTGAAAGACGGGTGAGAAAGCGGTAGAGCGCGAGGGCAAGTCCGGCTGGATCTTTCTCTGAATAGAGGTCAAAAATCTCATCCATGATCCGGACAGTTTCTCCGGAAAGACGGTTGAAAAAGGTACGGGGCAGGTAACTTTGTTCACAGGGCAGTTCAAACGTGATGAAAAAACGCTGGTATCCCGCCGACTGCGGTGCCAGAAAACGGCGGGCGCAGGGAGGGATGAAAAGCAGATCTCCTTCATCAAGATCAAACTCCTCTTCATTGACATAGTAGTGCATGGGGGCAAGAGGGAAAACAAGGGTATACCGGTGATGAGCCACAGGTGCCGGGGCGCAGAAATCGTGATAAAAGAGCAGAATATTATCCGGCAGAGCAAAAAATTCAGGAAGACGGAGCCCATCGTATAAATTTTCAGGTTCTTGAAGTTCGCAGATGCGGCTTTTGATCATTTCGGTACACTCTGAACGCATTTTTTCCCTCTGAAATATTGTTCCGGTTTCATAATATAACTCTGAAAAAGAAGAATTGCAAGTCTCCGCAGTTGTTTATCCGGCACATAAAAAAGGATAAGAATAATGAAAAAAAGTGCAAAAATGCTCGTTTTGAACAAAAAAATGCACATTGTGGGCATGGTTGAATCAGCAATCGGGGTTTATATTAAAACATTGCAGAATGATCATACTTTTCAAATGGAGGTTAAAATGAACAATCCAACTTTCCTTGTGGACTCTCCTGAGACTTGCGAGGTCAAACGTTATGCCCTTGAAACGCTCCGTGCCGATCTTGTCGGCATTGCCGATATCGGACGCTTTGCCCATGCCCCTTTGCGCATGAGTCCTCAGGGGATCATGCCGACGGCACGTTCCGTTATCGTTATGGCGGTCCATCATCCCGACGCCGCCATGGAGCGGGGAGGCATCGAACACCCCCAGATCATCGGTCCCTATGCCATTCAGTATTCCATGAACTGGCGCCTTGACGATATGAGTTACCGCATGAGCCGCTTTCTTGAGGAACAGGGATTTCAAGCCGTTCCCATTGCTTCATCCAACATCTGGCGTTACAGAGGGTACAAGGATCTGACCGCCCAGTTTGCCCCTGATGTTCCCCACATGCACTGTGCCGTTGCCGCCGGTATTGCTGAGTTCGGATTCAACGGTCTTGCCATCACTCCGGAGTTCGGCGCCCACCAGCGTTATGTTACGATCATAACCGATGCGGAGCTTACGCCGTCGCCCCTCCTTGAACCGGGGAGTGTCTGCGACAACTGCATGATCTGCCGCCGGGAGTGCCGTTCCGGAGCTTTGAGCAAGGAAATCAACGGCTGGAGCGAAGTGAAGATCGAAGACAAGGTTTACCGTTACGCCAACAAAAACCTCTGGCGTTGTGCCTGGGGGGAACACTTCGACCTTGACCTTGATCTGCCTATTCCGGAACATGTTGACGAAAAGGTCATTATGGAAGCCACCGTCAAATACGGCCGCCGGGCAGGGGAAATGGGTTCCTGTCAGCGTTACTGCATCCCCCGGCATTTGCGCTACTTTGATAAAGAATACACCAATGCCCCCCGCCGCCGCCGTCAATTCGTTCCCAATCCTGAGCTGAAAGATGCTCCGTTTCACCGGGGGCTTTATGAAAAGATCCGTGCCGCCGCCGCCAACTGGGGCGCCGACAATGTGTTGACTGCCAGTGCCGCAACGGTCAAAGAAAAACTGGGTATCGATCTTGAAAAACTTCTGCCCGGAGCCGTGTCGATCCTTTCCATGGTGGGATGCCGCAATCCTTTTGAAGCTGACCTCACCAATCCCCGCGCCCATGAAAACCGTTTTGACAATGCAATTTCCCCCATTCTTATTCAGGCGGGATACGATGCGGTGCGGGTCCTTGAAGATCACGGATACACCGCAGGGCAGATGTTTGAGTTCCCCGAAGAAAAACTGCAGAAACTTCTCGCTGTCCCCGGCAAACAGCTGCACACCGTCACTTTACTGACCGATGCCCCCCTGCCTGAAACCGGATGGCATCTTCAGGGGAATACCCCCTGTTTCAACGATCCTGAAAAGCTCACCCGAAAACTCCGCCGTGAAATGGCTTTGCGCGAATGTGACCTCGTGGGTATCGCTCCCGCTGAAAGGATCAACGCCCTTGTGCCTCAGCTGCAAAAAATTTACGACGGCGAAGTGGAACTTGTGGCAGTCAATAAAGCTGATACCATCTATAAGCCTTACGATCCCGAAATCACCGCCGTCAAACGTCAGGTGACGGGAACTGACCACTATCTGCCCGGAGCAAAAAGTGTGATCATGCTGGGACTGCGTATGCCCAAAGGTTCGGTGGAAATCACGGCACGCACCCCTGCCGAAGCGGCGGGACCCTATGTCTTTGCCCAATACGAAACCATTATGCGGTTGAGGGTCCTTGCATGGAACCTGATCGGGCGTCTGGAAGAAAACGGATTCCACGCCGCCATGGCTGTGGATCTCCACGGAACCGGCTCCGTCTGCTGGAACCCCAGAGGAAACTACCCCGATGCCTTCAGCAACGTCTTTGCCGCCGCCGCCGCAGGATTGGGAACTGTCAGTGAGTGCGGTTCCATCATTACGCCTGAATTCGGTTCCAATGTCCGTTTTGTGGCAGTGATCACCGATGCCCCCTTGAAATATGATGAGATCATGGAACTTGAAACCCCTTGCGGGAATTGTCCCCGGAGCTGTCTGAGCGTCTGCAAGACCTCCGCTTTCGGGTCACGGCATGAAGTCGAACTTGAAAATGTCAAATGGGCGTTCCACAAAATCGATGTCAACCGTTGCAACTGGGCGAAACGGTACAGTCTGGTGGGGAGCGAAGGCAATCAGTACACCGGATGGAATCTTGATGAACCTTTCCCCGAAAACGCCGATTTGAAAGAACTTGAAGCGCAGCTTGCCGACAATTTGCGTAAAGTCCCCCAGATCGAAAAGATCCGCCCCTGCAACTTTGAACAGTGCCTTCTGGCTTGTCCCTGCAGCAGGAGCAACTGAAATCAATAGTTGTCCCGCCAGAAAAATGTGGTGTCCCCTGTGCCGTCGTATCCGCTGATGTTACGGGGCAGGGCGTAGGCTTTGAGGGGCGCCGCATGTCCGTCGGCGTAGATGACGTTGGTGCTTTGCAGAAAAGGGGGTAATGAAAAAGTTTATTTGTCACCAGTAATGGACCATTGATCGCTTGTAAAATGAATGAATCGAATGTATTTTAAGTAGAGAGGTCATGCAATTCCTGCCGGAAGTTGCGGAATATGTGTCCCGGAACTCTGTTTTGAAGCCGGCAATGTTAAGGATTTTATCAGAAGAAGCTGTTCAATGCAATATATTGAAGAAAAAAAGATCGTAAAGGCGGCTGCTTTTTATCCGCTGTTCCGCAATTATATGGCTGCTGCAATCATATTTCTTCTGCTGGGCGCCGGCGCTTTGTTGTGCCGGAAAATGGCGGAACGCAATATCTTGTTTTCAGGAACCGCATCGACACCGCTGGTGCTTGGCAGCGGAGAGAATTTTTTGTGTGAACTGTCAATGGAAACCTGTTCCGCTTCCGGGCGTAAAGCTTTTATTCTGTCAGGAAAAAACGGCGAATCTGTACTGGATTTTTCACCGGCTGTGATCAGCCGTGAGGGGAAACGGCAAATCCAACTCCTCTTCCACGCGGGGGGCGAAACTTTTGATTGCGGAACTCATACGGTGAACTTCGATAATCCCAAAGGGAATTTTGACTTTCAAATCTGTTCTGAAGATGGGAGAGTTTCTGTTAAATGGCGGGAACGGTGCGACATGTACCGGGGAATGTTCCGTTCCGGAGGATGCGAAAAGGTTGTTTTGCCCGGAATAGCTTATTTGAAACTCCTTCCCGGATGCGGGGCACTGGTGAAAATAACGAAAACGCCGTGGAACAGAAAAGTATGGTGCGCATCGGGAATTTGGGCAGTTATGTTTTTTGCAGCAGCTTTTTTTATGCTGGCAGCCTTTGCCGGAACACTTGCCGGGAAAAAGAAGAAGGATTTTGTTTCTTCTTCCCTGATCATGCGGGTCGTTCTCTGCTGCGGGGCAACTGTGATCTTTGCGTTGATCGTATTTTTCTTTCTTCCGGAAAATCCGGTCAGCATACCCGATGTTTCAGAGACTTTGCTCAATTTGAATTTATTGAATCCGGAACCCGGAGAGCAGATACTTTATCTTACGGTGCTTTTGAGTATTGCTGTAACAGCTTTCGGCGCAAATCTGCTTCTGCCGGAAGTCAAAGAATGTTCCCTGCCCGTCTGGTATTACGGCGGCTGCTTCCTTTTGTGGAGCGGTACAGGAATTCTGCTTTGCTGTGAAGAAAAAATAATTCCCGGCATGTCTCCCGGAGCATACGGTCTGAGTTGTGCTTTGATGCTCTCCTGTGCATGGCTGCTGCCATTTTTTTTCAGGTACAGAAATGTGCGTAAATATTCATTTCTCCTTCCGCTGGGGATCCTCTGCTGTTATATCCTGAAGACAGTACAAATTTTTATTCAGTCAAAATCAGATATTTTTGATGCCCATCACTATTCTGTGGTTCTTCATCCTCTATGGCAAAGTTTTCACGGCATGGCACCTTTGGAAACATACACAACTTATGGAGGTTACGCGTTTTTTGCACTGCCTTTTTTCAAGTTTGCCGGACTTTCATCCGCAACGGCGGATTTTTTCTGGTTGAGTCTGGTGCTTCTGACCTGGTTTTTTCTTTTCAAAGGGATTTGTGTTCTGATACGGGGGTGGTTCTGGCGATGTTCCGCCATTGCTGCGGTCTGCGGATTGAGTATGATGAGCGGTTCTGCAGTACGCTATGTGCAATACCTGCCTTTAAGGATGATTTTTCCCGCAGCCCTTTTTTGCTGGATCGCCTGCCGCTGTCATAAAAAGTGCGACTCTGTCACGATCTGTACGGGAGCGTTCATTGCGGCCGCTGCGGTTTTATGGAATCCCGATTCGGGCATTGTATTGTTGACGGCATGGGTGCTTTATCTCATCTGCATCTCTTTGAAGTCAGGTCAACGGCAGCTCTTCAAAAATATGGGGCTGGGCGGAGCTGCGTGCGCAGCGGCATGGGCAGTAATTACGGCGGTGTATTATGTGATTTACGGCACATTTCCTGATTTCAAGATGCTGCTTATGATGCCCTTGACTTTCGGACGCTGGGGAAATCTTCAGCTTCCGCTGCCCCTTTGGGGATGGTGGTATGCGGCGGCATTGACATACATCGCTGTTCTTGTGTGGGCGGCGGGAAAAATCCTGAACAAAAACCTGACTGGAAAAGGGGGCGTGATCCTCTTTACGGCGCTTGCGGGATGCGGTCTTTTCGGTTATTATGCCGGGCGGAGCCATTTGAACAATCTCTGGCTTGTGATTTATCCGGCGGTGATATTGATGGCATGGTGTGCAGAACGGCTCAACAGCCGTAAGCATATTGCCTTGAAAGCATTTTTTGCGTTTTTTCTGTTTTTTTTCATGGGGTGGGGCGTTGCCGGTGCCGTTTGCGTGAAAGCGGATGAAACTCCGTCAGAAAAATTCACACAATTTTTCAACAGATTGTGCGGCGATCTGGAAAAAATCACAGCCCGGGAAAAAAGAGTGGTTTACTGCGGTCCCTGGGAAGCTCTTATCGCTATTGAGACAAAAGCGGTTCCTGCATTCAGTTATCCGGCTCTTGAGGAGTTGATTTTCAAAAAAGATGTGGTTGACTATTGTGAAAATATCAACAGCAGTAAAGGGGCGTTCTGGGTTGTCAACATGAGTTACATCAACAAACTTGCGCCGGAGTTTCTGAAAAGCCGGGTCATCAGGACAGTGTACTCAAAAATCAAACGCGCCCCCGGAAAAAATGAGATGCTGATTTTGAGACTTTGAGCCAAAAACAGCTGAAATGTTCATTGCCTTTTTTCAACCGCAGAAAGGTGGAACGGCAAAAAAAACTGCCCCTTTTTCAAGAGGCAGTCCAATTATTGCCGGATCAGTTGAAAAGCGTTTTCAACGTCTTGCAGGTTTTGACTGCGAGTTCTTCATCGGGCAGAACCATGTCGGGCAGACGGCTGAAAGGAACCATTTCTGCGGTGAGCGCGCCCTTGTAATTGATGGCTTCAAGGGATTTCTGAACAGCTTTGAAATCCACCATGCCTTCCAGCAGGTCGTCTCCGAAACCGTGGAGACCGCCTGCGCAGTCGCTTTCGGAGAAGTTCTTGACGTGGATCGCTTTGACCCTTTCTTTGAGGATCTCGATGTAATCCTGAGGACGGCAGTAGATGCAGCAGTTGGCAAGGTCAAAGTAGATGCCGACTTTCTCTGAAGCGAACTGATCGAGATAAAGTTTCCACTCCATGGGTGAGAAAAGGAAACGGTTCCACACATTTTCCAGAGCGAGATTGACGTTGAGTTCTTCTGCAAGGGGGGTGACTTCATCGATGGAGCGTTTGGAATACTCCCACACATCCTTGTAGCTCACCACGGGGCGGGATTCGTCCCAGGGGACCCGTGTGTCGCCGGGGATGACCAGGATCGTTTCAACGCCGAGCCAGTTGGCGATCTGAATGTATTTTCTGGTAAACTCCACCGCCTGAGACCTTTCGGCTTCGTCAGGCGTACTCAGGGAGCAGCCCCAGTAGAAGCCGGTCGCCATGGTCCGCAGACCGATTTTCTTAACTGCTGCGTAAGCGGCGATTTTTTTGCACTCCTCTTCGGTGATATCGATTTTGATGCAGTCGCCCACGGTGAACTCAACACCGTCGAGTCCCTGTGCTGCGGCAAAATCAATAAATTCATAAGGGGTTTTTTCGCCGGTGAATCCGCCGTAGACCCAGTAGTTGAGAGCCTTATACATATTCGACCTCCAGAGTTTTGCCGCAGTCAGCGGCGTTGATTTCAGTAAGACAGAGGACAACACCGTCAAAAATGGTGTCGGGAGTCTGCCATTTATCGGGAACGACTCCGTCACGGACGCAGTCGGTAAAGTATTTGAGTTCACGGTGCCATCCGGTGGGCATGGCGGGATCGCCGGTATCAGGTGTTTCGATTTTGCCGTCGTTCCAGAAAATGTGGAATCCGGAGTGGTCGAATTTGAGTGTTCCTTTTTCGCAGACGATCTGGAAACTCATTTCAAAAGGAACCTGAGGCGCCGCACACCAGCCGCATTCCGCAGTGATGAAGCGTTTGTCCCCCATGTTGTATGAGGTGAAAATGTGGTCATGGGTGTCAGAAGTGACTGCCCCGCGGACACCGATACTGGTCACGCTGACAGGACGGCCGAAAAGATAACGGATGAAGTCGCTGTCGTGAAGATGGGTGTCATAAGCCACACCTGCTGAAAGAGCATCGTTGAGATACCAGTCGTTCCAGGAGTTGCCGTGGACCCGGGGCGAAAGACGGCGGAAATTGGCGGTCAGAACATCCCCGAGGATCCCGGAGTCAAGGATCTTTTTGGCGGCATCATATTCGGGCCATGCACGGACACACATACCGATATTGATGAAACTTTTGCTTTCAGCGATTTTTCCTTTGAGACGGCGGAGTTCATCCAGATTACGGCAGAGAGGCTTTTCACAGAAAACGTGGATCCCTTTCTCAAGACCGGCGATGATCAGATCGGTGTGCCAGACGGTGGGAACGCAGATGTCCACCATGTCAAGATCACACTTTTCGATCATGTCGAAACCGTTGTCAAAGACCTCAACTCCTGTCAGGTCGAGGGGCTGAGAGTTGTCCCCGCCGCCGATGTTGCCCACCACGGAACTGATATCCCCCTTGCGTTTCACAGGGTCAATATCTGCAAGTGCCACGACTTTCACATTGGGCATACTGCTGTGGATGCGGAAATGGGTGGAACCCATAAAACCCAGACCTACGATACCAACTTTGACTTCTTTCATCAGATTTTCTCTTTCAAACAAGTTCTTGATACAATAATACAATACATATTATAACAGTAAAAGAGAAAAAAAGCAATGGATTTTTTTGCAATAGGGTGGATTTTTTCGCAAATAAGTGCTATTTTACACAAAAAGACGAAAGGAGAGTGTGTTGATATGGTTCATGAAATAACTCTTGAAGTTCTGCTGAGTAAAGAGGTCTGCAAGCTGTTGGATTCTTTTGCCGCCGCCATGAATATCCAGGTGGTTTTCTTTTCGGGGCAGGGGAAGGTCCTCAAACGGGGGCGCAGCTGCGGGAACTCCCCCTATTGCACCTTGATGCAGGAAAAGTTTTTCAGTGTGGAAAAGTGTTCTCTCCTTGACTCTGAAATGCGGAAACGCTGCCTTGCTCTGGGCAAAGCTGTCAGTTACCGCTGTCATGCGGGGCTCAATGAGATCACAGCTCCTGTGAAGATCCTCGGCGAAACAGCGGGATTTATCGTTTTCGGCCAGTTCCGGACCACCAACACCCCCCCGGAATGTGTCAAAAATTCCCCAGATGCCTTGAAAAAATTCAAAGAGGTCCCCTTTTTCGATGAGGAATCCGCCGGAAGTCTTGAAGATATGATCAACGTCCTCATTGAATACATTATTTCCAAAGAGCTGATCTCTTATCCGGGGGATTTCCGTTATCAGCGGCTTTTGAGTTTTCTTGACAATCACCTTGCAGGAAAACCCACCTTGCACCAGGCGGCGCGTCACCTCAATATGAGTGATTCAGGGCTGACCCATTTTCTCCACGACCGTTACGGCACATCTTTCAAGAAGCTCCTCATCGAAAAACGCCTGCTCCATGCGGAAAAACTCTGGAAAGAGGATCCCTCTCTTTCCATCGCTGAGACCGCCCAGCTTTCAGGCTATGATGATCCCCACTATTTTGCCCGTATTTACCGTAAGTTCCGCAAGACCACCCCCGGCATGGCGCGGAAAGAAAAAACGGAACAGGGGCTTTGAAACACCTGTTCCGCTGAACGAGTCCGCCGGGAGTTCAGAATCCGGCTTGCCGGATCAGTTCCGCTTCGCTTGAAACATTTTCCAACCCCCTCAAGGTGATGGAAAAGTTCAAGGTTTTCCCCGGTTCGATGGTCAGGGGCATATTGGCTTCACGGTCATTGTGCTTTTTGCCGTAGAAACTTCTGGGGATCTCAAGGGTGTAGACCTTGTACTGCCCCAGATGATTGCCGCTGGAACTGAACCAGATATAGGCGTGGGTCATCACTTTGTCGCCGATGACGGCGATACCTTTTTTCAGTTTCGCATCAAAGACCCCCATATAGGGCTGGGCGATCCTGACGGAGCGTCTTTCATAGCTCACGGGCTTATTGATGTCGAAACAGGTTTCAGCCAGTTTTTCGTCGGCAAACTTCACAGGGACCACAAGGGTATCGTGCTGCTGGGGGTGAGTTCCGGAGCCGATGGCAGGGACAAACCTGCCGCGCCAGGGCAGCTGGAAATGTTCGGGATCATCCGAAGCCGCATCCACAGGCATCTCATTGACGATCTCGTAAGCCATCTTGAGATCGGGGGAACCGGCAGAGACGGTCATGGTCCTTTTGAAAAGGAAAGGCGTTTGGGGGAGCCTGATCGAGTATTCGATGGAAACGGTATGGCTTTTCAGTTCTTTGAGGAAGATGTTCCAGTCAACGTATGAAATGGGCCAGATACCGCCGCCGCCGGCATCGCCGTAGCCTTCATAGCCGCCCAGCTCATAGAGCATGGCGGAGTTGGCATACTGGAGCGAACGCTTTTCCGGAGCCATGGGTTTTCTGAAATCACCTGCCACCAGAGTTCCCACGCCTCTGACTTTGAAAGAGACCAGCCAGCCTCCCGCTTCAAGGATCACCGCACGGATGATGCCGTTGTCAATGGCAAGAGCCGGATGATCTTTGAAGGTGACAGGAGTGACTTTGACCCGGAAATCACCGGTATTGCCTGCCCGTGCCGCTTCTGCGGCGAGGTTGATATAGTATTCGGCACGCTCAAACTGTTTGCAGCTGAAAACGGTTTTGGCGCGTTCAAAGAAGAATTTTTCCAGTTCATTGGTGAAGCTCCGGTTTTCCTTGAAAGCGGATTCCACCAGCAGGCGTTTGAACTCCTCAAGGTATTTTCCGGTCATGGTGCGTTCCTTTGAAGTGTAGGGGGCGCCTGCACTGATCTTTTTGAGGAACGCTGCGGGAGAGACGGTATTGATGTTGTTCTTTTCACATTTGGCAAGAAGTTCCGCAAGTGCCTTCAAGCCGGGATCGGCTTTGAGTTCAAAAACACGGGTATGGGTAATTTTTCTGCCTTGAGATTCCAGTTCGATGGTGACAAGGTTTTTCCCCAGTTTGCTGAGGAGGAAAGGCACTTTCACCCCTTTGGGGGAGGCACTTCCTTTTACAGCTTTGCCGTTGATGAAGAGCTTTGTTCCCGCAGGGGCGCAGACTTCAAACTCAACAGGAGCCGTTTCCGTGCTGCCGTTGGGGGCAGGGGTGGAAACGATCACGGCGGGAAGAGCTTTGAAACGCTCGATCTCTTCCGCAAAACGCGCCCTGACAGCGTAGATCAGATGAGGATCGCTGCACTCACCGAAAGGCATCGAGGGCATGACCTCTTTCATGATCTCAAGGACCCGCTGTTTACCCTTGCCGGGATAGCGTGCATCTATCAGCTGTTCCAGAATACGCATATAGTCGAAGTCGTCGATACTCTCTTTGACAAGCTCCGAGCGCAGGGAGGGGACATTTTTGCCGCCCCGGGTGCAGGGAGGATAAAAGATGGTCGCCGTACCCGTGAGGTGAGTCTTGTCAAGATCGGTCCAGGGATTGACGCCTTTGGGGAAATAGACCGTGTTCCAGAGAAGTCCCCCCGTGCCGCCTGCGGCGTAGATGCGCCATGCGAAAAAGCGGGTCAGGTGGTAGTTGTGGTCGCTGATGCGGACGGTCCAGTTGTAGTACCAGATATCGCCTCCGCTGCGGAAATGCTGGTCATGGATGGCGGGTTTGTAGCGTCCGGGTGAAAGAGGCACGCAGAAAGTGTGGGTGTAACCGATATCTTTCAGCACCTCTTTTGGGATAAAGATTTTCAGTTCGGGGGCAGCTTTGTGGAGCGAATCCAGAATGACTTTAAGATCTTTGTGGACTCTGGCGGGGGGCTCGTCATAAATATAGGCATAGAAGTTCAGACCGGGGAACTTCTCTTTGACGTGTTCGGTGAAAAGTTTTGCATACTGTCCCGCATATTTGAGACCCTCGGGAGAAAGCCAGTTGAATTTGCCGAAAGGACTCTGACGGGGCTTGTTGCGTCTCTTGTCCCGGGGGAACCATCCCCAGTTGTCCCCCATCATCCCCAGATAGGGAACGGGGAAGTTGATCTGCTTGTAGATTTTGTGGCGTTTTTCGATATCGGCATCGAATCTGCTCCAGTCGGTGACGGTGAGTTTGCCGTTTTCGACCTTGAATTCAGGGAAAGCGGGAGTCAATGCCTGATTGCCGTTCATCCTGTGATCTTTGAGAAGCTGGTGGAAATTTTCAACGATCTCTGCACGGGGGCGTTTGTCGATGGAAATATAATCTCTGCCCGGCTGAGCGTAGAAATAGGTTTTCAGATGAGCGATCTCAGGCAGTTCAAAGTTGTAGACCCTGACAGAAAGAGTGAAGGAGGCAAGCTCTTTGCGGCCCGCCATGACTTTGACGGGAGCTGTGTAGACTCCGGGAGCTGTTTTGGCGGGAACTTTCACCTGAACATAGAAAGGCTGATTTTTACCCTTGACCGCTTTGGCGGATCTGGAGCTTTCGGGGAAAATGGGGTCGGCGTTCCACCCTTTGATGGCGGGGTTATCGGGATTTTTGAGGAAGATGTAGCCCACTCTTCTTGATGTGATCCCGGCGGCGGGGATGATCCCCTTCTGACCTTTGAGGTCAGCGAATTTCAAATGGACATTGTCAAGATCTTTTTTTCCGTTGATAACGATCTGGAAAGGCTCCGACTCATTGGCGGCAGCGGTGATGGAAACGGTTTTTTCCTCTTTCAGCCCCCCCGGGAGCTTGTCATAGGGGACTTTCAGATAGGGCGCTTCTTTCCAGACGGTGCAGTCGGCGGTGCTGCTGATCAGACGGGCGTTGACACTTTTATTGGCAGGCTGTTTTTCCTCCCGGATCCCGTAGTAGAAGTTGTCAAAAAAGACCTCCTGTTTCCCGATGATCCACAAGGTCATGGTGACACGGGTACAACCGGCAGGGGGGAAGAAAGAAAGAGCTGCCGTGTGCCATTCACCGGTTGAGTTTTTCCACTCGGGGAACATGTGACGGATCGCTTTGCCCTTGGCATTGAAAAAGGTGACACGCCCCGCGATGCGGTTTTTGGCAGCGGCGGAAGCGATGAAATAGTCCATACGGAACTGGTACTGTTTGCCGGGGGTGTACTGGAATGAATTGAAGTTGATCTCAACAGTTTTTGCCGGATTGCTGCACCAGGTGCGCAGGGCATAGCGGCCGCTTTTGACCTTGGCGGTGGAGCGTTCAGCGATCCTTTCGGGGGGCTGATTGGTGTTGCGGAAATAGAAGTCCGCCATGGAGGCGCTTTCAAGTGAGCCGTTGACCAGCAGATTGCCGTCGGGATTGTTCACGGGGAACTTTTTTGAAAGGATGAATGAGGTCACTTTTGCGCCTTTGACACCCTGAAGCCAGAATGAAAGGGTGCAGTTCTGCGCCCCTTCGGGGACGGTGAAAGAGTGGAGCAGATCGTAATTTCCGGTGCCGTTGATTTTCAAACGGGGGGTGAAGTAATGTTTTTTAGACAGGATATTGCCGCTTTTATCCCGGAACGTCACCCGGGCGTAACTTTCATTTTTGAATTTGGCATCAAAAGCCGTCACTTCAAAGGAAACACGCAAAAAGGTGCGCTTCCCGGGGGTGATACCGGTGATACGGTGGCAGTTCAGCTCCACCAGACCGTTGGGTTGTGAGGTCGAAGTGATGATCTCTCTGCCCTGTGTGACAGCTTGAGAATCTTTTTTGGGGAGACGGATATGTACCTTGTACCCCTCCGGAATCAGATTGGCTCCTGCCGGAAGCATCAACGCCGCCAGCGCAAGAAAACTCAGGAATCCTTTCATCTGTGATCGCTCCTTTTTGATATATTTATTGTGTTTATGGAACAGTTTAATGTAATATACTCTGTCAATCACTTTTTGTCAAGAAGAAGGCTATTTCAAAACTCCAAAGAGTTATTAAATTGCCCCGGGAGAAAAAAATGGTGCTGTTGCAAAACCCGATGTTTTGCTGTACCCTCTTTTTTTTGCACACATGGCGCCCCGCCTGAGTCCGTAAAGAACTGTTTTTGTCCGTTTAAGTCCGCAAAAAAGCGCCGCACCGGACACTCATGCAAAAACAGAGCGTTTACCAGTACTGTGGGGCTGAGTGTGTGACTGAACCTTTTTGTTTGGTCATACTTGAGGTTGTGCTTGAGTTAAAGAGGTCTGCGGAGTTGGGGTAAAGCCAGCGCCAGCGCTTTCTTTCCCCCAAGCCCCCATTCTTTGCGACCTGTGGGGCGTGTTGTTGTGGTGTAATGGTGATACTGGTTTTGGGGAGGTTTGGGGCTTCGACCACTGTGGTACAAGGCTTCATCCCAATTCCGGCCCCCCCCCGCCGACAGCCTGCGGCTGACCCCAGGGGGGCTTAGATGCCCAGGTTCCACTCCATTCGCCCCGACATGACTCGGGGCGACCCCTGCGGAATACCGCAGGGGCTTATTCCGCTCCAACCTTGCGCGCTCGGTGCGAAGCACCTTCGCCGGCTCACGGCTTCGACCACTGTGGTTAGCTGTTTCAGTTAGCGGGCACTTCTGCCACTGGTCAATACAAGCGGGCTGTGTCAA
>JAZONY010000098.1:0-10666 GCA_045654705.1 Victivallaceae bacterium
GGAATTTCCAGCGGAAAAGCAGCCCAAGTCGTATCAATAAGCCAAGAACAAATGCGGGATAAGTCAGCAGCAATATGGCGATAAATTCCATTCCGCAGGTTTCATATCCCAATGGCGACCATTCAAAACCGGACCAGTACCAGACAAGCGCATAAAAGCCCCCGATCTCAAGAAGAATAAGGGAAATAGCTATTGAAATAATGTATCCAATTCTTTTTTTCAACTTTTTCCCTCCTTTTCTGCCACAGTTTTTGAATTCCCCGAAACAACAGATAGAACAAGCCGATGGGGATCATAGTAAAACAGATATATGCCCAACCGAAAAGGTAAGCGCAAACAACGGAAAAGCCGTTTTCAGGATACCGCCCGAACTGCGTTTCAAGGAACATTCCCAGTGCTACGAGCCCCCAGCAGAGAAGGAAAAATATTCCCCACGGCACAATGGAATAATGTCCGCTTTTGCGATGCCGGAAAAATTGCGGAAAGTGATAATGAAGTAAACACATTCCGATAGGAAAATCAATAAAAAATATGGTTCCCGCAATATTTTCAAAAAAATTCCGGAGCGAAAGTGTGCTTGCCGGATCAAAGACAAGTACAAGCACGATCGGTACCGTCAACAATAAAGCGATCGAAACTGATCTTGTTCTCATACTGATTTCTCCATACCAAGTAAACCATCTTACAGGTAATATACCATCTCCCACAGGCATTTGCAACTTGCGGATTACAGATTTTCGATAATTTTCTGTAAAAATTGGGGATTATGAAAATTTCGGGTTAAACCAAATTATCAGATGATTTTTGGTTAAAAATGCCGTTTGATGAATGCTCTGCCGCAATGGTTTTTGAGATAAAAGAAATTAAGCGGCAAAGCCGCGCTGTAAAGGTAACACACCCTCCCGCCGGAGGCGGCAACTTCACAAGCGGAGCGGCTTCACAAGTGCAATGAAGCGACAGCGTAATGAAACGACTTCACAAGCAAGGCTTCCTGGAATTGGTGAAGATGTGAAGAAAACCTTTGGTTTTGAGTGAAGAGCAGCTGACGCCGCGTGAAGAGAAGCCTTGCGGCTTCGTTCACCATTTTTGCCGCAGGCAAAAATGGTGGGCGATGAGGGACTCGAACCCCCGACATTCACGGTGTAAGCGTGACGCTCTAACCAACTGAGCTAATCGCCCTTGAAATATGTGTCGTTTTTATAAAATATCACAACTGTTGAAGAATTTCAAGGAAATATTACAAGATAGTTGGACTTTTTACCCTTTTATGGTATATTATTAAAGATTTTTTTGTTTTTTTCAGGAGCAGATTTTTATGAATTTCCGTTTTGTACGGTCCGATGATGCTGAACTCCTCGCTCAGTTGAGGATCAATATGCGCAGAGAAAGAGAAACTGCGCCGCCTCCGGAAAATGAAGAGGCGTTTCTGATGGCGAATGTGGAGTTTTTCCGCAAGGCTGTTGCTGATGGTTCTTATGTCGGTATCATCGCCGAAGAAAATGGTATTCCCGCAGGTACCGGAGGCTTCTGTCTGCATATCCATCCGCCGTCATATTCCGTTCCCAATGGCAAAACGGCGTGCCTCCTTAATATGTACACCGTGCCGGAGTTCAGGGGCAGAGGCGTCGCAGGACACATCCTCGGCGCCCTCGTGGATGAAGCACGCCAATTGGGATGCTGCAAGATCTTTCTCAATGCTTCCCATATGGGCAAACCTCTTTATCAGAAGTTCGGCTTTTCTGATGTCTCCAACGAAATGGTTTTCGATCTGATTTGATTTTTCACACCAACACAAGGAATTCTTTATGAAAATCGCATGGTTCAAAGAAAATATCTCCCCCGAAATCGGAGCTTATCTCGCAGGTTACAGCCTCGTTGACAAATCCGAAGCAAAACTGGATGACCTGTATGCTCACGGCCTCTGCATGGATGACGGCGAAAAAAAGGTCCTCCTCATCTCCTTTGACCTGCTCGGCATGGATGAATGGTATATCAAGGACTTGAGAAAAAAATGCGCCGATATCATGCAGCTCCCGGAGTCGGCGGTCATGTTTACCTGTACACATACCCATACCGGTCCCGAAACAAGAACCCTCGCCGTTAAACCGGAACATCTCAACAGACCCTATCTGGAAAAACTGCAGCTTATCATCACCAATGCCCTCAGCAAACTGAACGACTTCAAAGAGTGTGAGGTCAGATTCTACTCCGCCAACTGTGACGAAAACCGCAACCGCAGGTATAGCTCCGGCGATAACAACGCAACTTTCACCCCTCACCGCAGGGAGTTTATCGAACTCAGAAAGGGTTTCGCCGATAAGGAATTGGGCGTTATCTGCTTCAGAGATCCCAAGACGGGTGATCCTCTCTACGTCATCGGCAACTATGCCGCTCATCCTCTGGCGGGACACTCCCCCGGCATCGGCGGCAAGCGCATCTCGGCAGATTTCCCCGGCGCATTCAGAGAGTATGTGGCACGGAACACCAACGCTGAAGTCATGTTCGTTTCAGGGGCGGCAGGTGACATGGTCCCCATTGAGGATGAACTCGGCGACGAAGCCGCCCGCAATATGGGCGTGAACCTTGCCAAAGAAGCTATCGGCGGCATCGCCGAATCCGGCCGCAATCCCGCACGCTATGCCATGCCCGAAGCAAGACTCGGACATGCGATCACCGCCTTTACTGTTCCTTTGCGCAAAAGTTACCGCAACATCGCCAAAAAACTTCCCGCCCCCTACATGGGCAAGGATGATGTGACTCTCGAACTTCAGACCATTTCCATCGGTGATGTCGCCTTTGTGGGTGTCCCCGGAGAACTCTGCGCCGAACTCGGTCAGGAAATCAAATGGCACAGTCCTTTCCGCCGCACCTTTATCGCCTATTGTTCCACGGCATATTTTTCCTACATCTGCCCTGCCAACTTTCTGGTTGCCGGGGGATATGAAGGTCTTTCGCAGCGTATCAATGCCAGAGGCGGCTTGAAACTTGTCAACTGCGCCGTGGATATGCTTTTCGATCTCAGGGAGGAACTTTATCCCTCCGATCCCGATGATCCCTATCCCGACTGTATCCAGTCCCAGACAGTCAATATCCTGCCCAACAAGTAACAAAAATCTGCAAAAAAAAGGGACCTCGACATTTGTCAGGGTCCCTCGGAAATTCAATTCCGGTTTCATTGAAGAGTGGAGAAGAACTTATCTTTTCCACTCTTCTATTCTGAAAGGAATGGTTGCGTATTCCGCCATACGGGAACAGGGGGTCATGACGCTCCACAGCTCCGTGAGGGTGGTTTCCGCAAGGTTTGTGGAGTAATCGCAGGAGCCGTAATAAATACGCAAGGTCTCATTGTCATCCATCAGCACCGCTCCGCAGGGGAAGATGGTGTTGTTGACAAACCACTGTCCGGGATCGGTCTCGTAAGAGGCTTCAGCGGCAAGGAGAGGCTGTTTGGTGATGGCGATGAGCTTTGTGGGATCTTCAAGATCAAAGAGCGCCGCACCGCAGGTGTAACGTTTGTTCCATCCCTTGCAGGCGGGAACATCGGTGGCACGGTCGGGATCGGTATCCACGGCGTGGAACACCAGGAGCCAGCCTTTATCGGTTTTCAAGGGAGGCGCACCGCCGCCGATCTTGCAGTTGGCGAAAGGCACATCTTCGCATCCCAGAAGCAGTTCGGAATCCCCCCAGAAACGCAGATCGGGGGACTTGCTGTACCAGATGTGGAAGGGCTCTTTGTACTGGTTGGAAGGACGCTCCAAACGCATATAGTAACCGTTGATCTTTTCGGGCCAGACAATCATGTTGCGCTGCTGGGGGATACCGATGCAGACGGCATCGAAGTCGGTTCCGGTTCCTCTCCAACGGGCGATGCCGGGGCGTTCGGAGTGCTGATTTTCAAAGCAGAAACTCAGATAAAGTTCGCCTTCGAGGACCGTCAGGCGGGAGTCGCACACCCAGGGCAGGATCTGACCTTTGTAATGGACTTTGATGGGCTCCTTTTCCATGGTGAAGTGGATCCCGTCATCACTGTAACCGAAAGCGGTGGTGATATTCAGCGCCGGGCGGGAGTAATCAGGGGCAAAGTGATCCACCCGGGGGGCGATGTAATAACGGTTGCGGAACCGGGCAACGCCGGCGTTGAAAACCAGAGTTGCAGGATAAGGGAATCCCTCTTCGGTCAGAATGGGATTGCCTTCATAGCGGCGCATAATGGGCGAACTGTGAAGTTCACCGATCTTCTCAGGAAGCTCTTTGAAAGGATTATGCATTTTCAGTTTCCTTTTTTAATAGTAACGGTTCTTCGCAATTTCCACAGCGGACCGGAGCTTTTCTTTGAATTCCCCCAGCTCATTCATTCCGGCGGAAAGGGGAACGATCTCAATGGGTTCAGAAGCAAGTTCCTTGCGCAGACGCTCAAGATTTTCCTCTGCCCCCTCAAGATCCATCTTGTTGGCGACGATGAGAGCGCTGCGTTTTTCAAGTCCGGGCATATAGTGTTCGAGTTCATCACGCAGGACCTTGAGGTCGTTGACAGGATCTCTGCCATCAACGCCCGCCATATCCAGAACAAAAATCAGCAGCTTGGTCCGCTCAATGTGTTTGAGGAACGAGTGCCCCAGTCCCACGTTGCGGTGCGCCCCTTCCAGAAGTCCGGGGATATCCGCCATGGAAACGCGGTGGTAATCGGAATACTCCACGATACCCACCACAGGGTGCAGCGTGGTAAAGGGATAGGGAGCCACCTTGGGACGGGCAGCGGAAACGGTGCTGATCAGAGTGGATTTTCCGGCATTGGGGAATCCCACAAGTCCCGCATCGGCAATGGTTTTGAGTTCCAGATGAAGCCTGCGTTCTTCGCCCTCTTCACCGGGATCGCAGCGGCGGGGCGCGCGGTTGACACTTGAAGCGAAACGGGCATTGCCCCTGCCGCCTCTGCCGCCTTTGGCAGCGATAACGCTCTTGCCCTCTTCATCCAGATCGGCCACGAGTTCGCCGGTTTCCTCATCGGTGATGATGGTTCCCACGGGGACCTTGATGGTCACAGGAGCGGCGTTGCGTCCGTGACAGTCGGCGCCCTGTCCGTTGGGACCGTTTTTCGCCTGATACCGGGTCTGGTAGGCGAAGGGTGTCAAATTCTGTTCATTGGCAGAAGCGATGAGGATCACGTCGCCGCCGTTACCGCCGTCGCCGCCGTCCGGACCGCCTTTGGGGACAAACTTTTCCCGACGGAAACTGCAGCAGCCGTTGCCGCCGTCACCAGCCTTGACTGAAATGGTTGCACGATCAACAAACATCTGAGATTTCTCCTTTTTACAAGCTGCTCCCGTCTGCCCTGAGGCAAAGGGAAATAATAATAATGAAAAAACCCTGGAAAGCGATGAACTTGCCAGGGTCTTTGCGGAGTGAAAAACGCCTCAACCCAGCTCATCCGCAGTGGATTTCACCAGTGCTGAAACTGTTGAAGCCGGAATTTTTCACCTGTTGACAAACCTTGCGGTCTGAGTCAATTACTCAGCGCAGGGGATGATGTCAACTTTGCGCTGTTCCTTGCGGAACGCAACAGTACCGTCGCAGAGAGCGAACAGAGTGTAGTCGCGGCCGCAACCGACATTGTTGCCGGGACGGAAACGGGTACCGCGCTGACGGACGATGATGGATCCTGCGGAAACAGTTTCGCCGCCAAAGGCTTTGATTCCGAGGAATTTGGGATTGCTGTCGCGACCGTTGCGGCTGCTGGACTGACCTTTCTTATGAGCCATGATATCACCTCAAAATTTTATGTTAATTGTTATTAAATGCAAATCACGTCTTATAAAATATCACCAATTTGCGTTAAAATCAAGTCATAAGGCAAAAAAAACTCTATTTTTTTGCATTTTGGGGTGGAAAAATCAGCTTTGAGCTGTTATCTTATATACAGTGTCTTATAAAAGGCGCGAAATCTCTTCAAGCCCGGATGGCGGAATCGGCAGACGCAACAGACTTAAAATCTGTCGCCCACAAGGCTTACGGGTTCAAGTCCCGTTCCGGGTACTCTTTTTCCCCTCTTTTTTGCTGACGATTCTTATTTCCCCCTCCCCTTTCCGTACACATATTCCGGTGGGAGCGGCTCTAAAAAGGAGTTTTTTCATGATCTGTTCTGAGAAATTTGAAGCGCTGCTGAAAAGCGGCTGTGCCAAGCCTTTTTCCTTTTATTATGATGGTGTATTGCAGAATCTCTCCGGTGTCACGGGGCGTGTTGAATCTGTCAGCGCAGAGAAGCAGACCGTGATCTTTGAGGCGATTCCGGGGAAACTCCGTATCACCTTTGAACTGATCAGGTGGAGCGACTTCCCCGTCCTTGAATACACCCCTTTTTTTGAAAACATTTCCGATGAAGACACGGGGATCATTTCAGAGATTTCCGTACTGGACTATGTGACAGAAAGTTCCCCTTCCGTTACCGTCAGGTATCATAAAGGCTCCAAGATGGTCAATGAGGATTTTTTCCCTCAACGCTGTGAACTCACCGCTGTCCCCGGAGCTGACAGACTTGAGTTGATCTCAGCAGAAGCACGCTGCTCGGCAGACCACCTCCCCTTTCTTGCGGTCGATACCGATGCCATGAAGGGCATCAATCTTGCCATCGGCTGGACGGGGGCGTGGAAATGCATCATCGAAAGGGAAAACGATACCCAAACCCGTATCCGGGCGGGAATGAAAAACGCTTCTTTCCGTCTTCATCCCGGGGAAAAGGTCATGCAGCCCGGAATATTGCTCCACTTCAGAGAAAACACTTCCCCGCGGGAGGGACAGAATGAGTTCCGCCGTTTCATGGTCGCCCATCACGCCCCCCGCAACAGCCGCGGCGAACTGCTCAAGCCTCCCTTTTCACTGGCGTTCTGGGGCGGACTTGAAACTGACAAACAACTTGCAAGACTGCAGATTGCCGCCGAGCACAAACTCCCTTACGAAGAGCTGTGGGTCGATGCGGGCTGGATGGGTTCCCCCGGTCCCTGTCCTCACTTCTGGGAAGAAAGTCCCATCAAAAGCGACTGGCCCAGCCGGGTGGGGTCATGGGAGTTCAACACCTGGGCGCATCCTCACGGACTGCGTCCCATCGCTGAAGCAGCTCACAAGAACAACATGCGTTTCATGGTGTGGTTCGAGGCGCTGCGTGTCCACTCAAAATCGGGGAGCAGCGTGCTGACGGAGCATCCCGAATGGCTTCTGGGGAACCACGAAGCGGCAGCTGAGGGTGAAAATGTGAGTTTTCTGCTCAACATCGGAATCCCTGAGGCACGGGAGTATCTTTTCAAGACCATTTCAACCATTATGGAGCGTGAAGGTATCGACGACTACCGGGAGGACTTCAACATGGATCCCGGACCCTACTTCGACATGGGCGACACCTGCGGCCGTACCGGCATTACGGAAATGAAGTTCGTTGAGGGTGTTTACCTCTACTGGGAAGCGATGCGCAAAAAGTTTCCTGACATGTACATCGACAACTGTGCAAGCGGCGGACGGCGTCTTGATTACAAGATGAGTTCCATGGGATTCCCTCTCTGCCAGAGTGACCTTGCCACGCTCCGCACCTATGAAGAGGAGTATATCCATTGGGAGAATTTCTGTCTTGATGAGTGGCTGCCGCTCCACGGCACCCTGAACTGGGGCGAAAATGATCTTTACCACGCCGCAAGCGGTCTCGGAGGCGGCTTCGGCAGCAAGATCTGGCAATTCAACGGAAGGGAACCCGGTGAGGATCACGATTTCGATCAGCACAGAAAGATTCTTGAATGGGGCAAACAGCTCCGTGACATCCATCTGACGGGGGATGTGTATCCCTTCAACGAGCTCCCCGAAACCTCATGGAGCCAGTGGCACGGGCAGCAGATTCACGATCCGGCAACGGGCAGCGGCATGGTTCAGCTCTACCGCTGCCCCAAGGCGGCAGCAGCGGAGTTTCAGCTCAATCTTGAAAAACTTCTCCCTGAAGCTCTTTACGAAGTCATATTTTTCACCGGGGAAACAAAAGAACTTTCAGGCAGAGAGCTTGCAAAACTTGTGATACATCTTGAAAAGCCCCGTTCATTCCAGCTGATCTCTTACAAATTGAAATAAGCTTTCCGCCCATTTTCCACCGCCCGGGGGGGATTGCCCCCGGCAGATTGGACACCTCCTACCGCCCAATTATCAAAATATCACAGCCCGGCAGTTTTACGCCAGGTTATTTTTTGCTAAAATCAGAAATATTATTATTTTTCTTCTTGCAATTTGCTGTTATCAGTGATATATTAGTATAGGTTTTATTTGAATGTACCAAGCAGCTTGGATTTCGCAGCAGCAAGTTGTGGAATCGTCAAGGGCAGCTTTATTTTTATGGAGATTTCCGATTATGAGAACGACAACTGCTACGACAGCATTTAAGGTACCGCTTTGCGGTGTCAGTTCTCTGCTGTCGCTTCTCTCTGAATCCCGCACAAGCAAGCAAGCAAGCAAGCAAGCAAGCAAGCCTTTATTTTAAATAAAGGCTTGCTTCTACCCGACCGAAGTCTTTCCGGTCGCCACCCCCACTATTTTTCTGATTCTCAAGACATAGCCTTTCTGTGCCTTGAAAAACTGTATCCATCCGATGTTTTACAGCCGCGAAGTCCAGCAATGGATTATCGCGGCTGTTTGTATTTGATAAATATCATGTAATGGAGGCTTTTTATGAAAATCATCGCAATGCAAGGGGCTGCGAGCAAAGGAAAAACATCTACAATTCGAAATGCGTATGAAAGATTCAAGACTAGAGGTAGAATTGATCTTTTTCAACCTATCGGGAGGGACTTTGAAGCTATAATTACAACGACTGATGACAAAAAAATTGGATTTTTTAGTCAGGGGGATTGGCCTGAAAATACTTTGCATAATATTGAAACTGCAGAAAAATGGGAATGCGATATATTAGTAACTGCGGTTCGAACCAAAGGAGGAACAGTAGATGTTATGAATAAATACTGTTTTCAAAATACCTACAATGAGGTATTGCTGTTGGGAGTGATTGATATGTGGACCGATAGTAATCCTGCATCAGCTGTTTATGATAATATTAACGGTAATAATAGTGCAGCAATTTCAGCAATTTCAGCACAGCACCTGCTGAACGTAATTGAGTATTTGATGCAATTGATTTGAATATAATTAAAGGAGATTATAACAATGAAAAAATACAAATGGAAAAACTATCTTTTGGCTGTATTTTGTCTGTGTGGGGTGTCTGCCTGCACATCTTTAGAAAAAGCCGCTCAAAATGGTGATGCAGATGCACAGGCGGAATACGCATATAAGTTAATGACAGGAGAAGATGATTTCCAACGTAATCGTACAGAAGCAAAGGTTTGGGTAGATAAGGCTATAAAAAACGGTAGCAAAGAAGGTCGCATCGTAAAAGGAAAATTTATTTTGTCAGGCGAGTATGATAAAGTCAATACAAATGAATGTGTTGATTTACTTTACTCTCTTGTTAAGCATGAAAAAAATGAACAAGCGGCACTAATTTTATTAAAAATTCTTCTTAAAAACAATGATGTCAGCAATATAAAGATATCAACAGAACTAATTTCGATGCTGTTAAGCAGAGATGTAGATTATGATATCACAGCAGAAACCTCTTCGTTTCTCAATGAATGTATTATGACATATACTCGTAATGCTTTGGCCATGAATAATCTCAGCCATGAAGAACAGAAAAAAAAGATTAAAGATATTGAGTTATTTATTGAGACAGGATGGGCAAAAACAAGAGCAAGAAGAAATTATTTTAAGTATTATAGAATGCACAGAGTAATGGATTCTTTTGCATTGTTAAAAACTGAACTCAAGAAAAAAGAAGATTTAATATCAAGAACTGTTGTAATAGATGCTGTCGGAACATCTGTTCG
Source organism: Victivallaceae bacterium (assembly GCA_045654705.1). Lineage (GTDB taxonomy): Bacteria > Verrucomicrobiota > Lentisphaeria > Victivallales > Victivallaceae > UBA1784. The sequence continues at coordinate 9,909 of JAZONY010000098.1, forward strand.
CGAATGTCGTTTAGACGCATTGAAACAGGCTCTGGATAAACTATTCGGAGTAAACGTTTCTGCGGATATGGAAAAAAATTATTCAGAAAATATTAACAACGACAAAGAATCTTTTAATCAATCTTTTAAGGATAATATATCTGGAAAATACAGAGGTAAGTTTGAAAAATTTGAAACCATTGTCTCGCCTCAAAAATGTAACGATGGCATGTATCATGGTCGGTTCAAAGTTACTAGAGCAAAATAAATAATATAGATAGAAGGATAGATTGTTTTATGAAAGCTATTGTATCATTTGTTTGTTCCGCTATTTGTTTAGCAAGTATAGGACAAGAACCTGGTACTGCTACGGTCCCTGAAGCAACAGTTGCTACTCAATCGGCAATTGCAGAGGAAAAAGATGTTCAGACTATGATCGATGACTATCTCTTCTCTAAAGGCTGGCGTGAAGGTGAAAATACTAAAAAGGATGGTGAAAAATTCTTTATTGCAGTCGGTCGTGGTATAATTCAAGCTCCTCGCCAGTCGAGAGTTTTTGCGGCATCCCGTGTTGCGGCATACAACAAAGCAATGCTTGATGCAAAGAAAAACATGGCAGAATATTTGGAAATTTCAAACAAGACAGAAACAACCAAAGCATATTCTGAAGGTTCTTTCCCGCCTCCGCCGAGTGCTAATCCACAGAATCCGGATGAATCATCTATGGGGGCAAAAATCCGTATGTTAATTCATGCGAAACTGGATAAGGCGTTGAGAGC
>JAZONY010000099.1:0-28813 GCA_045654705.1 Victivallaceae bacterium
ATAAAAATCTATCAGAAATGCCGCTTGGCGAAAGCGTGACCGCTGCCGGATTTGAGATAGTGTTCAAAAGCAATAGATTTTTCTTCTGATTCAAAGGCAATGTATGTTTCAACTTTCCACGGACGGAATTTTGCAGTATGAAGCGGCACGCTGTGCCATGAAGCGAAGCGATCATGTAAAGATAAAAATACCTCTTTATACAAGCGGCTTCAGACGCTTGTGCTTCATAGCGGAGCGAAGCGGAGATGCTTCATAGCGTAATGAAATGAAGCTGCTTCATCTGAAAAGGCGTTTTTATGAAGCGCACCTGTCGGTGCATGAAGCACGGCTTCGCCGTATGAAGCGGCACGCTGTGCCATGAAGCGAAGCCTTCTCAGGCTTCATGTTTTTTGTCCTGAATAAAAAAAACTCAAAACCGGAGTTTTGAGTTTTATTCAGGACAAAAAAAATGGTGGGCGTAGTAGAACTCGAATCTACGACCTTCACGATGTCAACGTGACGCTCTAACCAACTGAGCTATACGCCCTCTTTTGAGGTATCATCTCTTATGATGATAGTATAATATACACCGCATTGAAGCAATTTTCAAGTCCAATATTACATTTTTTGCGTTTTTTTGCACATTTTTTCCTGACATTTCTCTGCTTGGACAGAAAACATCTCACCCGTCAGGAAAATGTACTCTTATGATCTTGATCCGCCCCCCTCCCCTGCCCTGTGCTTACGGCATGATTTTTTGAAATTCACACACTGCACATCAAAGGAGTTTTTTATGAAATCCATCTTATATTTCTCTTTTATTATGTTTTTCATCGCCGCAACGACTGCGGGATGCCGCACTCAAAACAGCACCTTTTCCGGAACAGAAAACAAAAATATCGATATGTCCGGATATGTCATGTACAGCAAGGTCCAAACTGCTGACAGCTCAACAGGAACGCCTGTGGGCAAGATCATTATGGGCCGTGTCAACTACAAAAGCCGCAAAGTAGGGATCCCGGCAGATCAGAAAATACCCTTTACGGGGAATTTCAAATCCACACGGACCAAAACCATCTTCGGTACAGAAGAACATATTGTGGAATATGATTTCACCGCCGCCAACAGTTCCGATGCCGCAGCGGCTGCCGGTAAATTGGAGGATATGAAAGAAAAAGTTCTCTCCAATACTCAGGAGAAATAAAAAAAAGGTGCGGCATGACTCCTTTGATCCGGAGTTTGCCGCACCTTGAAGTGCTTATTGCTTTTTCAGCGCAGAGAGAGAATCAACGCCAGAAGTTCATCCAGCTTGGCTTCGTTCTGCAGAGGATTGAGCAAGGTGAATTTCAGACAGGTGTTGCCGCGGCAGACGGTCTGTCCGATCACCACACCTTTGCTGTGAAGCAGACTGCGGCGGATACGCTTATTCATCGTGTCACCGTCTTCGCTGCTTCCGGCAACCGGCAGCAGCCGGAAAACCACAGAACTGATCTCAGGCTTGACAATGACTTCCACATCGTCACGCTCAGCCAGGATCTTATAGAAGTATGCGGCGTTGTCAATACACTTGGTGATCAATTCACTCCATCCCTCTTTGCCTCTCATGCGGAACGAGATCCACACCTTGAGGGCATCGAAACGGCGGGTGGTCTGCATGGACTTGTTGACCAGATTGATATAGCCGTCCTCCTCATCCTCTTCGCGGTTGAGATAATCAGCGTGAAGTGTGAGGGCTTCAAAGTTGCTCTTGTCTTTGATGAGGGAAACACTGCAGCTGATGGGCATGAGGAACATCTTGTGGAAGTCAACGGTAATGGAGTCACACTCCGCAAGACCAGCCACACGGTGCGCATATTTCTCTGAAAGAACCACGCCGCTGCCGTAAGCGGCATCAGCGTGAAGCCACATGCCGAACTCACTGCAAATGGCACGCATCTCTTTCATGGGGTCGATACTGCCGAAATCGGTGGTTCCCACAGTAGCGCAGGCGCAGAAAGGAATCAAACCTTCGGCGATATCCTTTTCGACCTGAGCCCTGAACGCCTTCATATCCATCCGCATCGCTTCATCCACGGGGATCTTTGCCACGGCATCGTAGCCAAGTCCCATAAGGTGAGCGCTTTTTTCCATGGAAAAGTGAGAGATCTCAGAAGCGTACATGCGGAACTTTCTGAAGTTCTCAGGCAGACCGAACTTTTTCACATCCCAGTTGAGTTTGGTGTTGCAGAACCAATCTCTCGCCAGCAGAAGTCCGGAAAGATTGGACTGGGAACCACCGGAGGTGAAAACACCGTCGCCGTTTTCATCGTATCCGTAAAGTTTGCACAAATTACGGACGACTTCCACCTCGATCTCAGTGGCAACAGGCGCCTGATCCCAGGAGTCCATGGACTGATTGAAGGTGGAAAGTATCACCTCGGCAGCAATGGTCTCAAGAAGAGCAGGACTGTGCAGATGCGCCATGTAGTTGGTGGACATGGGGCGGACCAGATTGGGAAGGATCTTTTCTTTGATCTCAGAAAGGATCTCATCAAAGGAACGCCCCTGCTGAGGGAGCAGCTCCTCAGAGTGAACAGCTGCCCTCAGTTCATAAGGTCCCATTCCGGCATAGGCCTGCCCGTGGTCGACGGAGTCGGCGATCGCATGGATCGTGGACTCCATCATCCGGATATAGGCACTTTTGTCGGAACTGTCAGATGTCAGAAAAAGATTATTTTGCGGCATCGGCGTTGACCTCAAGAACGACTTTTTCAAAGATAGTGATCATCGTTTCGAGATCTTCTTTTGTCACATTCAAAGCGCAGAGACAGCGCATGACAGAACCGTGACGCCCGCCTTTTTCCATGACCAGTTTGTTCTCAAAGCACTTCTTCTGCACGAGAGCAGCGATATCGCCGCTGGCAGGGAGTGAACCCAGTGCATCGGGAGTACCTTTGGGATCCACAAACTCGCAGCCGGACATCAGTCCCTTGCCGCGGATGTCGCCGATGATGGAAACCTTCTCTTTGAGCGCCACCATGCGCTCTCTCAGATAATCGCCTTTGGCACGGACTTCAGCCAGGAACTCTTCGTTGGCGACGCGGTTCATCACCACAGTACCGGCGCGCATGGCAAGCTGGTTGCCGCGGAAAGTTCCGGCGTGGGAACCGGGCTGCCACTTGTCGAGTTCTTTATTGTAGACCACAACAGACATGGGCTGGGTGCCGCCGATAGCCTTGGAAACAAGGATCACATCAGGCACGATGTCTGCGTATTCAAAAGCAAAGAATTTACCGGAGCGTCCGACGCCGCACTGGATCTCATCCACGATCATGGGGATGCCCAGCTCTTTGGTGACACGGCGGACGGTCTGCAGAAATTCAACGGGGGCGGGAATCACACCGCCTTCGCCCTGAATGGGTTCGAGGATCACAGCCGCAGGCAGAGTGATGCCGCTTTCAGGATCTTTGAGAGTACGCTCAAAGTAGTTGCAGCAAGCCTTGATACCCGCTTCGCCGCCCAGACCGAAAGGACAACGGTAGGAGTAGGGATAGGGGAAGAAATGCACTTCAGGCATCAAAGCATGGACCTTGGACTTGGCAGAAAGATTGCCCGTGAGGGAAAGAGCGCCATGTCCCATACCATGATATCCGCCGCCGAAAGCGATGACTGAGCTTCTGCCGGTGGCAGTTTTGCACAGCTTGATCGCAGCATCCGTTGCATCGGTCCCGGAGGGACTGCAGAACTGGATCTTGGCATTGGGCTGAAGCTCTGCAGGCAGCAGAGAGATAAGCGTATGCACAAAACGGTCCTTGACCGGAGTCATCAGGTCAAGAGTGTGAAGCGGCGCATCGCTGCTGAGCATTTCGATCATCGCCTGATTGATCTCAGGATCGTTATGTCCCAATGCCAGCGTTCCTGCTCCGCAGAGAAAATCCAAATAGCGATTGCCTTCCACATCTTCGATCCAAGACCCCTTGGCCTTCACGAGTGAAAACGGGAATTTACGGGGGTAACTTCTCGCATTGGACTCCGTCTGTTCCTGACGGACCATATAATCTGCGTTCGTTACCGGTGTTGCAACACTACCAGCACAAGCCTGACAACCATTCTCAAATGCCATTGCCATGGACCCCTTCTTTGTTACGGAAATTGGATTACTCTTCCGTTTTTTTTGTTAAAGACACATGCCGATTTCACCGAACATTATGAAATCTGCGGTTTAAGTTTTAGTTTTGTCCTCCCTGGACTATTTTTTTTGCTTTTTTCCGGGTTCCGGCACGATGCGGGATTATCCGCAGAAAAAAGCGATGCTTAATGTACACTGTTTTAGCGTCAATATCAAATTAAATTCTTAAAAAAATCGATTTTTTTCCGTTTTTTTCCCTTATTTCCGGATTTTTCACTCACTTTCGCAGTTTTCGTCCCCTCTTTTTGCGGGGAGTGAACGGTTCAGGAGGATGGTTTTGCCCTGAGGATTGCGCAGGGATTTTTCCTGCACTTCACGGATCACCTCAAAGGCGGCTTCCTCTGCAAGATCCTCTTCGATCATCACGGCGTTGGAAATGTAATGGCGCCCGAACTCCCAGTGGGCGATCTCACCGGGCAGTTCGTCGATGCCCTTGTTCAGATCGACACACATGCCGAAATAGACCTCCTGCAGCGTGGAGTTGACCAGAAGGTAAACGGTATATTTTTCACTCATTTCTATTTTTCCTGACTTTCCGGAACAACGACAATCACTGTTTTCCAGACGGATATGTCAATATAACGCTTAAAAAAGAAAAAGTCAAGCCTTTTTTCCGTAAAAATCTTGATTTGCTCCCGGAAGCACATTATATTAGAGGAGAATCCAAAAGAAAAGTTCGGAGAATTTGTTATGAATATCGGCGACAAAGCCCCTGATTTCACCTTGCTGGACGGTAACGGCAATGCCCGTTCCCTTTCGGAATTTGCCAATTCCGTCGTTGTCCTCTACTTCTACTCCAAAGACAATACCCCCGGATGCACCCGGCAGGCTTGTGCCTTTGCCGCATTGCATGATGAGTTCAGAAAACGCAACATCACGGTCATCGGCATCAGTAAAGACAGTGTGGAATCCCACAGAAAATTTGCCGAAAAACATGCCCTGCCTTTCATTCTTCTTGCGGACCCGCTTCTTGAGGTCTGCAAAGCCTACGGTGTCTGGAAAGAACAGAAACTTTACGGAAAAACCTGTATGAAAGTGGTCCGCACCACCTTTATCATCAACGGCGACGGGATCATCGAAAAGATCATGCCCAAAGTCAAGCCCGACACCAATGCCGCTGAAATACTGGAACTGCTTGACACGGGGTGTTAACGGCTTTTTTTTCGGAACGGGAAAAATTTTCCCACTTTCATTTTCCGGTAAAGTGTCAGATTGCTTGAATTTTTATCAGAGTTGTGCTATATTACGCAATCCTGAGGAGATCCTGTCAGAGAGACCGGACCTCAGTTTTTTCAATCCCGGAGGAAAAAATGAATTATGATCTGGTTGTGCTTGTCAGTAAATTACGTCAGGTGAAAGACCTTGAGCAGCTGCAGGAGGTAAAGGACCTGGCGGAAACATTTTTGCGCCGGGAAAAGAATTATGCTCTCCTGACACTTATGGCTGTTGCGAATGAACTCGGTGAGGAAGAGATCACAGGAACTTTGGATAAACTGCGCTCACACCTCAGCGAGATCACAAAGTAACCTTCTCCCTTGCGGCAAAGCAACTCACAAAAAAAGGCATCCGGCTGTTTGAATTTCCGGATGCCTTTTTGTCTGGCGTTCTTATTTTTTGAATGCGGCGGGGTCAAGTCCGATGCCCCGTTTGAGGAATTCAGGATTTGTGGCGATGTAGTCGGTGATTTTGACCTTGTCTCTGGCACGGAGTTCATCGGTGTTGGATTTGCGGAAAAGTTCTTTCTGCGCCTTGTCCGCCTTGCCCTGAATATAGTTGTCATGCCAATCTTTCAGGTCCCTGAAGTAATAGAAATAGGAAACAGCTTTCATGCCGGGGTTGCCGAAAAGTGCCGTGGGCTTCACCTTGAACATTTTGCAGTAATCATCATAAGTCAAAATCGTTCTGCCGAAACGCCCCTGACGCATCCACTGGGAGTTGAGGATGAATCCGGCATCGTTCTGGGGCATGGGGTTGCCGTTGAGATTGCGGAATCCCCAGATGGGTTTTTCTTTGCGGCTGACACGGACAAGGAATCCGTTGTCATGCTCTTTGAATGTGGAACCTTCTGAAATATTCAGACAGGGGTTGTGGACCTTTTGCAGAACATGTCCGGCAAAGATACAGTGGTGAAGATGGGCGGGAGCTGTCAAGGTGGTCCCGATGCGGCCGTGACTTACTTTGTTCCTGACAAACACGCAGTTGCGGATCTCAAGATCAGGACAGGAGCTGAAAGAAATACCGCTGAATCCGGTGACACCGACGCAGTTTTCCATGAGCAGCTTTTCCGTTCCGGAAGCGTTGAAGCAAAGCTGGCCGTTGCCGGCGCGGTTGTCGTAGAAAATACGGCTGATGACGATGTTGGAGCCATTCTGAATGACCACGCCGCCGGGGGCGGAAAGACTGCCGTTGCCGAAGTTGTTCCAGATACGCATGTTGTCAAGTTTGATGTAATGCTTGCCCCGCAGGAATATGCCCTGATGCAGATTGCGGCAGCCGTCAATGGAAACATCACTGCCGGGAGCGCCTGCTATGGTGAGCCATTTTCCTTTATCACCTGTGGCAAAAATGCGGACGGTCTCTTTGTAGTTGCCGCTGCCGACAAGGACGGTGTCCCCGGCACGGGCGCGCTCCACGGCGACGCTGATCCCGGCGATGGCCTTTGACCAGCTGGAGCCGTCGTTGCGGTTATCACCGTCAACGGAAACATAGAGAGTCCGGGGCGTATCCCTGACCGGCGTAGTAAAGGCGATATCGCAAACTTCGGCACCGGCATTTTTCGCCGGAGCGTTGGTGATGAGTTTGACTCTGGAAAGAGTGATGCGGGCCTTGCCCTTATAGGTGGTTCCGGGCTTGAGTCCGGTGAGAGAGATGGCGTATTCGCTGCCGTTGCTGTCAGAAGCGGTGATGGTTTTGCCGCTTTGATCCTGCAAGGTGATGCGGGTGCCGGAGTTGGCGGGGGTGCGGACGATGAAGGTCGCCGCGGTGCTTGAGATCCCTCCCTTGCGGAGTTCGGCTCTGCCCTCAGGCATGACGTAGTCGTAACGGTACTGACCGAAAGGAAATCCGTCGGCGCAAAGACCTGCGTATTCCTGATGATTTTTCAAAGTCAGGTCTCCTTTGGCAAAGTTATTGAAGAGGGGAGCCGGCACTTTATAAGATGAAACTTCTCCTGCGGGGAGAGATTTTACATAGGCGTTCCAGCCGGAAAAAAGTGCCTTGCAGCTGTTGGTGCTGTTGAAAAGGTTGCCTCTGAAAAAGCCCCCTGCCCCGCCTGAAACAGAGTTCACAAAAAGACAGTGGCGCACCTGCGACCGGGGAGGAATGACAACAGTTTTCGCAAAAGCGCACCGTTTGAATGTCATCTTTGTACAGGCATTGAAGCTGTTTCTGCCCATGACATTGACATTTTCAAGCAGCACACCGGAGCAATTGACAAGGCGGATCCCTCCGCGGAGGACCGCAGGGAAAAGCCCCCTGCCCCGGATGATCACATTTTTCAAATTTTTCAGAACAAGTTCCTCATTGAAAGTTCCGTTAAGATAAAGGGTCCCGCCGTTCCGGAGTTTTGCCCCTGCCTGACGGAGAGTCTTGAGGGGCTTTCTCATGCTGTTGCCGGAGTTGCTGTCCCTGCCTTTGCCGGAAACAAAAAGCACCTTGGCTGAAAATCCTTTGATGCCCCAGTCGCCCCCTTCACGGTTTCTGAAAACGGAATCCTCCTGCAAATGGTAATCAAAGTGTGTCGGGTCCGCAAATTCACGGTCGGGATCGAATCTTTTTTCCCGGGAACGGCAGATGCTCAGCTGCGCCTTGCCGTCGTAATAGGAGTCGCCGCTTGTGAAAATGGAGTTTTTAATGAAGCGGGAGGCGATGGAATTGGAGGAAAAGGAGTTTTTCACCCATGAAGTCGCACTGGGATATTTGATCCAGATGTCCCCGTATTTGTTGTCAAAGGAGATACATTGATCAATGAGACAGTTTTCAAAAATGCCGCCGCTGTAAAAACGCTGTCCCGCCATGCCGGAGCCGAAAGAGATGATCCTGCGCTGGATGGAGTTTTTTCCGGGGCCGTAGCAGACAAGGTTGCCGCCGGAGCCGTTGAACTCGTTTTCATTGCAGAAAAGCAGACAGTTTTCAATAACGGAATCGACGATGTTATAGATGGAAATACCGCTGCCGCTCAGATAGGCTATACAATCTTTTATGGAGCAATTATGGGGATTCTGCATATAGACACCGCCGAAAGTGGAGCTGCCCCCCACCATGCGGGTTGCGGAGTTGTAGCCGCTGAAAATCAATCCCTGCACATGGAAATTCTGCAGCTTTGAGCTTTTGATCCGCAAAGCATCCCCTTTGAGGACCGACAGGGTGATGCGGTGCATTTCAGGGGCTCTGCGGTCACTGCACTGGATGTAGATCTTTTTATTTTTCACGTCAAAGAAAGATGAGCCGGGGGTGCTTTCGACTTCTGCCACAGAAGGCACTTTGCGGAACTTTTTCAAGGTATCCCGTTCAAGGACGAACTCCGGCATTTTTTCCACCTGACAGACATAGACATTTTTTCGCCCGCCGACTTCGGCAAAAGCAGGTGCCGGGATATCTCCCCGCATATGGACAGTTCCGGTGATTTTCGCCCGGATCGTGGTGGGCTTGGCGGGATCGCCTTTGAAGTTGAAAGCGATCTCATCCAGATATTCACCGGGCAGAATGGTCACGGTGTCACCGGCTTTAAGTTTTCTGACGGCGGTACTGATCTTTCTGAGGGGAGTTTTTTCAGAGGTCCCCGGATTTTTGTCCGAACCGCTGACAGAAACGAAATACTCGGTGCCGCAAAGCACAGTAACGGCACAAAGAAACACTCCTGACAATAATTTTTTCATCGTATCTCCTTAATTGGTTATAACTGACATAATTTTACTTTAAGCGTTCTGATTTCAAAAGGCTCAAGGGTCAAATCAAGCTGCCGCACGCCGCAGGCGATCTCCTTATTTTCCCATTCAAGCAGAGAGGTCTCTGCCACAGAGACAGCTTCTTCAAAGTGCAGTGTGCCGCAGCTTTGCACGCCTTTGTTTTCGACGATACGCAGTACGAAACAGGATTCTTTTTCCCCTTTTTTCACAACTTCAAGAGTTGCTCCGGAACTTTCAAGGAAGCAGAAAAAGGGCTTTTTCTTCTCTGCGCCGCAAATCACCCGGGGCGCCCGGTTGAGCAGTGCCGCTTCCGCCATAACATCGGAGTTGACCAGATTGCCCTTATGCGGCAGCAGGGAATAGGTAAATTGCTGTTCCCCCTGATCTGCCTGATAGTCGGGATAAACCGGGGAACGGAGCAGATTCATATCAAGCACGCTGCCGTGAACATGATAACCGTATTTGCAATCGTTGAGCAGTGCCACACCGTAATCATCGTTTGAAAGATCGGCGTAACGCTGACCGCAAGACTCGAAGCGGGCGAACTCCCACGATGTGTTTTTGTGGGTGGCACGCTTCACAAATCCGTAGGGGATATCAAAGGATGCCTCCTGGGCAAACACATTAACGTTGAAAGAGGTGCGGAGCATCCTGTGTTCTTCGTGCCAATGGACAGAAGTTTTGAAATCAAGACGTTTGCCTGCCGATTCAAGGGAAATATACTGGACGATCTTTGAATTGGAAAGAGCCAGTTCAAAGCGCAGAGTCTGCCGCAAAGGACCTTTTTCGTGCCAAGTCACAGAAACGCTTTCAGGCGCAAGGGGGATCTGTTCCATATAGGTGTGATCGATATCCCAGGCATCCCAACTCAGGGGCTTATCCTCATAAAGAGCAAGTTTGTTGCCAAACTCATTTTCGGCAAGGATCGAACGGTTCAGCTCTTTGTCAAAAGCACCGACCAGCCTTGCATCGGGGGCAAACTCGTAGCGGACGAAGCTGTTTTCAAGGACAAGGGCATCTTCCGTGATCCCGGAAAGGGGTTGAAGTTCTTTCAGCTCGCCCCGGCGGAGTTCTGTAACAGAACTTCCGGCAACTTTGACTTGGACGAGACACTTTTCACCGCTTTTCTGACAGGGCAGTTCCCTGCCTGTTTCATCGGTCACATGATGAAGCGCCCATGAACCGGGCAATTCAGCAAGCGTTTCATAACTTCTTGAAAGTGTATTGATGATGACGGCTTTATCATCTGCTTCGGCAAAGAGTTTTTTTGCGGCAGAAGCGATCAACTCCCCGGCAGAGTCGCTTATGCTTTGGAGTTCCTTTTCGGTCTGTTCATAGACCATTGTGATAGATGAACCGGGGATTATATCGTGGAACTGATTGAGAAGAAGCAGCTTCCAGAGTCTGTCAAGAGTTTCCGCAGGATACTCTTCAAAGGGCAGCTGGGAACAGATGAACTCTGTTTCAGTCAGCAGCTGTTCATTTTTTCTGTTGAGTCTTTTGGTACGGCTCTGAGTGGTCAAAGTCCCTCTGTGCAGCTCCAGATAAAGTTCCCCCTGCCAGACGGGGAGTTCATCTTTTGAGGCGGCAAGTATGTTGAAAAAGTTTTCCGCTTTATCAAATTTGAACCGTGGCACGCCGTCAAGATGTTCAAAACGCCTGCCTCTTTCAATGAGTTCAGGGAAAGGCCCGCCGCCGCCGTCGCCGATGCCGAAAAGAGAGAGATAGTCCGGCGCGATGTATCCCTCGGGATATTCATTTTGCGCCTTGATCTGGCGGTCGGCTTTAAGAGTACTGTTGTAAGTGTTTTCAGGGGGGAAGTGTGCCAGGACGCAACTTCCGTCGATTCCTTTCCAGTTGAAACTTTTGTAGGGGAAAGTGTTGAACTGGCTCCAGGAAAGTTTCTGGGTGAGAAAAAAGTCGCATCCTGAACGTTTCAAGATCTGGGGCATGGAAGCTGAATAACCGAAAACATCAGGCAGCCAGAGATTTTTCACCTCTACGCCGAACTCATCCATAAAGAAATTCTTGCCGTGAAGAAACTGCCGCACCATGGATTCTCCGGAAATAACATTGCAGTCCGCTTCGACCCACATACCGCCCTGAAGTTCCCAGTTTCCCTTTTTGACAGCGGCTTTGATCTTTTTGAAAAGTTCCGGGTAGTGTTCTTTGACAAAAGCGTAATGTTGGGGCGCAGAAGCTCCGAAAATATACTCCGGGTAACGCTCCATCAGATCAAGCTGTGCGGCAAAGGTGCGGGCACATTTCCGCACCGTTTCACGCACGGGCCAGAGCCAGCCGGTGTCGATATGGCCGTGGCCGACGCCGTGAACGGTCATAAGCGCCCCCGAAGGGGGGATATCAAAGATCTCGCGCAGCACCTGCCGTGCGGCGGATGCCCCGGAACTTTTGAAAGCATTGATCGCTTTCAGCACTGTTCTCACATGGCGTTTGCACCGGTAATCCTTTTCGGGCAATCCCTGGATCAATTCAAGGATCACCTGAAGATCGATATGAAGCTGCCAGATCTCTTCGTCAAAAAGTCCCAGGCGGCACTCGTTAAGGACTCCGGTAAAGCGTCCCTGGGGATGTTTCTTGCGGATCTCAATGTTTGAGTCAAAAACAAGTCCGGAAAGCGTATTGGCAGCCCCTTCGATGAAAAGGTCCAGTTTCCCGTCAGCGATAAATGACTCAGGCAGCAGCCAGGCATTCTGCGAAAAACTTGCCTTGAAAACGGTTCCTCCCGTTACACGGGTGACGGGGAGACCTCCGGCATCAAAAATCAAACCTTCACCGCCGGGGTTGAAAAGGAGTCTCACCTTTGTTTTATCCCAGTGTTCCGGGATATCCCCTGTTACATGGAACCAGGCACTTTCCCAGTCGGCTCCCCATTTCTCACCGACAGAAACGGGATGATAAGAAAGGGTCAGGCGTTTTTCAAAAGGAACGATTTCCTTTGTCACAGCGGCCTGACACTGCAAATTCCCGTATTCAGTGTGAAATTTGCCAGCCAGTTCCTCTGTAAAAACCCGGATGGTGTTCATATTAAAATCAAAAAGACGGTCAAACACGGCTTATTCCTTCTCTTTTATGGAGCGTTCAAATTATTTCTCTGCCACGAGCAGTACTGCATCGTGGGGAACAAGGGTGATTTCGTGGATAACTGTTTTTTCATCCAGCAGATCGCTGCATTTTTCAGGCATCCGGAGATGTTCCATTTTCCATGAAAGGGGAGATTCCGTATCGTTGACCAGCGCCACGGCGCGTTTGCCCTCAACGGTTCCCTCAAAGGTGCGGGGCCGGATATTGGGGGTGACATTAAAGGGCATAACGTTGCGCATACGGATATTCTGGGCTTTGGCAAGAAGTGCGTTACGGTCGGGATTGATGGTCCCCAGATGATCGCTTGTGAGAGAAACCCCGGTCATAATAGCAGCCAGTACAGAGATCTTGGCTTCGTTTCTGGAATAGAACGCGTTGTCCTGCCGCGCCATGACCACATCGGGGTCGGCACGGAACCAGCGGTCAAAGGTGAAAAAGTTGCCGAGAGAAATGTGGAAAGAGTCAATGATGTTGCATCCCATCTGGATCCCGCCGCCGGAACCGTGTCCGGAGTAGTAACGGGAGGTATCATTGCTCACACGGGCATTGTCGATGAGTCCGAGACAGGGGAGGAAAGGTTCGGAACACCCCATGATCACCCCGTCGGGGACCGCTTCACGGATGGTTTTCAGCAAAAGCCGGAAGGCACTGACGGTGGTGGCTTCAGGGTCACGCCGCCGCCCTTTCTGAAGTCCGAAATAGAGACCGTCCAGCTTGAAATAGGTAAATCCCCAGCTGCGGAAGGTTTTGAAAACATGGGCGATGTGTTCACGCACTTCGGGGATCGTGGCATCGAGACACGCCCAGAGATTGTCAGGCGCAGGGGACCAGCCGGGGAGAACGGCAGTTTCACCATTTTCATCCTTGACGAACCAGTCGGGGTGTTCCCTGTAAACTCTGCTGGCGGTAGAAGCGGAAGCGGGCATGGTCCAGATACCGGCTTTCATCCCTGCGGCGGTGATTTTCTGCGCCACCTCTTTCACGGGTGTCGGCCAGGAGTCGCACTGATCCAGCCAATCCCCCTGAAAGGTCTGGTAGCCGTCGTCGATCTGAACATATTCAGCGGCATAAGGGTCACGGTTGGCGGCGAGAGCTTCCACATTTTCAAGCATGTTCGCCTGAGTCACATCCTTGTAATAGTAGTACCAGGTGCAGTAGCCGGTCACATTCTTTTCGCTGTTGATGGGGGGGACGCCCATTTTCTTTGCGGCGATGTCGGCGTAATCGCAGAGAAGTTGGCGCCAGTCCTCCCCCTCAAGGATCACCATTTCCTCAGGAGTTTCCCCCTGTTTGATCTCAGGCTGCCAGAGTTCGATCGACTCCAGACGCCGCTGCATGAAAACCGCCCGGAGCATGGTCTGGGAGCGGAACGCCGTAACGGCTCCTGCCAGAATATATTTTTTTTCGCTGCCGACAACGATCACGTTGGCGCTTGAGATATCTCCGAAACTCTGCAATCCCCGGGTCAGAGAGGGACGGGGATCGATCTGTACCATTGTGGAGTTGCAGCTGTAAACAACAGCACCTGCGGGGAGATCAAGTTTGATCTGCGCCCTGTATCCGTCATCAAGGTTTTGCCATGAAAAGCTCATATTGCTGGATTCCTTATACATAAAGTTGGATGTAACAGAGTTAATTTAACCTGACTGTACGATTTTGTCAAGAGAGAACATTGCGAAAAAAGGTGATTGTCCGGAAAAAAGAATTGTAAATATATTTTTCCATGCTATATTATTCTCATGTTGAACTTAACTTGGGAGTGAATGCAAATGTGCGCTGTACGTTATGCCGGAACCCTTCTTGAAGGAGGAGCTGTTGAATTTGAAGTTGAAAACGGTATCATCACCCGGGTCACTCCCATTCATGACTCCCCCGACCTGCCCTGGATCATGCCGGTCCTGGTGGATCTTCAGCAGAATGGTGCCATGGGCAACACCTTTTCAACCTTGAAATCTCCCGACGAACTCCGTACCATCACCGAAACCCTTTTCCGTCACGGTGTGGGGCGTGTTCAGGCGACCACAGTCAGTGTTCCTGTGGAGCAGCTCACCGCTTCTCTGCAGATTATTGCCCGGGAGTGCGCCAGCGACCCTGTGCTTGACAAAGTCATCTTCGGACTTTTCCACGAAGGTATCTTCATGTCCTTTGAAGAGGGGTGGCGGGGCGACCACGATCCCGACTGCATCAAAAAGCCTGACTGGGATCTTTTCAGAAGGATCGACGAAGCATCAGGCAACCGTTTCACCACCGTCAACGTGGCGCCCGAAGTCGAGGGGGCAATGCCTTTCATTTCCAAAGCTGTCGAAGCGGGAAAAAAGGTCTCTCTCGGTCACTGCAACCCCACGCCGGAAGAGATCCGTACTGCTGCGGATCTGGGTGCCGACCGGGTCACACACTTTGCCAACGGCGCAGCTCCGCTGCTCCACCGTTTCAAAAATCCCTTCTGGGAGTTCCTGAGCAACAGAAAGCTGAAACTGGGATTGATCTGCGACGGCTTCCATCTGCCCCCTGAAACCGTTTCAACAGCCATGATGATTAAGGGTAAAGACAATTGTCTGGTTGTCTCGGATGCCAGCGGATTTTCCGGTTTGAAGCCCGGTGTTTACGGCAACGGCAAGCGTATTCTTGAACCCGACGGCTATCTCCACGTGGTCGGCAAGGATATTCTGGCGGGTTCCAGCTGTCAGCAGGATACCTGTGTCAACTTCCTCATACAGAAGCTGAACTTTTCCTTTATCGACGCCTGGCGCCAGTGCAGTATTCTCCCCGCAGCAAGTCTGGGATTGAAGCTGCCTGAAATCAAGGTGGGCGAAGAAGCCTCCTTTGTCATCTGCCGCTATGAAAATAACTCTGCTGTCATTGACAGGACCGTGATCATGGGTACGGAATATCCCTTTGCCTGAAAAAAAAGGTTTTGAAAAATGATCATCGACTCTCACGTTCACTTTCCTTTTTCCCTGCCATTCCCTGAAGAAGAGTGGGGGGCATATCTTGTCCGGCGTGCTGCTTTGAGCGGTATCAGTGCCGTGATCGTCTCAGATGTTTTCATCAGGGGGCGCCGGGATGCAGGTTCCTATCCCGGTTCAGCGGCACTGCGTTTTGCCAACTCTTATGCGGCGGAACAGGCACGGAAGAATCCGGGGCGGCTTTTCTTTCTCGCCTATCTGAATCCCCAGAATCCGGATTGGGAGGAGGAACTTGAAAAATCAGTCGCCGACGGTGCCGTGGGCGTCAAACTCTGGGTCGCTCTGAAAGATGAGAAAGGTTCCCTTGAAAACAGTGTCAGAGTGCTTCAGAAAGCTGCGGAAAAGAAACTCCCGGTGCTGATCCACGTTTTTGCCCGTGCGGAGTCCAACTCCCCCGGAGAAGTGGATATCGCTGAGTTTGTCGAACTTTCACAGCGAGTCCCCGAATGTGTGGTGATCGGGGGACACTCCGGCGCCAATTTCCGTGAATCGACGGGCATGTTCCGCCGTGCATCGCAAAACAGTTACTGGGACATTTCGGGAACGAACCCCGACCGCTCCATGGTTGCGGAAATCGTAAAAGAGATCGGGGCGGAGCGTGTTCTTTTCGGTTCCGACGGTCCGGGGCGCAGTTTTTCCGCCCAGCTCCACAAAGTGACCCTTGCCCCTCTTTCTGAAAGAGAAAAGGAGCTTATTCTTTCCGAAAATATCAGGAAGATCTATCATCTCCCCGGAGTTGCTCCTGTTGCGCCTGCCCCTGGGGCAGCTTCTTTTATTCCCCCCGCCTGCGAGGACCATTTTCTTTTTTGCGGCAAATGGCCATTTTTTGAGGGCGACGGCATCACGCCGGATCTCCTTGAGAAGAAATTGGAAAAAGCGGGGATCGAAAAGGGGTTTGCGGCAAGTTTCGATGCCATGTTCCGCATCGATCTTCTCAACGCCAACCGTGAATTTCTCAAAGCCTGCGCCGATTTGAAACACCTCCGTCCCCTTGCGGTGATGGATCCCGAAGCACGGAATCTGGAAGCACTTCTCGACGATGCCGGAAAAAACAACTTTGCAGGCGTCTGGTTTTCCCCGGCGCTTCTGGGGGAATCCCCCCACTCTCCCAAAGCTCTTGCCTTTTACCGTGAATGTGCAAAGCGCAAGCTGCCTGTATACCTCAACTGCCGACTGGGTGAAGACCGTTTCCGTCACCGTTCCCTTGTGCTTCACAACATCGAATACAGGGATCTTGAAGAATTTTTCCGCAGTGCGCCGCCCCACGAATACATCATTCAGGGTGTTGCCCCCGCTCCGGAAATTCCCCGCAGCGACTGCCGTTTCACCTGTGAAAAACTCACCGACACCGAAGGCGGCATAGAGAATTTTCTCGCCCGCGGGGGCAAAAAAGAAGCTCTCCTGCGGGGCAGTGAATACCCTTTCAGAGAGCTTGAACAAACTCAGCTTGCCGCAGCCAATAAAGCCCGGTGATCAAAGATCGATGGTTTTGTAAGTAAAGGCGCTTCCGTCGTATTGGATCTCGACCATGTTGCCGTTGCGGGTCACGGAGCCGGAACAGCACTGACCGAAGCCTTTTTCATCCACCTTGAGAAAGTGTTTGTGGACGTGTCCGCATAATACAAGGTCGATTTTCTTTTCTTTGAGCAGTTTGACCAGTTTCCCCTGCCCGAAAAGAGCGTGGCGGGCGCGGAGCCATTTATGATCCTCAATGAGAGGATAATGGGTCACAAGAATACGGGGAAGCGTTTTTTCCTTTTCACAATATTCAGCGATTTTGCAGCTTGCGGCTTTTTTGACAAATCCCCAGGAACAAAGGAGATTGGAAGGGGCTGAGGTATTGAGCATCAGCACCTCTGCGCCACCCAGTTCCAATGAAAGAGGCATTTCATCAAAGGTGAAACGCTTCTGATTGACCTCATACACCGCCTCTTTCACCGCCCTGACACACCAGGGGCGTTTCACATAGCAGTCATGGTTCCCCGGGGTGTAAACGAGGGGAATGTCAGACTCCACCAGCGGTTTGAGAATGGCTTTCACCCGCTCAAACTCCCCCGGCTGTCCGGAGCTGGTCAAATCTCCCGTACACACCGCCAGATCAGGCTTCATGTCAAGAATGTAACTGACCGCCTTTTCCAACTTGGAAAGATCATGCTGAAAACGGCGGCGGAAGCGGGAGTTGAACACCCCCACCCACCGTTTGTCAAAGTATGCCATCCAATCCTCAGCACCGCCTCCGCCGTGAGGGTCGGAAAAATGGATTATTTTCATGAACGCTTAAATCCCGACCATTGCTCCGGGCGCCACGGGGATCGCTCCATTGGGAGATTCGATCCAGACCGTCACAGCCGTGGGATTGTAGACCCGTCTGCCGTCGGCAGAGGTCACAAGGGCGCGGAACGCCTTGATATAACGGGCAAGTTCGATGTTGGTCACATACCACACATCATCTTTACCCGCCACCATGTCGGCGAAACGCTCCATATCGTCCCAGTTTCCGGCGTTTCCGAACTCGTAGGAGTGTCCCCAAACGTAGAATATGCCCATATTGTAGCGCAGATTCAGGAATCCGGGCGCAAGCTCAAGCATATCCCTGTGGTGACAGGTGGGATGCCACAAAAGCAGTTCGTCAGGAATGGAAAACTTTTTGGTGGAAGCCGTGGTACGGCAGTATTCAATGCCGCAGCAGCGCAGGATCTCGACCACCTGAGAGTCGGAAGATCCATAGGGGTAAGACATACCCGTCACAGGATAAGGCGCATATTTTTCCAGCAGTTCCCGGTCCTGCCACACTTCACGCATGACCTCAGTGCGGGGGATCCGCTCAAGGAAAGGATGGGTGAAAGCATGGCATGAGATCTCATGGCCCTCATAGAGTGAAGCGATCTCTTCAAGAGAGACCTTGACTTCAGTATTGAGCAGCCCTGCGTTCAAATGAAAGGTCCCTTTGAGACCGTGGTCGTTGAAGATCTGCACCAGTTTGCGGTCAAAGTCCCTGCCGTCATCGTAACTGAACGTCAGAGCTTTGGATTTACCGCCGGGATAGGTGATACGGATACTCATAAAACAAACTCCTTATTTCTTTTCTGCGGGGGCGCTCCCCATGATATTGACAGGATTTTTGGGGTCAAAGAAGCCCAGTTCGGCACTGTCGGCATCAAAGGCGACACGGGTACGCCAGCCGGGACCTTCGACGTTGATGAATCTGGCGTAATAAAGGTCATTACGCTTGGTGAATCCGTTACACTCCAGCGTACGGTAGGGAGCTTTTTCCCCCTTGCGGCTGAACTCAGCTTTGAGGGGGAAGTAGTGATCGGCAGCGATCCAGACTTTCACCGTCTCTTTTTTATCCTGACTTTCAAGGAGCATCACCCGGCAGGGGGCAATGCCCAGCGACTCACGGGGCAGCTCCTTGATGAGTTTGCCGTGGATGAATCCCAAAGTCAGATCTGTGGCACGCAGTCCCACATGGTCAAGGACCGCAGTGGTCCCTTTGAGCCGGGTCACGGCAGAAACGCCGCTTGTGCGGGACTGGGAAATCAGAAGTGAATCCTTGTTCCCGATGAGCAGATGTCCCGTAAAGCGGTCATTCTGGATGATGATACCGAAATACAAAGGGGTGTTTTCCACACGGCTGCCTCTGCGGCGGTGCTGGATGTTCCCTTTGAGCTTGGAGTAGGTCCCTGTACTGCGGAAGTTCCGCACCTTGTCAAGAAACTGAGCGGAACTTTCTTCCGCAACAGCCCATGCCCCACTTGTCAGAAAGAGACAAAAAGCAAGAAGCAAAAATCGTTTCATCATATTTATTTCCCTTCAAATCCGATAACTTCGGCCTCTTCAAGGCGTTTGACAAAGTGGAACTCAAGAGCCTTTTTGACCTCTTCGGGCAGTTCCTCATGGTCCTTGCGGTTTTCCTCGGGCAGGATGACATGGGTGATCCCCGCCCGCATGGCGGCGACGACCTTTTCACGGATCCCGCCCACGGCGGTCACTCTGCCTGTCAGGGTGATTTCACCTGTCATGGCAAGTTTTTTCCGCAAGGGACAACCTCTGAGGCATGAAATAAGTGCCAGAGACAATGTCACGCCGGCTGAGGGACCATCCTTGGGGGTGGCGCCGTCGGGAACGTGGATGTGGAAATCGTGGGTGTTGAAAAATTCAGGGTCGATTTTCCACTTCTCACACCTGCCCCGCACCAGACTGAAAGCGATGGAGGCGGATTCCTCCATGACTTTGCCGATGGAGCCTGTGACTTTCATATTTCCTTTGCCCCCTGCAATGGCGATGATCTCCACAGGGAGCGTCACGCCGCCTGCGCCGGTCCATGCCATGCCGGTTGCCATACCGGGCTCGCCGTTTTCATCGGCTTTATCCCTGAGAAAACGGGGAGCGCCCAGCAGTTCCCGCACCATGGCGGGGGTGACGGAAAAGTTCTTTTCCATATCCAGGTCGCCGTTGACCGCTTTACCGGCAAGGCGACGGCAGACACGGGCGATGGTCTGCCCCAGATTGCGGACGCCGGATTCCATGGTGTAACCCTCGATGAGGGCATCCAGTGCGGGGAGCGTAAACTTGACCTGACCGGGGGCAAAGCCGCAGTCGGAGCTTTCACGCTTCACCAGATAGCGTTTGGCGATCTCCCGTTTTTCCATCTGGGTATATCCGGGCAGGCGGATAATTTCCATACGGTCCCGCAGGGGGCCGGGGATCTGTTCCTCCACATTGGCGGTAGCGATGAAAAAGACCTTTGAAAGATCGAACCCCAGTTCAAGGAAGTTGTCATTGAATGAGAAATTCTGCTCAGGGTCAAGGACTTCAAGAAGCGCAGAAGCAGGATCGCCCCGCATATCGTGAGCAAGTTTATCCACCTCATCCAGCATGAACACAGGATTTCTGCTCCCGGCGCGCTTGATGTTCTGGATGATCCTGCCGGGCATGGCGCCGACATAGGTGCGGCGGTGGCCCCGGATCTCAGCTTCGTCATGGACACCGCCCAGAGAGACACGGATGAAGTTCCGCTGCAAAGCGCGGGCAATAGATTGACCGAGAGAGGTCTTACCCACACCGGGAGGTCCCACAAGGCAGAGAATGGGGGCTTTACGCATGGAGTCGTTGCCCTGCTCACGGTTGAGCTGAAGCACGGCGATAAATTCAAGGATGCGTTTTTTCACCTCTTCCAAGCCGTAGTGGTCCGCTTCAAGGATGCGGGAGGCGGCTTTGGTATTGAGCCGGTCTTCGGTTTCCACCATCCAGGGAAGATCAAGGAGCCAGTTGAGGTAGTTGTAGCTGATATGATACTCCGGCGTCATGGTGGGTATCTGCTGCATACGGTTGAACTCTTTTCTGATGGTCTCAAGGACATTTTCAGGCGCATCGCACTCTTCGATACGCTTTTCCATGACCACCAGATCGGGGTTCCTGGTCTCTTCGTTCAGCTCTTTCTGAATGACTTTCAGCTGTTCCCGCAGATAGAACTCCCGCTGGGATTCCCCCATGGCCTCATGGACCTCGCTCTGGATCCGGGCACTGAGGCGGGTGGTTTCCAGCTCACGGTTGAGCAGCACGGCGAGGATCTCAAGGCGCAGAGCCGTATCAGTATTGCTGAGGAACCAGAGTTTCTCTTCAAAACTGAAGTTCAAAGCATCCACGATCATATCGATGGCACGCCCGGGGGTGGGCGCATTGTTCACCGCAACGACCGTTTCCTCATTGAGACCGGGGAGCATGGAGGAAAGTTCAAAGAAACTTGCGATCAAGGCACGCAGACGGGCATTGATCTCTTTCTCATCCATATCACCGTTTTTTTCTTCGACGGCAGAGAAATCCACGCCCACGGCACCGTTCATATCCCGGAAGGCGTTGTTGTAGCGCACACGCTTGATGCCCCGCACCACGATCCTGACGGAACCGTCGGGCATTTCGGCACGCTGAAGCACTCTGACCAGGACACCGGTTTTACACCGTTTACGGTTGTCCCAGACAAAGGATTCGGGTTCTTCGATACCGTTTTCGGGATCAAAGTTCTCTTCACGGGGGATCTCAGGGAAGATGACCAGAGTTCTGTCGCCTTTCATCGCCGCTTTGAGAGAGGCGTGATTGGCACGACCGTCCACATTGAAAGGGATCAAGCTGAAGGGATAGATCACCAGCCCCGCAGTTTGAAGCATGAAACTTCTTTCGCCAGAAACAGCAGGTCCGACTGCAATCGTGAAATTGTTGTCAGAAATTGCCATAGATCACATCTCTTTTTCAGCAAATTCGGCAGGAACGGGGGTGTAGGCGCAATTTTTCAGAAATTCCTGCATCTTTTCGAGAGAAACTGCGCCGCCGGTCGCCGTGGCATCACGCAGATTGAAGTTGCTTGAAGCGCCGCCCAGTTCCATGGCGGAAGCAAGATCCCACTCCTGATGGAGCGCATAGATCACGCCTGCGGCAAAAGCATCCCCGGCACCGGTACTGCCGACGATATCCTCTTTGGCGATGTGGCAGGAGGGACGATAGATGAATTCGCCGTTTTTCTGACGGCCTGCGGCACCTTCGGGGAAGTGGATGACAGCGGTCTCTTTTACGCCGTTTTCAAGGAGAAAGTCCACTGCGGCAGGCAGATTGGCATAGTTGAGCGAACCGTCGGGACGGCGCAGTTCGATGCCGCTGCAGCTGGCACACTCGATCTCGTTGACGATGAGGATATCGATATAAGGCAGAGCAGGCATGACGATCGCCCGGAACTTCTCAGGGGCATCGCTCACAAAGTCCACCACGGTCTTGTAGCCTTTTTTCTGCATATAGTCCAGAGTACGGGCGGCTTCGGTGCCGTATTCGGCATCGGCGCGGTCCATTTTTTCCAACAGCAGCAGATAGGCGAGGTAGAAGAATTTGGCGGGGACATCAATATCACGGACATCATCAAAACCGTATTCGGAACATGCTCCGCGGCAGTGGAAGAAGGTCCGTTTGCCGTTGCCGGACATCACATCCGTATAGCTGGTGGGCAGAGCAGGGTCGATGATCATCGCCTTGCTGTCGATGTTGCGGGCTTTGATCTCGTCAAGGACGAACTGACCATCCTCGTCGTTACCGATACGTCCGGCGGCGTACAGAGGCAGCGTGCTGTCCATGGCGGCGATGTCAAAGGAGACATTGGCGGGACCGCCGCCGGTGCTGCGGATCTGGGAAGAAATATTGCAAAGCGTTCCCTCTTCGGGGAAGCGGTCGATGAGTTTCACCTTGTCGATGACCCAGTTACCGGCGCAGATAATACCATTTTTCATTTTTGTTTTCCTTTATTTTTAAGTTTCAGATTCTTTACACTATCAGCGGCATCATGCCAACGTTCCGCAGGCGCAGAAAAAGCTGCCGCCGTGGATCGTAAATTTGTTTCCCTCAAGGGTTCCGGAGCATCCCACAATATCGTTGAGCTGCCCCGCATGTTGAAAATTGATCTGCAGCTCAGAGAGCCTTTGAGAAGCTCCGGGCTGAAGTTTTTCAAGGACATCTTCGATGAATCTTGCATAAACTGCATTATTCAGGTGCTGATTCAAGTCGATATCCCCGGCGCCCACACGGAATGAAGCCAGTTCCTCTCCTGTTCCGGGGGCGATACGGTCGAACTTTTCAAAAAACACCTCTTTGTCCCCGTTGAGGGGCAGAGGCTCGGAAAAGGCTTTTTCCATGGGAACAGGCCGGAAAGTCGTTCCGTCAAGCATCACCCATGCGGAAGAGCCCTGAACCAGATCGGCTCCACCTGCGGCGATACCGTACTGGCGGAACGCTGACAGACGGTCGTGTCCTGTGGGATAGGTCCGCAGATCAAGCTCCTCTTTGAGCTGCGGGAAGCGCAAGATCCTGATTTTGAGCCGTGAAAGGACCCATAATCTTTTATTTGCGATAAGATGCTCCATGCCGCAGCCCAGCATTTCGGCGTGTTCGGCGGCAATATCCTGCAAGCAGTCCAGGATCATCTGAAGTTTCATATTTCCGCAGGGACCGCACTCATGGTGGCGCACAAGATGTTTTCTTTTATGGCAATCGATCATGGTCTCTCTCTTGATTATTGAAAAATTCCCCATTTTTATTACATATTGATAATATAGTACCGGAAAGAGATATTTTCAACTTGAATCAACTTGATTTTTGTCCCCTGTGGAGTTATTTTATGAAATTCAATGAGTTCTTGGTTCACGATCCCCCAAAACGAGGAGTTGAAAGTTGGAGTCTTTGCAGGGAAAACATATCGACAGGATCCGCAAACTTGCGGGTGAATGTATCGGCCGCTTCGGTCTGATCCGTGAGAATGACCGTATACTTGCGGGACTTTCAGGGGGCAAAGACAGTTTCATCCTGCTCCATGTGCTGCACTATTTCCAAAAGGTCGCGCCTGTAAAATTTGAAATCATCGCCGGGACTTTTGATCCGGGATATCCGGAATTCAATCTGCAAAAAATCGCCGAATATTGTCAAGCCCACAACTGGCAGCACAAAAGCGTTGCCGTCAACATGGCGGAACTTCTTGAAGAAAAAGGTCTTGACGGCTCCCCCTGCGGACTTTGTTCCCGGTTGCGCCGGGGAAAACTTTACGGCCTTGCCTCTGAACTCAAATGCAACAAACTGGCTCTGGGGCAGCACCTGGACGATCTTATCGCCTCGTTTTTTATGAGCCTCTGCCGTGGTCAGGGGATCAAAACCATGGCACCCCTTGCCGTACCTCAGAACAAGCTTCATCCGACAGTCATCCGTCCTCTTGCCCTTGTGCCCGAAGAACTGCTCAAGGAAACAGCTCTCTGCAACGATTTTCCCACGGCGGGAACATGCCGTTATGAGGAGCTTCTGGAATCCGGGGACCGCCGATATTTCAGGGAACTTGCCGACACCCTGACGGCACGCATTCCGGATTTCCGCAGTAATTTCATCCGCTCTCTGGGACACATAGAGCCGGAGCATCTGATGATAACTCCGGCTCTGTTGAAGAAGTGATATTTGATTTTTTCAGCGGCGTTTTTTGTTCTTATCGAAACTATTTTTCATGCCGTAGGATTTGACAGGGGAAACATTTTTGTCCGCACTGCCTTTTACGCGCCCCGAAGCATCACGGTAAATGGTCCGGTTCCCCACCTGGGTCGCGGTGCCGGTCACTCTGCCGGAACTGTCACGGTAAATGACCTGATTGCCGACCTGCCGCGAAGTTCCGCTGACTCTGCCGGAACTGTCACGATAGATGGTGGAGTTCCCCGTCTGAGTCGCAGTCCCTTTCACTCTGCCGGAACTGTCACGGTAAATGGTGGAGTTTTCCCCCACCTTGTAAGCCGTTCCGGAAACCCTGCCGGAACTGTCACGGTAAATCGTCTGTTTCCCGTGATCGTGAGAATTCCCGACCATGCGCCCGGAACCGTCACGAAAGGTCGCTCCCTCAACGGCAGCTGCAAGAAGCAGGACTCCGATCAAAAAAGCAAGACCTTTCATCTTATCACCTTACAAGGAAAATATCACGGACCGCATTGGCATCGGGTGCCGCAAGGACCTCTGCAACCTTTTCAGGATTGGTCAGAACGCCTGCCACCTGCGCCACAAACTGCAGATAAGGCTGGGTGGCATCTTTGGGACAGAGGCTCAGGATGAAAATGTGGGTGGGATCGTCTTCCCTGTCACCCACCGGACAACCTTTCCGTGAGATACCGATAGCGGCGACCAGCTTCTGAGTTCCCTCGGTACGGGCATGGGGCAGAGCCACGCCGCCGGGCATGGTGGTTGCCATGATGCCCTCGCGTTCAAGGACATCTTTTTCGCAGAGGTCAGCATCTTTGAGGACGCCGTTCTGCATCAGTCTGCCCACCAGTTCCTTGATGGCATCGGTGGTATTTTCAGCCTTGAGGTTGAAAACAACGGCATCGGGAGAAAGGACCCGGTCAATGCGCAGAGCATCTTTTTTGCGGCTGCTTTTGGGAGCTTCGGCAGAAGCGACAGCATTTTCCAGCCCTCCGGGAGCGGCAAACTCTTTCAGAGTGGTCATGGCGTGGTGGATCTCAACAAAGGTCTCGTACATAACGGTACGGATGAGAAGCGCCTCAGAGGGGCTGGATTCAAACTTGAAGGTGTTGCCGGTACGGATCAGCGTGAAAGCGATATCATCACGGCGGAAATGGGTCAGTCCGTCGCCGCGGCCCAGTTCATTGTGGCGGAATCCCTCACGGCGGAATTTATCCAGCATCAGATTGAGAACGAAGTCTCTGATGGATTCAGAGGGCAGTTCGTAGAAGGTGTTGACCGCTTCCTCTTCCACAACATCTTTCTTGACACCCTTTTTCTTGATGCCCAGCACTGCGGCAAGCAAAGGAGGTGCCACAAGAGTGGTGACAAGAGTCATCATGATGGCAATACCGAAAAGTTTGGAGTCGATCACAGGAACCTGTTTGCCGTTCAGCGTCATCATGGTCGTGGCACCGATACCGGCGATGATCAGGGCAACTTCACCACGGGGGATCATACCCATACCGATACGGGTGGCGCCGATGAGGTTGAAGTTCATGAAATAGGCGGGGACCGCACAGCCGATGATCTTGGTGAGAACGGCGATAACAGAATAGATAAGTCCCCATTTGAGGACGTCGGCATCCTGGAAGACACGGACATCCACCAGCATACCCATCACCACAAAGAAGATGGGAACGAGGAAGTTGGAAATACCTTCCAGCTGATGCTGAACGGCAAAGGAAATGTCGGTTTTGGAAAGGCTCAAGCCCATGACGTAAGCACCCACGATCATGGCAAGCCCGGCCTGTTCAAAAAGTCCTGCAAGGAGCAGAGAAAGACCGAAAGCGAGGATGGCATAGGTCCCGGAGGGGGGGAACACCTTGAGGAACTTGGCGATCCTGTGAGCAAAGACCAGTCCCAGAGCGGTCACGCCCAGCCAGATTCCCACACTCTTGAGAGCGATGATACCGATACGGCCCCAGTCGATGGCTCCGCCGGAACCGGAAACCCCCACGATACCCATGACGATGGCAAGACAGATGATGCCCAGCACGTCGTCGATGACAGCTGCGGCAAGGATGGTGGTGCCTTCGGGGGAGTCGATCTTCTTTTTCTCAGAAAGGATACGGGCGGTGATACCCACGGAGGTCGCCGTACTCAGGATACCGAGGAAGAGACAGCGGGGATCCATGAAGTTCGTTTTGAACATCATCATACCCATAGCATCGCCGAAAGCAAATGCAAAGATCACACCGCCAAGTCCCACAATGGTTCCCGCCACACTGTAACGGAAGAACATTTTCAGATCGGTTTCAAGTCCGGACATGAAAAGAAGAACGATGGAGCCGATGGTCGCCAGTGAATAAAGAGGGGTTGAAACAGGAAGTTTTGCGCCTTCGATCAGGGGGAAAAGTCCGTTTTCAAAGCCGTGCAGGGGAAGTCCCACACCGCCCAGCACAAAGGGACCGATGATGATACCGGCGATAAGTTCGCCGAGAACGGAAGGAACTTTCATCTTCTGCGCTGCCACGCCGCAGAAGCGGGCGGCAAAGAGAATGACTCCGATCTGGATCGCCAGTGCGGCGATCTGAACTGCAATAGGCAATTCTTCTTTCATTTTTTCTTCATCCTTAAGATTTTTAGGCTCAGGAACTCCGGCTTTTTCCGCCTTCCTGAAACCGTTAAAAAAAACCGTATCTTCCTTTTTGAAACAAAAGGTCAATACAGCTGTGAAAAAACATGTCCATAATATAGCATTGAAAAACCGTTTTTTCAAGACAAATATTAAGGAAACTTTGAATATTCCCCCTGCCTCAGACGATCTCCTGAGGCGTTTCGATAACTTTCATATTCTTCCACCTGCCCTGGCGGTAGCGCAAGTAAAATGCCGCACCGCAGAACCAGACATAGAGAACGCTGATGCTCCAGATGCCCCAGAGACACCAGCCCCGCCTGGCGGCACCGAAAAATTCACCGAACCAGGGCTGCCGGTAGGCGATGAAAAGCAGCAGGCAGGGGATCACATAAGAAAATGCCGCAAGGAGCGTATGGGTGATCATGGCAAAACGGGTGTCTCCGGCACTCTTGATGGCGTTGCTGTAAATGATGAAAAACGCATCGAAGAAAAGGTATCCTGCAACAAAACGGAGCATGATGCGGCTGTCCGCCATGATAGCCGGGGAAACATTTTTGAACGCAAGAAGCAAAGGCTCCGGCCAGAAGAAGAAAACACATCCCAGAAGCATCACATAACTCAGCCCCAGCATCCTTGCGCTGCGCACCGAGCGTTCTCCGTTGGGGATCTCCCCTGCTCCGACAGCCTGCCCCACAAGGATCCCCACCGTCTGCCCGATGCCCAAAAGGGGCGTAAAGGCAAGACTGTTGATGCCGAAAGCGATCCCCGAAGCCGCCAGTGCCACGGAATCGACCTTGCCCTGCAAGATGATGAAGATCTGAAAGGCGATCAGGTCGATGGCAAGCTGGATCCCCGTGGGGAGTCCGAAGCGGAGCAGCCGCAGAAAAAGTCCCCCGTCAAAGCATTTGCCCACACCGTATTTTTTCCAACCGGCAAAGATGAAAAATCCGATCCCGAAAATCAGCACGCCCACCAGTGAACCGGCAATGGTCCCGTAAGCGGCGCCGACGATGCCCAGTTCGGGACATTGGAGTGAACAGCCAAAAGGCAGCGGTATGGTTTTGCCGTAAATGAGCAGATAGTTGAGTATGATATTGACCAGGGTTATCAATACATTGACCACCATGACCATTCTGACTTTGCCCCGTCCGCTCCAGAAATTGGCAAGGGCGATGCAAAGGAGATTGGTCACGCTCCCGATCGAGAGGATCCTGAAATAGATCACCTCAAGGGAACGCACCTCGGGTCCGTGTCCGAAGAGGTCAAAGATCTCTTCGGCAAAGAAAGAAAGTCCCGTCATAGCCACTCCGCCGATAAGCGCCACCCAAATCCCCTGCCAGACGGCACAGCCGATGCGGCGGAACTCCCCGGCGCCGTGATACTGGGCGACAAAGGCTCCGCTGTAACCGACGGTTCCCAGAAAGAGACAGGAAAAGGCAAAAGCACTCAATCCGGCGGGAAAGGATGCCGCCATGGTCATATCGGAGTACCCCGCCAGCATGGCACGGTCCAGAAAAAGATTGATCGCATGAGCGGCGTTTGAAAGCATCAGGGGAAAGGCAATTTTCAGGACCTGCTTGAAATTACCATTCTTAAAAAGATTCATCATGGGTCATTTTCCTCTTCATAAATAAATATATTCATATAATATATCACTTTTTCCCGATCAAAGCAAGAAAAAAAGCTCTTTTTTTCAAAGAGACTTGACATCCCGGAAAGACGGATGTATATTTTCAGCACAACCTTTTATATCATCTCAATCAAGGAAGTCTCATCATGTCCAATTTCGGAGGTCTTATTCAGGAGTACTACGTTTCCCTCTTCCGGGAAAACGCACAGCGGAGACGGGAAAAACTTGCCGCTTTGAAAACCCCTGAAGATGTTTACAACTATATCGCTGAACTGAAAGAAAAAATCAGCTCCTCCTATGTTTTCCCCAAAGAAAAGTCTCCCCTCAACGTCCAAACTTGCGGTGTTGTCAAATGTGAGGGCTACACCATTGAAAAACTGATCTATTACAGCCGGAGCAACTTCCCTGTCACCGCCAATCTTTATGTGCCTGACAATGCGCTCCCCGGCAAAACCCCGG
>JAZONY010000100.1:0-2241 GCA_045654705.1 Victivallaceae bacterium
CCCCGAGTCATGTCGGGGCGAATGGAGTGAAACCTGAGCATCTAAGCCCCCCTGAGATCAGCCGCAGGCTGTCGACGGGGGGCGCTGTAATTGAGATGAAGCCTTGTACCACAGTGGTCGAAGCCCCAAACCTCCCCAAAAACAGTATCACCATTGCACCACAACAACACGCCCCACAGGTCGCAAAGAATGGGGGCTTGGGGGAAAGAAAGCGCTGGCGCTGTCTTTACCCCAATTCCGCAGACCTCTTTAACTCAAGCACAACCTTAAGTATGACCAAACAAAAAGGTTTAGTCACGCACCAATCCCCTCAGTACTGGTCAACGCTCTGTTTATGCATGAGTGTCTGGTGCAGCGCTTTTTTGCGGACTTAAACGGACAAGAACAGACTTTTACGGACTCAGACGGGGCGCTGCAGGTGAAAAGAGGGTTTTATTCTCCTTTTTTTGTGTAAAAAAGAAAAATTTTTCAAAAAATTTTGATTTTTCATTTGCAAAATTCAAATATTGGAATTATTTTCACTTGAGAACACTTTTTCACACATAAACGCCGGAGGAAATTATGAAACGCCGTGAATTTCTCAAAGCCTGTCTGACCATGGGCGCACTCGGTGCCGTGTCACGGATGAGCCCTGCATTTGCCGGAATGGATCTTCCCAAAAAGAACCGTACCTCGGGCAAAGCCAAAAGCGTTATCGAAATCTGGATCTGGGGCGGTCCCTCGCAGCTTGAAGCCTTTGACCCCAAACCCAAAGCCAGTTTTGACTACAACGGCGGTAAAGGGGATATCCCCACCAATGTTGACGGGATCAGGATCAGCGAATATATGCCCGAACTGGCAAAGATCGCCAATCATTACTCCATCATCCGCAGCATGACCCATCCCCACCGGGGCCATGAGTCCGCCACCTATCTCATGCAGACCGGCCGTATGCCCGGGGGCGGTATCACCTATCCCGCCATCGGTGCCATGCTCGCCATGCTGAATAAAGGCAACGTGCAGCACAATCTGCCGCCTTATGTGGCACTGACCACCAACAAGGGACGCTTCTCTGAATGCGGATTTCTGGGGGATCGTTACTCCCCCTTTTCCACCGGAGGACGGCCTGAAAGTGCCATGTTCCAGGTTGACAGTTACAGTCCCGCAGGGGGTGCTTCCAAAGAAGAGGTCCAACGCCGTTTCAAACTTCTTGAAGAGCTTGACAGCTTTGCAAGAGAGGGCAAAAATTATCCTGCCATCGAACAGTTTGCCAAATCCGGCGAAGAGGCGCGCACCATCCTTTTCGGCAAAGCCGCAGATATTTTCAACCTCTCTCTGGAACCCCGTGCCATGCGTGAACGCTACGGCATGAACCGTTTCGGTCAGTCCTGCCTCTGCGCCCGCCGTCTGGTGGAAGCCGGTGTCCCTTATGTCACCATCAACGCTTCCGGCTGGGATACCCACAAGAAACACTTTGAGTCTCTGACCCGTATCGCTCCCGAAATGGACCGTGCCGTGGCAGCTTTGATTTCAGACCTCCATGAGCGCAACCTTCTCGATCAGACCATCGTCTGGTGGACCGGAGAATTCGGGCGCACCCCCCGTATCGACTGGCACGCCCCCTGGCAGGGAGGACGCAACCACCACAGCAGCTGTTTCTGCGCCATGGTCGCAGGGGGCGGATTTGCCGGCGGCAAAGTTGTGGGCAGTTCCGATGCCACCACCACCTTCCCGGCGACCCGTCCTGTGAGTCCCGCGGACCTTCTGGGCAGTCTCTATGAACTCTGCGGTGTCAATCCGGACCAGCCTTTCCCCTCAAACCCCATTGGTTTGAAGTCTCCGATCCTTGAATCTCCCGCATCGACCCGGCTGCGTGAGATCTACCGCTGACCGGAAATTTTACCGGAAGAGGGCTGTTGCAAAACCCGATGTTTTGCTGCCCCCTCTTTTTTTGCACCTGCGGCACACCAATAAAGTCCGACTTGTCCGACATGTCCGACATGTCCGACCAAGTGCCGCACCCAACACTCATGCAAAATCAGACGGCTTTCCAGTACTGCGGGGCTGAGTGTGTGAGTGAACCTTTTTGTTTGGTCATACTTGAGGTTGTGCTTGATTTAAAGAGGTCTGCGGAGTTGGGGTAAAGACAGCGCCAGCGCTTTCTTTCCCCCAAGCCCCCATTCTTTGCGACCTGTGGGGCGTGTTGTTGTGATGCAATGGTGATAAGTCGGAGGCCAAGCGGTCTTAGGAAGACAACATCAT
>JAZONY010000101.1:0-1823 GCA_045654705.1 Victivallaceae bacterium
ACTTCGGTATTTTGAAAAGCGGTGCGATCGCGGTTCCGCTCAACTTCCGCTACACCGCAGAGGAAATCAAATACTGTCTGGAACTTGCCGATGTCGATTATCTCTTTTTCGGTCCGACCTTTATCGGCCGTATCGAAGCGATCTGCGACCGGATGCCCCGGATAAAATCCTTTATTTATGTCGGCTGTGACTGTCCGAGTTTCGCCGAATCATACGCCGATCTGGTTTCATACTGTTCAAGCAAAGCTCCGTGTGTCCCCTTGAGCGATGAAGATGAAGCCGCGATCTACTTTTCCAGCGGTACCACCGGTTTCCCCAAGGCGATCGTCCACCGGCACAAAAGTTTGATGCACGCCTGCAGCGTGGAACAGAAACACCACGGTCAGACCCGGGATTATGTCTTTCTCTGCATTCCGCCCTTGTATCATACCGGAGCGAAAATGCACTGGTTCGGCAGCTTTCTCGTCGGCGGCAAGGCGGTTCTTCTGCGCGGAGTCAAGCCGGAGTGGATCATCAGTGCCGTTGCCAATGAAAAGTGTTCCATCGTCTGGCTGCTCGTTCCGTGGGCGCAGGATGTCCTCGATGCCATCGAACGCGGTGACATCAAACTTGATGAATATGATCTTTCCCATTGGCGTCTCATGCACATCGGCGCCCAGCCGGTTCCGCCCAGTCTCATCAAACGGTGGAAACAGGTTTTCCCGCACCACGACTACGACACCAATTACGGCTTGAGCGAATCCATCGGACCCGGAGCCGTCCATCTGGGCATCGAGAATATCGACCATGTGGGCGCCATCGGCAAAGCAGGTTACGGCTGGGAGTGCGCCATCGTTGACGAAAACCGCAACCCCGTCGCCCCCGGCGAAGTGGGGGAACTGGCTGTCCGGGGCGCAGGGGTGATGAAGTGTTACCACAAAGACGAAAAAGCCACCTCTGAAACCCTTTCAAAGGATGGCTGGCTCTATACCGGAGATATGGCTAAGATCGATGCCGACGGATTTATCTATCTGGTGGACCGCAAAAAGGATGTGATCATCACCGGGGGCGAAAACCTTTACCCCGTCCAGATCGAAGACTTCCTGCGCCGCCACAACGCCATCAAAGACGTTGCCGTCATCGGACTGCCCGATGCCCGTCTGGGCGAGATCGCCGCCGCCATCATCGAAGTCAAACCCGGGGAAACACTTTCTGAAGAGGATATTGAAAACTTCTGCAAAAGTCTGCCCCGTTATCAGAGACCCCGCAAGGTGATTTTCGCCAACGTTCCCCGGAATCCCACGGGCAAGATCGAGAAACCTCTCCTGCGCAAAACCTACGGCGGAGCCAATCTGGTGGCGCAGCAGAACGAACTCAACTGAAAAGCTCCTTTTTTTGCACCTGCGGCACACCAATAAAGTCCGACTTGTCCGACATGTCCGACATGTCCGACAAAGTGCCGTACCCAACACTCATGCAAAATCAGAGCGTTTACCAGTACTGAGAGGTTGAGAGTGTGACTAAACCTTTTGTTTGGTCATACTTGAGGTTGAGCTTGATTTACTTAAGGTCTGCGGAGTCGGGGAAAGACAACCGCCAGCGGTTTTCTTCCCCGAACCCCATCTTTTCCGACCTGTGGGGCGTGTTGTTGTGGTGCAACGGTGATACTGGTTTTGGGGAGGTTTGGGGCTTCGACCACTGTGGTACAAGGCTTCATCTCAATTACAGCGCCCCCCGTCGACAGCCTGCGGCTGATCCCAGGGGGGCTTAGATGCTCAGGTTTCACTTCATTCGCCCCGACATGACTCGGGGCCACCCCTGCGGAATACCGCAGGGGCTTATTC
>JAZONY010000102.1:0-4464 GCA_045654705.1 Victivallaceae bacterium
TGTCGACGTTCGACCGCGCTCGGTGCGAAGCACCTTCGCCGGCTCACGGCTACGACCACGGTTTATATTTGTTTCAGTTAGCGGGCGCCTTGTCCACTGGTCAATACAAGCGGGCTGTGTCAAAACAACGAAAACGCCCGCAGACTGCCAACCGGCTCGAGGGTATAAAAAACCCCCGTGGCGTTGAACACGGGGGTAACGGTTGTTCCGGTCTGTGGACCAGACATTATCGGTAACTGATGTTTTGCAACAGCACGTTTTTATTTCAGGCAGAAGTGATACTGATGCTATAGGTTGCTTTGGCATACTGATCTTTGGAGTCAAAGTCGATACCGACCCGGATGAGATCACCTGCCCCCGCCGTCGTGCCGGACTCCCAGGCAAGCCAGGAGTTCCCGTTGTCTCCGGAGTACCAGACCTCAACGCCGTTGGGAGTGACGGTGAGTGAGGTAACTTCAGATGTCACTTCGTAAACATCCCACTCATTGGCGTAGACTGCCCCTGAGGTACTCCGGGCGATGCCTGAAACATCAAAGATCTCAGCGTTCTTCCAGGAGCCTTTGACGCCCTCAAGGTCCACATCCTCAGCACCGTTGTTGAACCAGATCTCACTTCCCCGGGCGCCATTGAGAGACTCCGCCCCTGCAAGGGAGGTGAGTGTCACTTTTGTCCCCCTGCCTATGGAAAAAGTATCTTTTCCGTCTCCGAGATCCACAGCGGCAAAGAAAGCCCTGACCCCGTCGCCGAGTTTCAAAGTGTCATTTCCTGAACCGAAAGAACAGCCGACCTCTTCCTCAGCCGTACCGATAAGGCTTCTGTTTCCTGCGGTAAAGCTCCTGAGATTGAGGAGATTTTCCGCCTGCAAAACAGCTCCCGTACCGAGTTTGAGGGTATTGTTTCCTCCTTTGAAATCCAGTTCACCGTCAATGACCGCCTCTGCACCGCTGCCGAGGGAAAAGGTATTGTTCTGAGCCGTGCCGTAAGCGTTGGCAGCTCTGAAAGTGCTGTTATTCCCGAGGGAAACGCCCGCAAAACCGGTCACATTTCCGGAAAAGAGAAGTTCGGAACGGAGCCCTGCTTTGAAAGTTGTTCCCGTGTTGACATCGTTGTTCTGCAAGTTGACAGCTGTCAGGCGGGCATCGCTGCCCAGGGTGACGGAGCTGTTCATCATGGGAGACACCATATCACCATTGACGGTGAGAGTGGTTTTGATTTCCGTAATGGTGCCGTTTTTGGCTTTTTTGTAAATTCCGGAAGCAAGTTTGATGGTTCTGACATTGGCGATATTGCCGGGAAAACTTTCCGTCCCCACGGTCACACGGCTTTGGGAACCGATGGAAAGGGTGTTGCTCCCCCCTTCAAGATCAATGGACCCGAAAGAACCGGTACTGAAACTTCCCAGCTGTATCGCCGTATTGAAGTTAGTCCCCCGGACAGCTCCCGTCACATTCAAATCCGAACTGTTGCCGCATACAAGTTTGCCGATCGCCTCAATGGTTGCGGCGTTCAGCTCTGTCCGGAGCGTGCCTTTTCCCGGGGCGACAGTGATATTGGTCACGCCGCCGTTGGCACTCTTGGAAATATCCCCGGCAGAGACCGCCACACCCTTGGAAACCTTGAGGTTCGCCGTTCCCTCTTTGACTTCGATACCGAAAACCCCCATTCCTTCAGAAAAACGGTCAAGGGAGCCGTTGAAGTTGACAATGACACCCGTCCCGGCAGTTGCGGCAGTTGCGGCAGGGACAAAGGAAATCCCCGTACCCGCCGTTTCAAGTTCATAGAGTTTCCCCTCCATAACGACATAATACGCCCGGTCGGCGGCATTGCCGTTATAGATGACGGCGTTACCGTTGATGCTTTTAATACGGGCGGGGTCGTCGATCAGAATGGAGATCCCTCCGTCAACTGTCGCCCCTGTTACTGCAAGTTGAAGGTTACTGACACGGTTCCCGTTGAATGAAGAGGCATTGACCGTAATGAATGTATTTTTGCCGGAACCTTTGAGGACGGCATCGCCGAAAAGATCATCCGTATAAGTTCCCGCAGCAAGGAGCAGAGTTGCCGCACTGCTGCCGGAAGCGATATTCAAAAGATTGCTCCCTGCAACTTTGAGACTTCCCCCGAGCAAACGCCCTGAAAAAACGGCATCATCTTTCAAGGAAGCCGTACCCGAAACAGTGATGGAACTATCAAGCTCCCCGCCGAGAAGAGTTCCGTTGGCAAGGGTAACGCTGCCCTCTCCGGTAATGAGGGCGTTGACGGTGGAGCTGCCTTTGACGGTAATGACACCTGTATTGACAACATTGGTAAGAAAGAGTTCAGAGTCATCAATGGTGACACTGCCTTTGTTGACGAAAACAGACTCCGGCTTGACATTTTCCCAGAGGATACCGATCCCTGTGTTGTTTTCCGGATAACGCATTTCAAAGGAGCTGTCTTCAACGATAAGCACCCCTTTTTCATAAACGGTCATCCAGGAGCCGGTGGTGGAAAAATCGGCATCGTTGATGATTTTCATAACTGAAACGCCGCCAGAGCTGTTTTCGCCGACGGTAAGAGAGTTGACCGGCTTCAAATCGTTGGCGTTGGTCCAGAGTGAGGGGATATCGCTGAAATTCCCTCCGTCAAGGGTGAAGCTCCCCGGAGCAGAAGCAACCCCCGCCAGAGCCATGGAACCTGAACCCTCAACAGCACCGATTTTCATTTCGCCCCTGACGACGATCTGCCCACGGTTGGAAATCTGTCCGTAAGAAAGCAGACTCCCACCGGCAGCAACGGTGAGAGAGCCGGGGGTGCCGCCGGAAGTTTCTCCGGCACGGATCCAGATATTCCCCACTTCCCCTGCCGAACCGCTCCCCCCGAGCCACGCTTCACGGGTCGTTGGGGCTTTGCCCAGTTGGAGTACGGCGCCCTCTTTCACGGTGATGTTCCTTGCCCCCGGGGAAGTTCCGATGTCGCTGAGAGTGATGGAACCTGTAACAGAGCAGCTTTTCCCGGCAAGGGTGACACCGATATTTTTCTCACCGCCGGGAAGGGTGGATGTTCCGAAAAGGGTGACACTGTCGTTTGCATCTGCGGCGGCATAGGCTTCTCCGAAAAAACCGAAGGCGTTTTCGCCCCAGAACATGCCATTGCCGAGATCGGTTCCCGGAGCGTAATTTTTCCCGCTCCACGCTGGATTGACATAAAGTGATTTGCTCATAAATCATTCCTCCTTTGGGTTACTCCCTGAAATACATATATAATCTGCGGAAGAACTTTTTCCAAATGAAAAATGCAAATTCTTTTCATGGGCGGCAATTGCAAAACTGCGCTTCATGTGTTATATTAACTCCAGAAAGGAATCAGCTATGAAAATAATGATCGTGACCGACCTTGAGGGCGTGGCGGGAGTCCTCGACTTTGCCAACTGGTGTTCCATTGAGTCCCCCTACTACGACAAAGCCAAAAAACTGCTCACTCTTGAAACCAATGCCGCCATTGAAGGATTTTTTGCCGCAGGCGCAACAGAGATCCGTGTTGTTGACGGTCACGGCCCCGGCGCCATCGACCCCGAACTGCTGGATGAACGGGTGGAGCTTCAGCGTGGAGCCGCCTCCCCCGTCTGGCCCTTTACTCTTGACAGCACCTTTGATGCCATCGCCTGGGTGGGGCAGCACGCCATGTCACGGACACCTTACAGCCATATCAGCCACACGGGGACCTTTGACGTCTTTGAAGCCACGGTCAACGGTCTGCCGGTGGGGGAATTCGGGGAATTTGCTTTCTGCGCCGCAGAATTGAATGTGCCGGTGATCTTTGCCTCCGGCGAAGAGGCTTTCGCCCGTGAAGCTGCCGCTTTGGCAAAAGGGGTGGTCACTGTCGCCGTCAAGCGGGGATGCAACAGCGAAGAGGGTCTGGAAGAAGTGAGTTCAGAAGTTTACAGCCGTTCCAAGCTCTCTGCCATCCATCTCTCCCCCGTCCGGGCAAGGGAACTCATCCGCAAAGGCGCGGAAGAAGCCCTCACAAAGTTCATTCAATCCCCGGGATCTTTCTCACTGGAACTGCCGCAGCCCCCTTATGAGATCGTCACAAAGTTCCGCAAGTCGGAAAAAAATCCCGACCTGCCTGAGGTCCTCTACCGCCGCCACGAAACAAGTTTCCTCGCCGCCATGAACGCCCCCTGGACCAAAGAGTAAACTCCACAAACAAAAAAACTGTCCGTTTTCTGCATAAAAAAGCAAAAACGGACAGTTTTTATTTCTATTGGCTATGTTCCCGACATGGGTAGATTTCTATTTTCTTAAAACTTTTAAGCAGCACAATACTTTTGCAAATTGCAAAAGTGTTGTGCTGAAAAAGGTTTTCCGGCTTCGTAATACTACGCCGTGACAAGGGGAAAAGGGGATGACCTCAGTTTTCGGTTCTCGCAGCTAGAAGCAGCTGCGAGTTACTCCGAAGCCGACGTTCGGTCTTTTCCACCGC
>JAZONY010000103.1:0-7997 GCA_045654705.1 Victivallaceae bacterium
CAAAAAAATGGCAACCCAAAAAAATGGCAAAAAAAATGGCAACCCCGCCAAGATTCGAACTTAAACTAACTGGACCAAAACCAGTTGTGCTACCGTTACACCACGGGGTTGCTTGTGTTCAATGTGAACTCATATAAAATAATACCAAAGTGATGAAAAGTCCAGTGAAAATTTGAAAAAAAAGAAAAATTTTTCAGAATATTGCTTTAATCAGCTTTTGAAGTTGACAAAATGTCCTCCGTATGCTATATTATCTGCATGTCACGACGGGGTGCTGCTGAATATCGCACAGCGGCTGAGATCAAACCCGTAGAACCTGAAACGGATAATGCCGGCGCAGGGATTCGGAATATGCCATGGTGCAAACGACTCCTCAGCGCCGCCAGAGCGCCTGAAACAAAAAAAGGAGTACAAATCATGGCGGCAATCGAAAACGTTATCTCGCAAGCAATCATCAACAAATTTTCCGGAAAACTTCAGCAGGGACTCAATCTTGATGTCGCCCTCGTCGGTGCCGGTCCTTCCGCTCTGGTGGCGGCACGCTATCTGGCCGAAGCCGGTCTCAAATGCGCCATCTTTGAGCGCAAACTTGCCCCCGGCGGCGGAACCTGGGGCGGCGGTATGCTTTTTAACGAAGCTGTTGTTCAGCAGGAAGCTCTGCCTATCCTCGACGATTTCGGGATCCCTTATGAAGAAATTGCCGAGCATCCCGGATATTATACCCTTGACTCTGTGACGATGGCTTCCGGATTGATTTTCGGCGCCCTCAAAGCCGGTGCGTGGATCTTCAACTCCATGAGCGTTGAGGATTTGGTTTTCAAGAACGGCGAAGTCGGCGGACTCGTGATCAACTGGACCCCCGTGGAACGGCTGGGAATGCATGTCGACCCCCTGACCGTCCTCGCTCGTGCCGTCATCGACGGAACAGGACACCCCAGCGAAATCATGCGCATGGCTACGGAAAAGGCGGGAATCAAACTCAATACCCCCGACGGAAAAATTCAGGGTGAACGCCCCATGTGGGTCGATCAGGGCGAAGCCCAGACCGTTGACAACACCAAAGAGTATTTCCCCGGACTCTATGCCTGCGGCATGAGTGCCAACAACACCGGCGGCGGCTACCGCATGGGCCCCATTTTCGGCGGTATGCTCATGTCCGGCAAGAAGGTGGCTGAACTGGTGGCAAGCTCCTTGAAATAAAGTGCCATAAAAAGAAACCTCCGCATCCTTGGAAATGCGGAGGTTTTTTGTTGGAAAAATTTTTTACTTCTGGCGCAGGAAGTAGCGTTTGAAGAAGCGTTCAGGATCAAGTGAACGTTTGGCGTGGCGCAGATTGGGTTCGTTCATATCCTGTTCACGGTTCATGAACTTGGCGGTGCCGCGCAGAGCGATGGCGAGCTGCCAGGTGAGAGTCTGGGAGGCACCCTTGACGGAGTGGTCGGTCTTTTCAAAGTGGACGTCCACCGTTTCCGCAGGGAGCATACTGAAAATGGAAAATCCCGCAGGATATCCGGATTCGGCATACATGATGATGCCGCCAAGCCCCAGAGCTTCAAAGTTGTCCCATGCTTCCTGCATGGCGATCGCCTCTTCATCGAGAAATTCGCAAGGCTCCATGCGGGAGTTCAGTTCGATCGCCATATCTGCCACGATGGGGAGTTCCTCTTTGGTCACAGGGCGGATCTCGGCATAGGGCCAGTTGGCCTGGAACTGCTTCACAAGATTGTGTTTTTTGCGCAGTTTGGGACCGTTGAAGGTTGCGATCTTGTCGATGGAAAACATGTAGTCGATCATACCTTCATCGTATTCCAGTTCAAAGAAGTTGTCGCAGTCGGGATGACGGTCGAGAAACTCTTCGGGGACATCGTAGATACCGCCGTCGGTAAGACCGGCTTCAATGAATGCGGCATTGATCTTCTGCAGTTCCGCAGGGGGAGTCCACTCGCCCATGGGGTAGTGGATGATCCGGGCTTTCTGCTCGCAGACCACCAGACGGTTCCCCAGCTTGATGCAGGAGATCTCATAAGGTTTGCGATACATAAAGAGGTTTGCGAAACTGCATTCGCAACTCTGAGTGTTCATCTTGTACGCCGCGGCGTCAAAAAACTTTTTGTCGCTCAATTCGATAGGTTTGAGCTTGGAAAGATCAATTTTCATTATATTCCCACAATTCTTCTTCTGTCAACATCAATCCTGTACCTTTGGCGACCGCATTCAAGGGTTCGTCGGCGACAAAGACAGGCAATCCGGTCTCTTCGGTCAAGAGCGTATCCAATCCCGCCAGCAGGGCACCGCCTCCGGCGAGCATAATACCGTGTTCCACGAGGTCAGCGGCGAGGTCGGGTTTGCAGTGTTCAAAAACGGCGTGGACCTTTTCTGCGATGCTGCGGACCTGTTCCTGAAGTGCTTCACGCGCCTCTTCGCCGGTGATGGTCACTGTTTTAGGCACATGACCATTCATGTCAAGACCGCGGACCTCCATTTTCATATCATCCCTGACGGGGTAGGCGCTGCCGATGGTGATTTTGATTCTTTCAGCGGTCAATACACCGATCATCAGGTTGTAGTTTTTGCGCATATACTGCATGATGGCGTCATCAAGTTCATCGCCTCCCACGCGGATACTGTCGGAGTAGACGATACCGCCCAGAGAGATGACAGCGACTTCAGTGGTTCCGCCGCCGATATCGACGATCATGCTGCCGCAGGCTTCACTGACGGGGAGTCCCACGCCGATAGCCGCCGCCATAGGTTCCTCCACCAGTTTGACCATACCGGCACCGGCGCGTTTGCTGCTGTCTTTGACGGCGCGGATCTCGACTTCGGTGATGCCGGAGGGAACTGCGATGACCACCCGGGGGGGCAGCAGTCTGCGGTACCAGGGGACCTGGCGCAGCGCTTTTTGAATAAACTCGCGCAGCATCGCCTCAGTCACTTCAAAGTTAGCGATAACGCCGTCCTTCATGGGACGGATCGCCTCAAGGTTCACCGGGGTTTTACCGAGCATCTCTTTGGCTTTGGCGCCCACGTGGCGAACTTCATGGGTGTTGACCTGACGCACTACCACAGAAGGCTCATTCAAAACCAGGCGGTCAAGATCCCGCACATAGACGAGACAGTTGGCAGTACCGAGGTCAATACCGATATCCGTTGAAAAAAGTCTGGTCAGGTGAAAACTCATTTTTGCCTTATTCTTTTAAATTGGTTATATTGTCATGTTTTAATTTACCACATCGTGAGCTTTTTTTCAAGCATTTTTCCAACTTTATTCATTTTTTTTTCGCCATTGACTTGAAATAAAATCCCTGAACTGTTATTTTATGACACGGTACGCATAACATACCGTCCCGGAATATTTTTCGCATACCGGAAATATATCAGGGTAAATGCGCCGGAAAACACATCTTTACATTGGAGAATTTATAAATGATTTACGACCGTTTGGAAAATCTGCCCGCCTATACCGCACTTGCCCCCGAAGTCATGCCCAAAATCGTGGAGTTCCTGGGCAAATGCGGTGCAGGTGAGATCGCTGAAGGACGCCATGAACTTGACGGGGACAAACTTTTTGTCAATGTCCAGAGTTATGACAGCAAGCCTTTCAATCCCGAAATGCTTGAATATCATAAAAAATATGTTGATGTTCAGCTGCTTCTTGCCGGAAATGAGACCCTTTATTACGCCCCCGCTGTCACTCCTGTCTGCAAGGTTTACAGCGAAGAAAGCGATTGCGGATTCAATCAGGTCCCCGAAACGGCTCTGCCCCTGAAACTTGAGGTGGGCAACTTTGTGCTGCTGCTCCCCGAAGAGGGACATCTCCCCGGTGTGGGCGACGGCAGCGGCGTGGTCAAAGCGGTGGTCAAGATCTCTGTGGATCTTCTTGCGTAAAGCAGTTTTGAGTACGACGATCCACTTATGAAAAACGTGATCAAATCCCCCGGTGGAAGATTCATCGCTTTCGATACGGAAAAACGATGCTTTGAGATCGGCGGCGCCGGCGTGGAAAAAAGTTTCTCTCTGGGAGCTTTTCTGCGCTTTTCAGAGGAAAATCCCTGGCGCTTCCCGGTGAAAGAGTATGAAAATGTGCGTCTTGCCGTGACGCCCG
Source organism: Victivallaceae bacterium (assembly GCA_045654705.1). Lineage (GTDB taxonomy): Bacteria > Verrucomicrobiota > Lentisphaeria > Victivallales > Victivallaceae > UBA1784. Next base: position 4,106 of record JAZONY010000103.1, read on the forward strand.
GCGAAGAGAAAATGCTCATTGTCGCTGTGGAAACAGAGGAGTTCCTCTGCGGTCTGGCGTTCAATTTTGACGGCGAACTTCTCAAAGGCGATCTGCTGCTCTCTTTCAAAAAGGATACGGCAAAAAACTTTGCAGCTCTGGCGGTTCCGGTCGATTCAGACTCCATATTCACCTGTCCCGGAGTCCTTTATAACGACAACCCCTCAAGCGAAAGATTGGTCGCCCATTTCCCCCCTGAGGGCAGGGCTTCTCTCATGCTTGAGGAAAGCCGTCTGCCTGTCACAGGTGTCAATGCGGAAAAAGAAAAAATCTTCTTTTCCCTCTTTTCGCTCCCCGAAATGGAGTCGGAGTGGACACTGGGACTTCACCGGGAAGAGGGCGAGTCCATGCTCATGCTGGCAAGCGGATGCGTCAGTTTCAACGGTGTTCCCGATCAGGTTTACGCCGCCAAAGGTGCGGCAGCTGACTGGGGGAGATCCTACCGGACATTTCAGGCGGGTGAAAAATTCGCCCGGCGCTTTGCTCTTTCATGGGGCGAAGCGGCACATAAGGGACACGGATTCAGGGATTTGATCCGGAACGGCTTCAATCTTCTCGTCCCTGCGGTGGAAGAGGCAAAAAGCCGCAAAGAGGTCATCGACCTCAAGATGCAGGCCCTCAACGAAAGGTGGGCGGGGAACGGGTATATCTGTGCCATGCCCGACAATCTTTACCGCGCTCCTGCCACATTTCTTTACGGCTGGACGGGGCAGTCTTTCAGACTTGCTTTGTGCGACTTGCGCTATGCACTGCTCCATAAGGAGCAGCAGGGCATCGACAGGATGCGCCGCTGTGTGGAGTTCTTTTTGAGAAACAGCAAAACATCTGTCAAAGGCTTGCGCAACAACTACTTCTATCTTGACGGGATGCGGTGGCGCGCCAATGGCAGCGAAGAGGAGCCTTTGTACTCTTCACGGGCGTTGGGTGAGACGTGGAGCGACCTGGCAAGGATCATCCGCTGCTGCCGGGAAAACGGCATTGCTGAACCTGACGGCGCCCTTGAAGCACTCCGTGAAGGATTGCAGTTCTTCCTTGATCACCGTCTGCCCGGCGGGGCTGTCCCCCTCATGTGGAAAAAGGACGGAACCCCCGGCAATGAGAAAGTCACCTGTGCCGGTTCCAGCGTGCTTGTGGCATTCTTTGAGTTCTACCGCCTGACCGGTGAAGAGGAGTGGCTCAGACACGCCGAAAATATGCTGGAACTCTTTTACAGCATCGGCGGCAATGATTTTGCCACACCTTTCTCTCATGCGACTCTGGATGCTTCATGTGAGGACAAGGAGGCATGTGTTCCCTTTTTCACCGCCTCCGCCCTCGCGTACGAGATCACCGGGGAGGAAAAGTACAAAGAATATGCCTGCGTTGCCGCAGATTGGCTTTTGACCTGGGTCTATTTCCATGAAGTGCCTTTCAGAGACGGGAGCATCTGCGCCGTCAACAACTTCCACGCCACGGGGTGGCCCACGGTGAGCGTGGAACACCACCACCTTGATGTCTTTTTCCCCGCACTTGAACTCTATAAGTTCGGCAAAGCGGTCAACGATCCCCTCTACCGTCACATGGGGCGCACTGTTTTCACCGCCTGGAGCCACGGTATTTCCAAAGGGGGCGGCGACTGGCTTTTCCATACCCCCGGACGGCAGCCTGAACAGTTTTTCCAGACCAACTGGTACTTCACCCCGGATGCCGGGAACAAATGGGAAAATTATCATCCCGTGCTGCGCTATCAGCTCTACCGGCACGGCTACAACGCCGATAATCTGGTGAAAATGCACAAACGCGGCGGCTGCAATCCCTGGGATGTGGCGTGGATCATCGCTCTGGTGCTGGATGCGGCATTGGGGTTTGAAGAAGAAGAAATTTCTAAAGAGGAGCAATAAAACTTATGGATATCAAAGCTCTGCATTTCGATATGAAGTCAATGATCCCCACAGGAAAATATGCCCTGACTCTGGTGGATGAAGTTGCTGAACTGGGAATCAATACCCTTCTTGTTGAGTTTGAAGACAAGTTTCCTTTTGACGTGACAAAAGGGACTCACCATCCGGCGGCATGGACCAAAGATGAGTTCCGCGCCTTTGCCGGAAGATGCCGTGAAAAAAATATTGAGATCGTCCCTCTGCTTCAGAGTGTGGGGCATCTGGATTATCTGCTCAAATATCCCAAGTTCCGCAATCTGCGTGACGGTGGACCTGAGGGATCAAGCTATCAGTGGTGTGTCGCTCAGGAAGAGTCCTTTGAACTCTGGTGCGCCATGGTGGATGAACTGCTGGAAGTTTTTCCCGACACAAAGATCTTCCATATCGGCGCCGATGAGTGCCGCATGAATGTCCCCTGCGAAAAGTGTGCGGCAGAGAGACTTGATCTCTATGTCAAACGTGTGGCACGCTGCTGCGAATATATCCAGAAAAAGAATCTGAAAGTGGTGCTGTGGGATGATGTGTTCCGCAAACACGGGGAAGAAAAGTTCGCCCAGCTTCCCCCCGGCGTCATCGCCTGTGTCTGGATGTACGGCAAACTGGATGAGGAATACATCGGGCGTATGGCGGCAAGCGGTATCGAATGTTGGGGTGCTTCCTGTATTCAGGCTCAAAAGTTTTTCCACGCCCTTTCCCCTCAGGAACCCAAGATGCGCAATGTGGATGCCTGGGGAGAAGTCCATCAGAAATATCCGCAGTTTTCAGGTCATGTGGGGACGATCTGGGGCAGAGCCCAGTGCCAGAGTCCTATTTGTTCCACCTTGCCCCAGTCCATGTATATGGTGGCGTATCTGGCGGAAACTTTGCAGAACGGTGTCATCAAAGACCGTGAAAAATTCACCTCCGAATTCGGTAAGAAGTTTTTCGGCATCGATTTTGACTACAACACCATGACCAGATATTTCTGGTACGAACCGGGTTACGCCGAACCTCTGCTGACTGAGCTGAAAGAGATCGCTCCGCGGCACAGGGATATCGCTGAGATCTGGTACAGTTTCAATGCCATCGACCAGCTGCTTTACTTTTTCTACATGTGTTTTTCGTTCCACGACAATATGCGTTCCACCTATGAAGCCGGTATGGCGCCCCGTGAAATGACCAATGCCTGGCTTGAAAGGGTGAGTTTCTGCAAAGAAAATACGGAAAAAGAGCTGGCTGAACTCAAAAAACTCATGGCGGACTATTTCCCCGAAGCCATGTGGGATGAGTTTATCGACCAGCATTTCAGATCCAAATTTGAGCAGAACGAGTATTGGCGGCACATCATTTCAAGTGCCGCTGTCAAATGGGAAGAGAATCTGAAAAAAGAGTGAACGCCGGCTTCGGAGTAACTCGCAGCTGGTCGAACGTCGACACCGAAGTATCTCGCAGCTGCTTCTAGCTGCGAGGGGCGCAAATTAACGCTTGCGGCGATAACTTTGCGATAATGTCTGGTCCACAGACCGGAACTACCATTCCCCCGTGTTCAGCGCCACGGGGGTTTTTATACCCTCGAGCCGGTTGGCAGTCTGCGGGCGTTTTCGTTGTTTTGTCACAGCCCGCTTGTATTGACCAGTGGCAAAAGCGCCCGCTAACTGAAAAGCTGAAAAACAGTGGTCGAAGCAAGCCACCGGCGAAGGTGCTTCGCACCGAGCGCGGTCGACCGTCGACACCGAAGTAACTCGCAGCTGCTCCTAGCTGCGAGAACCACAAATTGAGGTAAGGGCGATATCTGAGCATCTAAGCCCCCCTGAGATCAGCCGCAGGCTCTCGACGGGGGGCGCTGTAATTGAGATGAAGCCTTGTACCACACTGGTCGAAGCCCCAAACCTCCCCAAAACCAGTATCACCGTTGCACCACAACAACACGCCCCAAAGGTCGGAAAAGATGGGGT
>JAZONY010000104.1:0-39280 GCA_045654705.1 Victivallaceae bacterium
GTACACACTCTTTTTCAGAGCCTGCAAAGCGGGAGACATCCGGCGGTTGAGATCAACGCAGAGTTTGACACCGTGTTTTCTGACAGCTTTCATAATGCGCCACGCTTCTTCGTCACGCATGGCCATAGGCTTTTCGCAGAAGATATGTTTTCCTGCGGCGGCGGCACACTCCACAATGGGCAGGTGGATCTCGTGGGATGTGGCGATCTTGATCAGATCCACTTCGGGATCGGCGCAGATCTCTTTGAAGTCGGCGGTGATTTTTTCGGCGCCGAACTTTTTCTGCATTGCCCCTGCTCTTTCAAGATCAAGGTCGCAGATCCACTTCAACGTCAGTTTTTCAAGGCTGGTGATATTGGGCAGATCCTGATATTCAGCAAATTTACCGCATCCGATCTGTGCGACAACAAGTTTTCCGTTTCTCATTGTTGAACCTCTCATATTTCAATAGTCTTTTATGTTCAATTAAATAATATAACGCTGCTGTCGGAAAATTAAAAGCGTATTTTTAACAAAAGAGCGTTTTTTGCCAAATAAACAGCGTAAAAACGCAAAACAGCTAAAGACTAATTTCAAATTGTTTCAAAGAAGAGCTTGCATTATCGGAAGTGCGGTGTTATATTATGTTTGTAAGGAAACTTAACAAAGAAAACTCTTTTCAACATTCAGGAGATAACGCTCATGGCAAGAATTGCATTGGTCGGCGCCAGCAGCCGTGTGACCGCCTTTCTGGGGGTCTTGAGAAAGGATATTTACAAAGATGTCCACGAAGTCGTGGCGATGTTTGACATCGATCCCGGCAAGATGGAAGGCTTCAAAAAGAAATTTCAGCTTGAAGTCCCCTGCTTCACCGACTTCGATGAAATGTGCGACACCATCAAACCCGACATGGTCATCGTCACCACAGTCGATGCCACCCATGCAGAGTTCGTCATCAAAGCTCTGGACCGCAAGATCGCCGTGGTTTCCGAAAAACCCCTCTGCATCAATGCGGAACAGTGCAAACAGATCCGTGATGCCAAAGCACGCAACCCCGAAGTTTTCGCCGTCACCAGCCACAATGCCCGTTACAGCCCCATGACCTTGAAGGTCAAGGCGATGATCGAAGAGGGCGTCATCGGCAAGGTGCTGCGTATGGAGTATACCGAAATGCTCGACCGCAAACACGGAACCAGCTACTTCCGCCGCTGGAACAGCCGTCGTGCCTGCTCCAACGGTCTGGAACTCCACAAGAGCTGCCACCACTTTGACAAGATGAACTTCCTCCTCGACTCCAAGGCTGAGGAAATCACCGGTATGGGCGACTTGAACTATCACGGTCAAAGAAATCCCCACAAGTACGAGGGCAAACGCTGCCACGAGTGCGAACACAAGGATGTCTGCCCCGACTTCTTCGCCTATGACAAGGAGCTTTTCACCTCCGATGCCATCTACACCCCCGACCTCTGCATCTGGTCCCCCGATATCGACATCGAGGACAACTATGCCGCCGTCATCAGATTTGAAAGCGGTGTTCTCTGCTCCTACTCCGTCTGCGCCCACTCCCAGTACGAGGGCGAAGTCATCGTCATCGAGGGCGAAACCGGCCGTATCGAAGCTAAAAACGTCTATTTCCGTGACATCAACGATCAGAGCAACACCCACGACACCAATATCATCACCAACCAGACCCTGACCCTGTGCCGTTTCGGCAAGGGCGAACCCGAGGTCATCGAAGTTCCCAAAGGTGAAGGCGGTCACGGCGGTGCCGACCTGGGTATTTTCGGCAAGATCTTTGCCACGCCTCCGGCCTCCGACATCCCCACTATGGAAGATGGTATCCAGGCTGTGCTTATGGGCGCCGCCCTGGTCGAAAGCATCAAAAAAGGCGGATGCGTCATCAAAATTCAGGAAATGATCTGACACAAGTTTTCCTGCCGGTGCGTTCTCAAAATGAGTGGGAACGCACCTTTTTTACTTGCATTTTTTATTGGAATGGAGTATATTCTTTAAAAAGTGTCGATCCCAAAAAAAGAAGAACAAAACAAAATCACCATGAAGAACTCTCACAACAAATTTACTTTCACGCTGATTGAACTGCTGGTTGTCATTGCCATCATTGCCATCCTTGCCGCTATGCTTCTGCCCGCATTGCAGAAAGCCCGGGAAAGGGCCAAGAGCATCAAGTGTGTCAACAACTTCAACACTTCAGGCAAAGCCATCAACGCTTACGCCACAGATCACAATGATCTGATGCCTCTTTATGCGGCAAGTTATCTCACCAAAAGCTTCCCCGGCTGTATGAGAGACTACTGGCCCGGATTGACCACCACGAACCACCGTTACAGCGGCATCAGGGTCTCCAACGGGAAAACTTATGTCCACGCCTATATGTGCCCCTCAGCCGAACCTTCAGACCGGGTCTACTACTGGCGCAGCAGCAACCACATGATCATCACCCAGGGGATCAACTACCGCTTCACTGACTACTACTGCGGCCCCAAGGCGACCAATCCCCAGATGCGCAAACGGACCTTCTGGCGGCATCCCTCCAAGCTGATGCACATGATCGACGCCCTCACCCCCACGGTGGGAACCAAACTTTTCACCGATGATACCAACAGCGGCGAACAGAGACTGATGGATGCCCGTCACGCAGGCGGCGTGAACACCCTTTTCGGTGACGGTCATGTTGCCTATCTGAAAGCCGGTGCCGTCCCGGGTTCAAGCCACTATCTCAAATCCTTCTGGTATCCCATTGCTGAAAAAAGCTCATGGTTCTGATTTCTTGATCTCACAAAAAACAAATTCACATAACTGCCTCTAAAACAATAATGAAAAGAACATTTACCCTTATCGAACTTCTGGTTGTCATTGCCATTATTGCCATCCTTGCCGCTATGCTTCTGCCCGCATTGCAGAAAGCCCGGGAACGGGGACGGCAGTCAACCTGTATCAACAATATGAACACCCTCGGAAAAGCCAGTGCGTTCTATCTCGATGACAACAGAGGCATGGTCCCCTTCCTTTATAATACGACGGCGTGGGGGACTGCCAGCAGAGTCTGGTATTTCCCCAACACCCTCCCCGGTCCCACCAAGGATTCCAAATGCGGAATGCTTGCGCCCTACATGGGCGTCACCGGCACGGATGCGGTCCAGCTGGGTTACAGTCTGGGCGGTTTCAGCAAAAAAGACGGTTCCCATGTCGCTAATCCTTTCATGTGTCCCACCCGCAGCGGTGTCATGCGTGAGATCATTGCCAGAAATCCCTCCATCGGGACCTCTTACGGCGGTTACTGCCGGAGCAACAATACCGGCTCCATTGCCCGTTTCACCCGTCCCTCACGGACGGTGAACGCCGGAGAATCCGCCATGGATGAGAAAACCCATATCGTAGGTCCCAATACAGCCGACTTCCCTGTGTTCCCCCATGACAACCCCAATCCGGCAGAGAATGAAACCAGGATCTACTCCGAAAAAATCACCACCGGTGCGGGCAAATCCTCCTTTCTTTTCTTCGACGGTCATGTCAGGATGATCCAGCGCAACAGTGTCCCCGCAGGCAACCGGACGCCCTCCGGCTGGGCGGGGGCGGGATACTGCTCCTTCTGGATGGGGGTCAATTTTAAGAATGAAGACTTTTAAGGTCATTTTTCCAAAAACAAAAGGAGAAAAAAAATGAAAAAATTTATCGTTTTTCTGCTCTTTGCAGCTGTGGCATCAGCTTTTGCGGCAGAAAAGGTCGCCGTGGATTTCAAATCCGACATGAAGTGGCTCAAAGGCATTCTGAGATCTGACGATGTCTTTGTCAACAAAGCCCCCGCTCTCGCCGTGGATGGCCGCGAAGTCAAAGGTAAAAAACACACCGTCGCCGGAAAACACTTCTACATTTTCGGCGACAAAGCCCGCGCCCTGGCAGGCAAAAATCTGATCCTGCGTGCAAAAGTCAAACGCATCAGCGGCATCACCGCGCTGGGCATGGGATACCGTGTTTTCGGCAACGGCAACAAATTCATGAGCGGCCGCAGTGTTTCCGCCAAGGTCCCTGCGACGGGCAAATGGGAAGATCTTGAAATGAGTTTTCAGGTCCCCCCCCTTTCCGGCATCGAAAATGTGAACGTGGGCTTTACGCTCCGTCAGGAAACCGCCGACAACAACCGGATCATCGTGGATGAGGTGAAGATCTTTTTTGCCGAAAGTTCCGGCCTTGAAAATGTTCCCGGCGCCGGTCTCGGCATGGCTGCATTGACTTTGAACAAAGGCAAACTTGAACTGATCAAAAACGGTCTCCCCCAGTTCAAGATCGTCATCCCCCCCAATGCCGACGCCATCGCCCGTTATGCCGCCGAAGAGATCAACACCCATGTCAAACTGATGACCGGTAAAACTGTTCCCGTCATCAGCGACAACAACTACAACGGTACTGCCATCTGGATCGGTAATACCGCCCTTGCTGAAAAGTATGGTGTCACACCTCAGATGCTCCCTCAGGAAAACTGGGTCATCGCCAGAGTGGGCAATGCCGTCATCATTTCCGGCGGCGACAAGCCCGGTGTTGCCAGATCCAGCATCGTTTCCCGCAGCACCATCGCTCTGGGAACCCTCGACGCCGCCTACGAATTCATGGAGCGTGTTTTCGGATGCCGCTGGTACTGGCCCGGCAAACTGGGAACCGTTGTTTCCACTGAAAAGAACATTGCCATCGACAACCTTTTCAAGACCGGTGCGCCCCAGTTCGACTGCCGTGCCCTTTTCTATGACATCAGCAAAGATCCCGATATCCCCGCATACGATGTCATGACCTGGCAGCGCCGCAACCGTCTGGGCGGTTCTGCGCCCGATCCTATTGCCATGCACACCTTCGTCGACTGGGTGGATAAATTCGGCAAAGATCACCCTGAATACTTCGCGCTCCAGCCCGACGGCAAGCGGAAAGTCAACAAAGATTCCGGCGTGCATCTCTGCATGACCAACCCCGACGTGATCCGTGAAGCCGGAAAATGGGCTGTGGAATACTTCAAAAAGCGTCCCAACGCCAAATTCATCAGCATCATGCCCGGCGACTGCAACGACCTGAAATACTGCCGCTGCCCCAACTGCACCAAGATGGTCTCTGAAGAAAAGGGCAGAGAGGGCATCCACTCCAACGCAGTCTGGAAATTCGTCAATCAGGTGGCAGCCGTGGTCGCTGAAAAGTGTCCCGGCAAATTCGTCAAATGCTGCGCCTATGCGGACTACCTGCGCCGCCCCGACTTCGCCCTGCTCCCCAACGTGGCAGTGACCCTCTGCTTCGGTCCCGTCCCCCGTGCCAACGCCGCCTACAAACAGGCATGGCGCAAACTGATCGACGAATGGCGTGTCACCGGAGCCAAACTCTATGTCTGGGAGTACTGGAACAGCTCCCGCTATGCCCGGGGCATCTACGGCGCCCCCGCCCTCTGGCCCCGCCAGCTGAAAGAGATCTACCTGCTTGACAACAATCATGTTTCCGGACGTGTCATCGAACTTTCCGACATCAACGCCGACGGCGTGGGTGTCCAGAGCTGGGCGGACTGGATGTATGACAGTCTCAACCTCTATATCGCCATGAAGCTCATGTGGGACAGAGACTATGACGTTGAAGCAGAACTCAAAAAGTTCCACAAGGATTTCTACGGTCCCGCCGCCGCTGCCATGGAGGAGTTCAACAACGCCATCGAAATCGCATGGTACAACGGTCAGCACATGATCAAAGGCAAAAATGTCTGGGATTGGGAGGTCTGCTGGACCAAGGTCTTCCCCCCTGCCTTTGTGGACCGTATGATGGGACTTCTGCGCAAGGCGGTCAAAGATGCCGAGGGCAAAGAGCCTTATTACTCCAGAGCAAAAAAGACCCTTGAAGGCTACAAATACTTTGAACGCAACAGCAAGATGTTCCGGGGCGTTCAGAGCAAAAAAGCCCAGAACATCGAAGTCCCCCGGGGTGCCGCTCCCAAAATCGACGGTACCGTCGATGATGCCGAGTGGAAAAATGCGGTCTCTGTCAGCGGTTTCTGCGACAGTTACAACGTCTATCAGGTCAAGTCCAAAACCACCATGAAGTTCCGTCACGACGGCAAATACCTCTATGCGGCGGTCATCGCCGACATCCCCGCCGAGGACAAGAACATCACCGTACTCCCTGAAAAGAACGGCAAACGCGATGCCTTCCTCTGGGACTACGAGAGCGTGGAGTTCTTTTTCGGCGGCAAAGATGACCAAAGCTATCAGTTCATTCTGGGACCCGACAACGCCCTCTTCGACGCCACCTGGGGCGGCAAGCGGAATTTGAACACGGCGATGAAATGGAACGCCCCTGATGTCAAATTCGCCACCACCCGTACCGCAGCGCGCTGGTGCGGCGAGATCGCCATTCCCATTGCTGCGCTTCAGCTGAAAAATCCTGTGGCAAAGAACACCTTCCGTTCCAACTTCGCAAGGAACCACCGTTACACCGATCTGAAAAAATCCAGACGCTGGGAGCAGTCCATGTGGCTGCCCACCTTCGGCAGTTTCCACAATATGGACCGCTACGGAAAACTGATCCTCAAATAAAAATCGTTTTCCTCACCCAAACACCTGCTTCCGTGCTGTTTTGCGGCACGGAAGTTTTTTTTACACGGCAAATTTGCCTACATCAAATTCCTTTTGACAAAAAAAAAGGACTGTTTTTTTGCAAAAAATCGCATTTTGATAAAAAAAGAGGTGTTTTTGCAATTTGAAAAACTCCAATGATGTGATATAGTAAGTAAACTTCAAATTTAAATGGAGATCATTAACAATGAAACGTACCGTTGCTGTTATCACCCCTACCGGTGAAGTCGTCGCCCGTCGTGAGGATGTGCGTGAGCTTAAAGACAATGAAGTCCTTATCGATGTCGAGTGTTCTCTGATCAGTCCCGGAACTGAGATGAACGTTCCCCGCGCCCGCCGTCAGACCCCCGGCGGCAATGACATGACCTTCGGCTACGCCAACGCCGGAACCATCATCGCCACCAAAGGCGATGTGAAAAACCTCAAAAAAGGTATGCGTGTTGCAGCTATGGGCGGCGGTTTTGCTGTCCACGGTTCTGTTGCCTGTGTTCCTGTCAACCTCGTTTGCCCCATTCCCGATGAAGTCACCTTTGAACAGGCCGCTTACGCCTGTCTGGGTGTGACCGCCATGCAGGGTGTCCGCCGTGCCGATGTGAGTTTGGGCTCCTACGGTATGGTCCTGGGTCTGGGTCTGGTGGGCAACCTGGCTTGCCAGCTTTTCCAGGCTGCCGGTGCCCGTGTCATCGGCTGGGAAGGTCTTGCCAACCGTATCAAGATCGCCAAAAAATGCGGTATTGCCAATACGGTCAACTTCAAAAAAGCCGACTCTGTTGAAGCGACCAAAGCCTTCTGCGCCCCCTACGGTGCTGACTTCGCCATGCTGGCATTCGGCGGCAACGCCACTGAACCTCTGCAGTCCGCCATGAAATGCATGAAGGTCTCTGCCGACGGTCACGCCATGGGCAACATCGTCCTCATCGGCGGATGCAAAGTCGAAGTGGGCGGCGGTGCCTGGTCCGGCAACCTTGATTTCCGTGCTTCCAGCCGTACCGGTGCCGGTTATCACGACTCCGCCTGGGAATACGGCAAGGATTACCCCGATGCCTTCGTCCAGTTCACCACCCAGCGCAATCTGCATGAATTCATCCAGCTGCTGGTCGAGAAAAAGGTCAAGGTCGATCCCATGACCACCCACCGTATCCACATCGACGATGTGGGCGATGCCGCCAATCTGCTGCTGGACCACCCCGACAAGGCTGTGGGTGTCATTCTCCAGATGAAAAAGTAATTTTTCAGCATGAAGAATACAGATATAAAAGTTACCGGGGTCAGACTTTATCTGCCCCGTATCCCCATGCGGGTCCCCATCAAATTCGGCAATCAGGTGATGGCAGACATCACCTGTGCCAGAGTTCAGGTCCGTGTTGAGTCCCGTGAGGGCAAAAGTGCCGTGGGCTGGAGCGAAAGCGTTCTCAGTCCCGGCTGGTCCTGGCCGGGAACCGATCCCGACCGGGGCAGACGGATGGAGGAATTCTGTACCAGAGTCGCCAAAGCATGGGCAGAGTTTGCCGGGTACGGTCATCCCATGGAACTCAGCGCAAAGTTCACCGCTGAAAAGCTGGAAGTTCTGCGCGCAGAAGCCAACAAAGGCTTTGAGATCGAACTGCCCCATCTGGCAGCTCTCAACTGCGCCGCCGCCTTTGATGCCGCCGTGGCAGATGCTTTCGGGCGTCTGGTCAACAAGCCTTTCTTCCGGACCTGCAACGCAGAGTTTATGAACCGGGATCTGGCAGGCTTCCTTGAACCTGAAGAACTTTTCAAGGGCAAATACCCTGAAGATTTCTTTGTGGAACCCGCCAAAGAACTTCCCGTCTGGCATCTGGTGGGGGGCAAAGACCCCCTCGCTCCTGAAGAACTCACCGGCGACGAACCTGATGACGGATTCCCCGTCCTGCTGGAAGAGTGGATCAAACGTGACGGCCTCAAATGCCTCAAGATCAAACTCCGGGGCAACGACTCCCCCTGGGACTATGAGCGTATCGCCACCGTGGGCAAAATCGCTCTGCGTCTGGGTGTCACCGACCTTTCAGTGGATTTCAACTGTATGGTGACGGATCCTGAGTATGTCAATATCATTCTTGACAAACTCAAGGCGGAAGAGCCTGAGGTCTACAACATCCTTCTCTATGTGGAGCAGCCCTTCCCCTATGACCTTGAAGCCAACAGGATCGATGTTCACTCTGTTTCTCAGCGCAAGATGCTCTTTATGGATGAAAGCGCCCATGACTGGCGTTTCGTCCGCATGGGCAGAGAGTTGGGATGGGATGCCGTCGCCCTCAAAAGCTGCAAGACGCTTGCGGGAGCGATCCTTTCCCTCTGCTGGGCAAAGGCTCACGGCATGAAACTCATGGTCCAGGATCTGACCAACCCCAGAATGTCCATGTTCGCCCACACCCAGCTGGCGGCCTATGCAGGAACGATCCGGGGCGTGGAGTGCAATGCCCCCCAGTTCTACCCGGCAGCCTCGCTCCCTGACGAAAAGGTCTACCCCGGACTCTTTGAAAGACGCAACGGCGTCGTCAAACTGGATTTCCTCGAAGAACCCGGTCTCGGTATCAGAGAGGGCATCATCAATATCGAACTGCCTGCCCCTGCGGCAGAGGAAGGAATATTATGAGCTTTGAGAAAGTAGGTTTCGGTATTATCGGGACCGGTGCGGTCGCTGCCGCTCACGCCATGGCGATCACCAACAGCGAATATGCAAACTTGGTCGCAGTCTATGATGTCGTGCCAGAAAGGGCAAAAGAATTTGCCGCCAAATACGGTGCTGTCGCCGTTGAAGATTTTGAAGCTTTTCTGGCTCTCCCTGAACTTGAAGCGGTCACAGTTGCCACCCCCAGCGGGTTCCACCACGACCCCGTGGTCAAGGCGGCAAAGGCAGGCAAACATATCCTCTGCGAAAAACCTCTGGATATCACCCTTGAAAAAATCGACGATATGATCAAGGTCTGCCGTGAAAGCCGGGTGCTTCTTGCGGCGATTTTCCAGTCCCGTTTCAAAGGGGCAGTGGTTGCGATCCGCAAAGCCATCGACGAAGGCCGTTTCGGCAAGCTGGTCTCTGTTTCCGCCAAACAGCTCTGGTTCCGTGATGAGAACTACTACAAAAGTGCCTCATGGCGGGGAACCTGGGCCATCGACGGCGGCGGAGCCCTGATGAATCAGGGAAGCCATACCGTCGATTTGCTGCTCTATCTCGGCGGCGAGATCAAAAAGGTGTGCGCTCACACAGCCAACTTCGTCCACGATATCGAGGTGGAGGATACCGCCTTTGCCCGGATGGATTACCTCAACGGCGCATGCGGCACCCTTGAAGTTTCCACCGCGTGCCAGCCCGGATATCCTGTGACCATCGAGATCACCGGAACCAAAGGCAGTGCCATTATGAAAGCAGATACTCTCGCCCGCTGGACCTTTGCAGAAGAGCGTCCGGAGGATGAAGAGATCCGCCGGAAATATGCCGAAGGCTCCAAAAAATCCGGCGGTGCCAGCGCAGCCATGGACTTTGATTACCACGGTCACATGCTCCATGTGGACAACCTCGCCCGTGCCATCCGCAACGGCGAAGAGCTGATCCTCAGCGGCAAAGACGGCAGACTTGCTGTGGAGTTCATTCAGGCGGTCTACGAGTCCAGCCGCACGGGGATGCCTGTCGTCCTCAGATAAAGAAATGGAACTTGATCTCAAATCGCCTCAGGTCAAGTACCTGTACGGCTCTTTCGTGGGCGGAAATCTGCCTTTTGAACAGCTTTCCGCTCACGTTCACGCCGATTACTGGCAGATCGAGATCGCCGTTTCGGGGCAATTCAAGCTGCACCTTGACGACCGTGAATGTGAGATCCCTGCGGGAACAGCAGTTTTTGTTCCCCCGGGGGTCCGTCACAGCTTTGAATACGCTCACGGCGTCGCCTTTGCCACAGCGAAATTCAAAATCAAAAGCTCTTTTTCAGACCTTTCAGCGGGACTTCTTTCACCGGGAGCGGCAGAGAGTTACTTTCTCTCAGAGATCGTCCGTCTCCTCAGGGAACTGCCGCCTGAATATGAAAAGATCATCGGCTTTCTCTTAGGCAATCTTTTTTCACTTCACTACGGTGCCCGCCTTGAACCGGGACTGCCCAAGATCATTTCCATCATCAACTCTCTCATCAGCCGCAACGGCGGGCGCATCAGGATCCAGGAGCTGGCTGAACGCAGCGGTTACTCAAGAGACCACCTCAACCGGGTGATCCGAGCCAAATTCGGGATCCCCCTCAAAGCCTACATCGACAACGAACTTGCCGAGCGTGCCAGACGTTATCTGGACTACTCCGAGTGCAATATTTCCGAAGTCGCCGCCCAGCTGGGATTCCCTGATATTTACAGTTTTTCCCGTTTCTTTTCCCGTATGAACAACGGGCTTTCGCCCACGGCGTTCCGCAAGCGCAAGTAAAATATATTTTCCTTATTCCCCTTGCAATTTTGACAAACCACCTGTATAGTATGAAATCATGCAATAAAATGGGGAATAACAATATGAAACACCTGAAATACCTGCTGCTCCTGCTTCTTGCCGCCGGAACTCTTCTGGAGGCTGTCGAGATCAAAACTCCTTTTATGACAGCGGAACTCTCTCCGGAGGGAGCGACCATCACCTCGCTGAAAGCCGGGGAAAGAATGTGGCGCTGCATCGCCGAAAAAAACGGCTCTTTCACAGACCGTATACTTCAGAACCTCACCCCCAATCTTCAAGGTCTGGCGGAAACGGCAAAAATCCTTTACGAACTCAAAGAGTACAAGAGAACGCCTGCCGGGACCCGGGTGACTTTTTCAAGCTGCATCGGCGTCATACCGGGGCTGCGTATGGAAAAAAGTTACTTTTTTTCAGCAAAAACCCCTCTCATCAAAGTTGAATACCGTTTCACAAACATCGGCTCCAAGCCTTTTCCCCTTGCGCTTTACACAAGAGTTTTCCTGAGCAGCGGCAGCGGCAAAAGTTTCTATTATCACCCCGGTGCAAACGGTATTGAAAAAATCCTTCCCGGGGAAACGACCGTTGCAAAAAAATGCCCTGAACTGACATTCCTTGCCGTGGCAGATGAAACAGGCGCAGGATTCATCCAGCACTACCCCGCCGACGACACCGCAGGGGTGCTGAACTGGATCCTGAAAGATGGCTACACCCAGGAATATCTCAGCTCCCAGCAGCTTCTTGCCTCCGGAAAAACCAGAGTCATCCAGTGGGAGTGCCGTTACGCCCCCGATGTCAAAGCCGCCCTTGAAAAAACCGCTCTGCGCAGTCGCAAACTCAAAGGCGAAATCCCGGTCCAGGTCGACCGTATCTGTGGCATTAAGTCCAAAGCCCGGCTTCAGTTTTTCCGCAGCATCCCCACGCCTGAAAAATCCTTTATCGACTGCACATTCCGCCGCCAGTTCGAGGAGAGCTGGCGTGCCGTTGAACTGCCTCCGGCAATGAAAAGTGTCCCCATCGCCGTTTACAAAGTCGAAAACGGAATAACAGCAACCGATTCCCCCCTCCCCTTCATCCGCAGAGGAAACTCTATTGTGATCTGTGTTCCCGGCATAAGTCCCGGAACATTCATCTACCCTGAAAGCTGCTCTCTCAAAGATGATTTCCTCCACTGGCGCCCCATGAAAAAATGGTTCGGTCCTCTCACCATGAAGTGCCGTATCCTTTTCGATGCAGGAACGCAGAAAGAGGTCAATGCCCCCGACATCCCTGCCGGAGGAGCTTTGATCCGCAACGGTTCCATGGAAATAAGTTCTGCCAAAAATAAAAATCTGCCCGCATTCCTCTCTTATAAGGATCCCGGTTTGAAACTTGAAGCGGCAGAAGGCGGCAAAGCCGGAAAATTCCTCAGAGTGAAGCGCTATCTTATGTACGCCTTTCTCCCTGAATACCAAAAAGAGTACCATCTTTCACTCCGCGCCCGTGCCGCAGGAGGTTCCGGACTGACCCGCATTTTCATCCAGTTTTACGACAAAGAGGGCAAATATCTGCAAAAGGAACGCCGTATCGTCTACGCCGGAAAAAACTCTTTTGACTGGAAAAAATTTGAACACCGCTTTTATGTTCCCGACCATGTTGCCTTTCTCCGGCTTCTTGTCATCAACGGCTCCGGCAAGGGACAATATATCGATATCGACGATCTGCAATTGACACTTCCTCCTCAGAAACAGCAGAGTGTCGACCGCAAACAGATGCTCCGGGACGAGATGCTGAAACTTTGGAACATCCCTCTTCCTCTCCTTGAAAACATCTCTCACGAACTTGTCACTCCTCATGAAAAATGGTTCAAACCGGCGGCGCACCCCGTCAAAAATGTGCTTTTCATGTCCAATGTCACCGGAAAGATCGTGGAAGGAAAACGCCGCAATATCGTGGAATACGCCCAGCGGCTTGATTTGCAGTATACCCACATTCCCCTTATCCGCAAGATCAAAAGCGTGGTGAGTGCCTATTCCGTTTACCCGACCTACTTTGAAAACAAGGTCTCTGAATACACCATGGCGTGTCTCAAAGAAATCAAGGACCTTCCTGAGATCTTCTGTCTTCTGGGGATCAATTTCAAAACCCTCAAAGATGATGAGTTTATATCCCTGCTGGTTTCCTGGCAGAAAAAGGGTGTCAACTTTATTTTCATCGACTGCGCCGCACCGCCTCCGGTTCTTGTGGGCAAATACCTCAAACAGGATTTCACGCCTCTTCTGCCAGTCATGAGCAATCCCCCCAACGGCAGACCCAATCTGTGCCGGTTCACCCGCAATCACAACGCCACTGTCGCCATTGCGGCACTTTCAGTGCGCAGCTGCAACTTCATTCCCGACGATCAGAGATTTGAGGCGCAGTATTACACTTTGCCTTATGCTTTTGAATTTCCCTGGTGGGAGTACAACCATCTCTTTTATGTCCAGCTTCTCCGGCACATGGCAAAAGTTCCCGTGGCGGCAAAACTGGTCAAAACCCCTTCATTTGCCGGTATCAAAGCTCAAAAAGAGTTCAACGGCACTTTGGAAATCAAGATCGAAAGCATGTCAAAAGAGTTGCTTCTTTCACAGAAACGCCCCGTCAAAGTCCCTGCGGGCAAAACTCTTGAACTGCCCGATGATTTCCCCCTTCCCGGAGGTATCTTTGTCGCCAATCTCCGCCTTCTTGATGCCGCAGGCCGTGCCGTGGATGCCGGAGCCGTCAAACTGGAACGCAAAGAGATCACCCCTCTTACCGTCACTCTGAAAAATAAAGAAAACATCGTTCCACACCCCCAAAAGGCGGAGTTTACCGTCAAAGCCCCCCGGCTTCCCGCCGGAGCTGCTGTGAGCGTTGAGATCTTCAACCAGCGGGGCGAAATCCTTTTCCGCTCCGCGCCCCGGGCTTTGAAAGAGCTTTCCTTTGCCGTTGAACTGCCCCGGATGCGTACATTCTACAACTACATCCGCGCCCGTGTCACTCAGGGGGAAAGGCTTCTTGCCACGGTGACGCAGGAGTTTTCCGTTCCCGGAATCCCTCTTGCCATGAACGAGTTCTACGGATTCACCAATCCCGCAAGCAGCAGTTCCGCCATCAAAGATATTGGATTTGACTTCTCCATTGCAGGTGATCCCCGCTGGAAACACACCCCTGCCAGAATCCGCCTCATCCGCACCATGGGAATGATCCCCATTCCCCGGCGTGGAGATGAAAAAATGTTCCGCCCCTACCGTGACGATGTGAAAACCGCCCCGGTACGCACCCCCTGTTTCACGTCGCCGGAATTCCACGCCCAGCTGCAGAAAGACACAAAGTTCATGGCTGAAAATTGCAAATTCCGCTACAATGATGTAAACCACCTGTGGGCGGGGGATGAGATGTTTCTCGGGCGCTCCGTCTGCACCTCGCCCAGCTGTCTTGCCGGATTCCGCAAGAAAATGGAAAAGAGTTTCGGGAATATTGAAGCTCTCAACGAAACTTGGGGAACCGACTTCAAAAACTTTGCCGAAGTCCACCCCAAACAGCTGAATGAACTCAAAGATAAAAACCGTCTGGGCGCATGGCTGGATCACAAGATGTATATGACAGAGGTTTTCGCAGAAAACTTTTTCGGCAAAGCCAAAACGGAACTTGAAAAATATGTCCCCAATGTGAAGATCGGCCCCACAGGGACCCAGAAACCCGGTTTCGGATACAACTGGCACGAACTGATGAAGTATTGCCGCATCGTGGGATATTATTCCGGGGTCCAGACCAAAGTCATCCATGACCTTGCCGACAGCACTCTTATGGCTGGACAATGCGGCGGCGGATACACCCACGGTCACATCGACTATGAACCCTACAACTACGACACCATGTGGCAGACTCTGCTCAATGGCGGCAATCTCGCCTATCATTATCACGGCGCTTCCATCAAAAGCGACGGCTCCCTCACGGACAATATGCGTTATTACAGCAACTCCCTGCGGGAACTCAAAAGCGGCATCGGCAAGCTCTATCTTTCGGCACAGCCCCGTTTCGATGTGGCACTTCTTTACTCCCAGCCCTCCCTTTTTGCCGCCATGGGCAGCTGCGGACAGGATGAGTGGCAGAACAGTCAGACCTCATGGGCAAAACTGCTGGAAGATTTGCGTGTGAGCGCCCGTTTCATTAATTATGAGGAACTGGCAGAAAAAGGGGTTCCCGCCGGGATCAAAGTCCTCATTCTGCCCTTCACCCTTGCCCTTTCAGACAAAGAAGCCGCCTCTCTTGAACGTTTCGCCGCCCGCGGGGGCGTGGTCATCGCCGACCGGGATGCGGGAATTTTTGACGGACACGGCAGAAGGCGTTCTGAAAAAGAACGCCTTGAAAAGCTGAAGTTCGTAAAAACCCTTGATTTTTCCATCGCCCGTTACAACTTCGTCCAGTCGGGGGGAGTCGGAGGGGAAGTTTCCTCAAGTTTTTCAGGCGACAAGCAGTTCATCGACCTCTGCCGTACACGGGTCAAAAATCTTCTTGCTGAAGGGAAAGTCAGCTCCTTTGTCGAACTCCGGGATGCTCGAGGCCGTGAATTCGGCTGCACGGCAAAGTTCCGTCAGGATGGTCCCACAAAAATCTACGGATTCCATGAACCTGCCGGCGTGACACCCGGGCGTTTCAAAGATATGAAAGCTGTCAAAGTCACCGTCAAACTTCCGGAAAAAGGACATGTTTTTGAAGTCCGTTCCAAGCGTTACATCGGGCATAGCGACAGCTTTGAGATGCCTCTCATCCCCGGTTGGAGCATGATCTATGCGGTCATGCCTGTCAAACCTGAGCAGCTCAAAGTGACACTCCCCGGTGCAGTTGAATGTGGAAAATCTTTCGAAATCGGCATCACCCTTTCCCCCGTAAAGGGTCCCCAGGTGTTCCGTGTGATGCTGTTCTCCCAGGATGGCAGGGAAATGAAACAATTTTCAGCCAACCACCGTTTTGAAGATGGTTCCGGTAAAGTTGAGTTTTTCATTCCCTACAACTTCCCAAAAGGGAAATACACCGTCAAAGCAGTTCATACGGCAACCGGGATAAAGGGTACAAAAAGCCTTGAGATCCGCTGAAAAAGGTAAATTTCAAAAAAAAATCACCTCTTTGCCCTTTTTCTCTTTGTAATTCAGCAGAAAAGGGGCTATATTATAGATTGTATTTCACAGTAAGCCACTCATCTTTTCAAGAAAGGATAAACATAAAATGAGCCGTAACTACAATGTTGCAGTCGTCGGCGCCACCGGTGCCGTCGGTGTGGAAATGATCAAGACGCTGGAAAAGCGCAATTTTCCTGTCGCCAATCTGAAACTTCTTGCCTCTGCCCGTTCAGCCGGTAAAACCGCTGAATTCAAAGGCGATAAAATTACTATTGAAGAACTCACTCATGACTCTTTCAAAGGTGTTGACATCGCTCTTTTCAGTGCAGGCAGTGATATTTCCAAAGAGTTCCGTGCCAGCGTGGTCAAAGCCGGTGCTGTCATGGTGGACAACTCCAGCGCATTCCGTATGGAATCCGACGTGCCTCTGGTCGTCCCCGAAGTGAACCCCGAAGATGTGAAGTGGCACAACGGCGTCATCGCCAACCCCAACTGCTCCACCATCATCATGCTGGTTGCAGTCGCTCCCCTGCACCGTGCCAAAAAACTGCGCCGTCTGGTGGCTGCCACCTATCAGGCGACCAGCGGAGCCGGTGCAAAGGGCATGGCTGAACTCATCGAGCAGACCCGTCAGCTCCTGAACAACGAGCCCATCTGCCCCAAAGCCTTCGCCCACCGTATCGGATTCAATTTGATCCCCCACATCGACTCTTTCTACGACAACGGTTACACCAAAGAAGAGTTGAAAATGCTCAACGAATCCCGCAAGATGCTCCACGACGACTCCATTCAGGTCAGCTGCACCTGCGTCCGTGTTCCCGTTCTGCGCGCCCACTCCGAAGCTCTGAACCTTGAGTTTGAAAACGAGATCACTCCCGAAGAAGCACGCGCCATTCTCAGCGCCGCTCCCGGAGTCCAGGTCATCGACGATCCCGCCGCAAAACTCTACCCCATGCCTGTTGAAGCTGCGGAGCAGTACGATGTTCAGGTCGGCCGTATCCGTCAGGACATCTCCCGCAACGACAAAAAAGGTCTTGATATCTTCGTTTCAGGCGACCAGGTCCTCAAGGGCGCCGCTCTCAACGCTGTTCAGATCGCTGAACTGCTTTGACGACAGGATCACCCCCTGTATGAAACATCTTTTGTGCCTTATCATTACAGCAGTTCTTCTCGGAGTTTCAGGCTGTACCTCAGCCGACTCCGACAGGGGACGCTATGACCGGATCGCAAAAGATCTTGAAACAGGGGGAAGCTGTTACTTCATCAGCAGCTCCCGCAAGTCGGGGGCTGCTTTGAGCGACCTTGTCAGGCAGTGCGAGAAATACACCTGGGATTCCTCCCTGCCGGACGAGACCCGCTTCAAACTGCAGCGTCTCATTTCCAGCTGCGAACTCTGGGCGCGCCTTGCCGGTATCGGTGAAATCAAAGGCTGGGGCGGCAGTTCCCGACAGCTCCCCGCAGCAAAAACAACTCTTTTCCGCAATAAACTGCGCGTTCTGCTCTCTGAGCAGCGGAGCGGCGTTTTGTGGAATCTTTTCCCCAAAGAAAACATCCCCCTCGAAAACCAGCTTTACGGTCTGCCTCACGACACCTTTTTTGCAGGTGCAGTTTCTCTTTCCCCCGTTGTGCTGCAGCAGATCATCGACTCTGATAAAGATTTATCAGCCCCTGTCAGCGATTTTTCAAAACTTTTCTTCGACATGACCGTCGCCGAGCTTGCCGCCGAACTGTCAGGCATCTGGCGGATCGTCATGGTCTGCGATGAAAAAAACATCCCGGACATGCTGGCGGGCATCCATATTTCTCTGACATTGCCCGACAGAAAGGGCAGACTTTTCAAAAAGCTCAGCGAAAAAATGAAGTTTCTCCCCGGGACGACCGTCGATCTGCAAAAGAAAACCATAAAACTTGAGAAGGTCCCCGAAAAAATGTGTATCCCTTACGCCGTCGGCGGCAACGGTACACTCACTTTGAGTACCTCCCCCCGCAGCTATCACCGGACACACCCGCTGAAAAGTTTCCCTGCCTTGCCCTCTTTTGTCAAGCCCCTTTCCCGTTACAACCGCCTTGAGGGGATCGGCGTATTTTACTCCCGCGACATTACAGATTTGAATCTTTCAGGCTCGGTGGACACAAATTCTACCAAAGAAGCTCTTGCTGTCTTGCGCGCTCTGCCTGACGGAGTTCTTGTTGAAGATATTTCGCCCTGCGACCTCAATGCCTATGCTATATTGTCAACAGCGGCTGCTCCGCTTCACTTCATTCTGGGCATCCTCTCTGCGCCTCCGCCGCAGAAAAAATCCTCCCTGCCCCCTCCGCCTCCCTCCCCCGCTCCGGGGCCCCGGCGTGGTGTCAAACCGGTTTCTCAAAAAGTTGAAACACCGCCTCAAAGTTCCCGTTGTACTGCGGGGATCGCCAACGCCGGCAAAGCACTCCTCAAGGCGGTGAAAAAGTCCAACACCTGGCACGCCCCCGGCATCGCCGGTCTGCGGAGCTTTGCGGCATCAGGCGGCATATCTGCTGCACTTCTCCGCTGTCCTGAAACCAAGCTCCCTCCCGCTGCCAACGGGGAGTTGAATTATGCCAACTGCCACTATCTTTATTTCGGCAAACCCGGCACCAATTCCCCCAAAAGTCCCATCCTTATGGAGCTGCCTTTTCTGCACAAAGACCACATTGCCGTCTTTTACGCCGACGGCAGTGTTGAGGAACTCCGGCTTTCAGGACGGCGCAACGTGCGCCGTGCCGTAAGTTTCCTGCATACAGTCCACTCCTACGAAGAAGAGGAGTTTATCCGTTTAATACAGTTCGCCTCAGAACTTGACAAGATATTGGAGCGTTGAACACAGATGAATGACGAAAAGAAAAACAACGAAGAGATGGTAAATGATGTGGAAAACTGTACCAGGGTTTTCGCTTTGAGTGAGTTTTCCAAGGCAACAGGCATAAAGATCGAACTCCTCAGCCGCTTTATCAGCAAACAGACCCGGCAGATGAGAAACGATGCCTGGGAAAAAATCTATCCCTCCATCCGTGAATTGCTGGGTGAAAGTGACGGTTCCCGTCTCCGCCGTATCGGTCCCGCCTACCGCCGCCATGCGGAGCTGGTGGAAATGTTCAGCGACCAGAAGGTTTTGCTCGATGTTTTCAACATCTTCCCCTCATCGGTTCAGCAGGAGATCCTGCACGCCTGGACAAAGAAGCTCGATGCCGCCCCTGCCTCCTACTCCAGTCTGAGCAGTGATGAAAACAGAATCATGGGTATTTTTCTCGCCATGGATGAGGAAACGCGCAACACGGAACTGCTGGCTCTGGTCGCTCAGGGACGGGAGTACATCCGTTCCCAGCGCTGAAATTTTCCTTTTCCCCTTTTCAATGCCCTTTCAACCGGCTTTTGCCAGAGGAATTTTATGGAATCCCAATCAGAGACGACTCCGGTCAAACGTTCATTCAAAGATTATCTGCGGATTTTTTTCTGCGGCTCCATTATGGGTGCGGCAGATGTGGTCCCCGGTGTTTCCGGCGGCACTATGGCTTTCATCCTCGGGATCTACAACGAACTTCTTGACTCCATCAAAACCATTCTCAGTCCAGGAACGGTCAAACTGGCATGTCGATTCCAGATCAAGACCATGTTCCGCACCCTGCCCTGGCCCTTTCTCCTGACTCTGGGTGCGGGCATCGTAAGTGCCATCGCTGTTTTTTCTTCTCAAATCGAATGGCTCCTTGAAAACCGCCTTGCCCTGATACTTTCCTTTTTTTTCGGTTTGATACTCGGCTCTGTGGCAACAGTTCTGCGGCAGGTCAGCAAATGGAGCTTTGACCGTTACGCCGCCCTGGCAGCAGGTGCAGTCATCGGCTATCTGCTGGTGGGACTCCC
Organism: Victivallaceae bacterium; assembly: GCA_045654705.1. Taxonomy (GTDB): domain Bacteria; phylum Verrucomicrobiota; class Lentisphaeria; order Victivallales; family Victivallaceae; genus UBA1784. Next base: position 20,038 of record JAZONY010000104.1, read on the forward strand.
CGCATTGAGTTCCCCCCCCGACGGAAAATGGTATCTCTTTATCTGCGGATCAGTCGCCATCTGCGCCATGATCCTGCCCGGCATTTCAGGCAGTTTCATGCTGCTGCTCATGGGGAAATACAAGTATATCCTCGGGGCAGTCAATGGATTGAAGTCCCGTGTAAACATCATCGACAACCTCTGTGATCTGGGGATTTTCTGTCTGGGACTGGTTTTCGGCATCGCATTCTTCTGCCGTATCCTCTCATGGCTGCTCAAAAAATACAACGATGTGACCGTGGCGGTCCTCATCGGCTTCATGCTGGGTTCTCTGCGCAAGGTGTGGCCGTGGAAAGAAGCCGCCAATATCAACAATGCCAATATCATGCCTGAACTCAACTGGTCATTGCTTTTCCCTGTTTGTCTGGCAATCGGCGGATTTCTGCTGGTTCTTGCCATCGAATATATCGCCCGGCGTATTGAAACGAAAAGAGGAGAACAACTCTGATGTACCCCATTGCACTTCAACTCGGACCTCTCTCGATCCGCTGGTACGGCGTCATGGCGGCGCTGGGACTGCTGGCGGCAACCTTTATCCTCAACAGCAACCGTGACTATATCAAGATGACCAAGGATCAATGTTCCAACGCCATCATGGTCGCATTGATCGCAGGCGTCCTCGGGGCAAGAATCTTTTATGTGGTCCAGTTTTTCGATCTTTACCGTGATAATCTCTGGGGGATCTTCCGCATCGATCAGGGAGGTCTTGTCTTTTACGGAGGTCTCATCCTTGCGGTGTTTTCACTTATCGTTTACAGCCGTATCGCCAAACTCGATCTGGTGAGGCTCTGGGACGGTCTGACGCCTGCGCTGGCAGTCGCCCATGCCTTCGGCAGAGTGGGGTGTTTTCTCAACGGCTGCTGTTTCGGCAAACCGACCGATCTCGGCATCGGGATCCCCTACCCTGCGGGGAGTGATCCCGCCCGCCGTTATGGTGAGGCGGCACTGCACCCGGTACAGCTTTACGAAGCGGGCGAAAATCTGCTTTGTGCCGTTCTTTACTTCTATCTTGTCCGCAAAGCCCCCCGGGGTGTGGCAGTTTCCTGTTACTTCATCATCTACGGCGTGCTGCGTTTCATCAATGAATTTGCCCGTGGCGACCACAAACTCATCTGGAACTTTTTCACACCCGCCCAGCTGATCGGCATCATCCTCATTACCTCAGGCAGTATCATGCTGACCGTTTTCCTGCGTAAAAAGGGGAGTCCTGCCGGTGCCTGATCTTGAATTCACAGTCGCCTCTGAAGAGTCCGGAGTCCGCCTCGACCGGGCGCTTTCCCGGATGCTTCCTGATTCTTCACGCACCTTTCTGCAAAAGATCATCAAAGAAAACTGCGTTTTCTGCGACGGTCAATGTGTTACTGTGCCGCGATTTCCGGTCAGGCAGGGGATGAAGATCCTTGTCAACATGCCTGAAACCACCATTTCTGAGATCCCTGCCGCAGAGGAGTTTGATTTCCCCATTCTTTACGAAGATGAAGTGATGCTGGTCATCAACAAACCTGCCGGAGTGGTGGTCCACCCCGCAGCGGGCAACCATGAGGGAACGGTCCTCAACGCACTTTTGGGCCGCTATCCTTCACTTGCCGAAGGACTTGCCATCAACAACCGTCCGGGTATCGTACACCGCCTTGACAAAGACACCTCCGGATGTCTGGTCATCGCCAAAACCCCGGAATCCCAGTTTCATCTGGGGAATGCCTTTGCCAACCGTGAAGTGTCAAAGACCTATCTGACCCTTGTCCGGGGCGTTCCCCGCCGCCCCACAGGTGAAATCGTGACCCTCATCGGGCGGCACCCGGTCAACCGCCAGAAAATGGCGGTGGTGGAACGCAACGGAAAAACAGCCATCACAAGTTACAAAGTTCTGGGGTCAGGAGCCATAGGTGCTGTGGAATTTTCCCTTCTGGCGGTCAGGATCGCCACAGGGCGTACCCATCAGATCAGGGTCCACATGAGTCATCTCGGATTTCCCGTCCTCGGCGACCAGATTTACGGCGGCACCCGCAGTAAAGTCGATTTTGCCGAACGGCAGCTGCTTCACGCATGGAAAATTGAGATCCCTCATCCGGCAGACGGAAGAAAATGTTCCTTCAAAGCGGAAATTCCTGAAGATTTTCGCAAAGTTTTGACTTTTTCAGGAATTAATTTTGAAAATTAATTTGATTTAAGTTAATATTGTGCTATATTGTCAAGTAAGCATTATAAAGGAGCACGTTTATTTTATGGAAATTGCCAAAGAACAGTTCGGGATCGAAGTCACCAGGCTGCTCAAAGAGCGCAAATTGACCCAGCGGGGTCTTTCTGAGCGTCTGGGGATATCTTCGGCAGCGGTTTGTTACCTCCTGAAAAATCAACTGCGACCTTCGGCAACCCAATTTGACATTATGATGGAGTATCTTGAGGCAACATCCGACGAAATCAACAGTTTGCGCCAACTGTGGAATGCAACACGCAAAAAGAAGTCCAAATCAAGCACCAAAATCGAAAATCTCTTTGCCGTCCGCTGCGCTCAGGAAAAAACTCTTGTGGAAGTCGCCGAAGCCACAGGTTTATCCATAGAGCGTTTGCGCATCCTTGAAAACAAGGCGGATGCCACCCCCACTCCCGAAGAAGCCGAACGCCTGAAAGCCTATTACGGTCCCGCCCTTGACTCGCCTCCCGGTCTCATCAGCACCAACGAGGTGCTTCCCCGTGTGGCAGAAGAGTTTACCGATGAGGTGGAACGCAGCGAAAAGAAACTCCCAGTGTTCACCATCGACGTTCTGTCACGGGCGGCAAAAACGCTGACCATCGAAAAATTTCTGGGCAAACTGCCTTTCAACAGTGCTGTTTTCACCATTTCGCCCGCTCATTTCAATCAAGCCAAAGCGGTTCTGATTTGTGATGCGGAAGATATCCATTTCGGTTTCAAGGGAAGCGTTGAACTGATTCTCGGCGAATACGACCCTGACAGCACCGATACACTTCATCTGGGCAGAGGCGCCAGAGGCGGTTTTGCCCTGTGGCAGAAAATGCGCCGTTCATGGAAATATTTCGGCTCAGAAAGTCCTGCCCCCAGAATGGGCAACGCTTGGAGTCTCCCTGTCCTCGAAATGCGTTTTGTCGCACTCTCCAACATGAACGACTCAGCACGGAAGAAGTAAGAAATATGTTCGGAATCACCAGCACGGGATGCTTTTTTACCGGAATCATTTTCGGTTTCATACTGGCTCTTTTTCTGGGAGCTGCCTGCGTATTTTATTTCAACCCCGCCATCAAGGAAAAATCCCTGAACAAGGTGGAAGAGGTTTGGAATTCCATCAAAAGCGGCGTGGACAACTCCCTTTCTGTGGCAAAAAATGCCCCCACGGCTGAGCCGGAGATCCCTGCGCCCAAGCCCGCCAACTCCCGGCAGATGCGCTCCGGAACGCCTGTGGTGCCGCAAACGCCCGCCCCTGAGCGCAGACCGAAAATAGAAATCAAGCTGGGGATCTGAAAAAAAGAATTTTTATTTAACCTTTTTTGGAAAATTTGATCTATGGAACACTTTATTAAAGTCTCTCTTCTCGCCCTCCTGCAGGGACTCACCGAATTTCTTCCCGTAAGTTCAAGCGGTCATCTTGAGCTTCTCACCACGCTTTTCAAGTTCAGGAACAGCGACAGCATGACCTTATCCATCATGCTTCACGCAGGTTCCCTTGCGGCGATCGTCACCTTTTACTTCAAGACCATCTGGAGTCTGCTGAAAAAAGAAAATTTCCACGTCATCGGACTTATTATTCTGGGATCGATCCCGGCAGGTGTTGTTGGTGTCACGCTGAAACTCACAAAGTACGATGAACTCCTTTCTGACTCCCTGCCGGTGGTGGGCTTCGGATTCCTCATTACGGCGGCACTCCTGAGACTTTCGACAAAAGAAAAACTGATTCAGCTTGCCCCCGGTGAAGCTCCGAAAAAACTCTCTGAAATGAACTGGTATCAGGCGTTGACAGTGGGCGTCGTCCAAGCCATTGCCATCGTTCCCGGCATTTCCCGTTCAGGTTCCACCATTTCCTGCGGCGTCATCGCCGGTATCGAAAGAGAATCTGCGGCAACCTTTTCCTTTCTGCTGGCGCTTCCCGCCATCGGCGGTGCTTCGCTCCTTGAGCTTTGCTCCATCATCAAAGGGACAGCCACAGCAACAGAGACCTTTTCCATACCGCTTCTGATCTGGGGCGTGGTCTTTTCTGCGCTGGTGAGTTTCGGCGCCCTTGCACTGTTGATGAACATCGTTAAAAGAGGCAAACTTGCGTGGTTTGCATGGTATCTCAATATTCTGGGTGCGGCAGTTCTCATTTACTGTGTCGCCGGAATGATGAAACGCTGAAAAATCTTTAATACAGGAACATATTATGAGTAAGATCCTCTTTATCGGAGCCGGAAAGATGGCTTCTGCCATTGCAGGCGGCATCGTCAAGGCAGGGCTTTTTGCCCCTGAATCCCTTGCCGCCGTTGATATCAGCTCGCAAGCATGTGAAGCCTTTACCGCCGCTTCAGGTGTGAGCTGCTCCGCTGATGCCGCAGCACTCATCAGCTCTGCCGAAAGCGTGCTGATTGCTGTCAAGCCCCAATATCTGGACTCCGCCATTGCTCCCCTCAAAGGGAAATTTGCCGGCAAACTTGTTATTTCCATCGTCGCCGGAGTCACTCTTGAAACTCTCAGCGCCCTGACGGGAACTGACCGTATCATCCGTGTCATGCCCAACACCCCTGTCCTCGTGGGCAGGGGCGCTGCGGCCTTTGCCAAAGGCGCAGGAGCTGCAGCAGAAGATATGGAGCTTGTTTCCCGGATCTTCAACGCCGCCGGTATCGGACTTGAAGTTCCGGAAAAACTTCTGGATGCTGTCACCGGTCTTTCCGGCAGCGGTCCTGCTTATGTTTTTGAATTCATCCAGGCCCTTGCCGACGGAGGCGTTGCCGAGGGACTTCCCCGTGACAAAGCGCTGCTCCTTGCCGCCCAGACCGTCATGGGAGCTGCCGCCATGGTGCTGGAGTCTGGCCGTCATCCTGCCGTCCTCAAAGATGAGGTGACAAGTCCCGGCGGAACCACCGCCAGAGGATTGGAAAAACTTGCTGAAAAAGCCTTTTCGGGAACCGTGCTTCAGGCGGTTCGTGCCGCAAGTGCCAGATCAGCTGAATTGGGGAAGAAATAACTCATGGAATCCAACAATGTTCTGACCGTTGTCATGCCCGTCTACAATGAAGAAGCGACCATTGTGACCATTGTCAAAAATGTGCTTGCCCGTCCAGAGGTGGGTGAACTCATCATCGTCAACGATGCTTCCAGAGACAACTCCTGGGAAAAGCTGCAAATTTTTGCCGACGACCCCAAAGTCAAACTTCTGAATCAGGAGGTCAACAAAGGTAAAGGTGCCGCATTGATCCGGGGATTTTCCGAAGCGACCATGCCCTATGTCATGGTTCAGGATGCGGACTTTGAATACACCCCCGACGATTACCCCATCGTCCTCGCCCCTCTTCTTGCGGGCAAGGCGGATGTGGTTTACGGCTCCCGTTTCATGGGAACGCCCGGACAGGTGCGTTTTTTCCGTCATGAAATGGGCAACAAGTTTCTGACCTTCTGGTCCAACTTCTTCTCAGATATCCATCTTTCAGATATGGAAACCTGCTACAAGGCTTTCAAGAAAGAGGTGATCCAGAATCTCATTCTGAGTTCAGAGCGTTTCGGCATCGAAGTTGAAATGACAGCCAAACTTGCCAAAGCCAAATGTCTGCGAATCTGGGAGGTTCCCATCTCCTATGCCCCCCGTTCCTACAACGAAGGCAAAAAGATCGGCTGGCGCGACGGCGTTGCCGCATTGTGGCACATCCTCACATTCAACTGCTTCACCTCTCTTGAAAAGAGCATCAAAAAGCCCTGGAGCGAAGTTCTCAATAAGTGACAGCACGTTCCATCTTCTCAAAAAAAGGCTGCCTCCCATTTGCGGAAGGCAGCCGTTTTTGTATTTAAGTTTTTCTCAGAAAGAGAAATTGATGCTGAATGATTGACTTGCTCCGGGGGCAAGTTCAATGGTGTTGAAAACGGGTTCCATGGTGGAAAAAGTTCCGCCGTCCCAGAAGATGACACCGTAAGGCGCAGCCCCTCCCAGAGAGACCTTCATATCCGTCAGTCCGGGGGCTTGGAGCTTGAACTCCTTCACAGGAGCAGAGATAAACTGATCCACCTTGAAAAGTTTGTCGATCTCATCGTCAGCTTTGCCGAAACGGACGATCTTGAGAGATTGTTCCCTGACGAAAGAGGCGTTCCCGAAAAGGCCCCTGCCCTTGGCGCTGGCAAGGTGAGAGGGGATGTTGTGGAACCTGAAAGCAAAACGCACAGGCTCCGTTGCGGTGTTGGTCAATTCACTCTGCACACTCACGCCCTGAGGACCGAAATAAAGATTCTTCACGATCCGGAGCCCCCCCAGCGCGGACTTTTCACGGACGCCCAGCGTACGGCTCATTTCAATACGGATACCCTTTTCATGCTTTTCCATTTCCGTGATTTTGAATCCCTTGGCCACGTTGAAAGTCACTTTTTTGGGGGACCAGAAGCCGTCGGAGCCGAATCCCAGCTGGTGAACGGTCTCTTTGCCTTTGATCTTGAAAGAAGCGATCCTGCCGTCGGCACCGGGTTCGACGAGGGCAACATAATCCTTGCCGGTCACTTGCAGATAATCCTTGTCGGCGACCTTGACCGCTTTGAGGTTGACACCTGCGTTGTTGATCTCGTAGACCGCCTTGAAGTCGTTCACAGGATTGTCGGCAGATGCCTCATCGCTCATTTTCTTGAAATAGCTCTCTTCCCAGCTCATGGCTTTACGGATCTCAGGCAGACGCTTTTTCATCAAGGTTTCAAGTTCTTTCTGAGTCACGACCTTGCCTTTGACCTGATTGCCGGGGAGCAGCGCAAGGAAATTCCAGCGCAAAGCGCCGACATGAACGGTGATCCCTTTCTCAAGCTGTGCGCCTGAGAAAACCCCCAGAGAGTAATTTTCAGAAGAGTTGACCGTATATTTTTCGTTTTTGTCAAGTCCCCTGACCGCAAGCTGCACGAAAGTTTCCCCTTTCTGCCAGAAGTTGCCCACGGCGATGGCTCCGGCTTTGCCGTTGCGGAAACTCCTGACCTGAAGAATGGCGGCATCCGCAAGTCCCGGCAGCCGTTTCTTGAAGTTGCCCCCTTCGCTCCAATAGGCAGGGAAGAAAGGACGGGGAAGCGGTGTCAGATTTTTGACGGAAACATTCTTTTCCTCTTTGCCGTTCATCACGATGTTTTCAAAGTCGGCAATGATTTTGTTGGCACGGGCAAGAGCGTTCCAGTAGCGGTGGTCGTAACCTCTGGGGAAATAGTATCCGAAAGAACCTTCCCAGCCCTGGAGGAAGAAGCACAAAGTTTCAAAGGCAAAAGCCTCAGGCTCAGTCACCCATGTACCGCACTGGAACCCGTGGGGCAGAGCGATGAGTTTGGGGCGTTTGGCAGGATCTTTCACATAACGTCTGACAAAGGCCTTGTTGTCATGGGCAGCGGTGTAGGTGATGAGGTGGATTCCGGGGTAGTAGGTGTATTTTTCAGTAAAGCTGCTGAAAATATAGGGTCCCCAGGGTTCCAGCCAGGGGAGTTCCCCCATGTAATCCAGCGGGGAATACTGTCCGAAACCTTTTTTGTCGGATTCAACCAGCTGGCTCCATGCGATCTCGGGCATGAAGTGGGAATCCTTGCCCGCCTCCTTACCCAGAGCGCAGATATCTTTTTCGAGGGTGACGATAAGTCTGCCGTGCTGCCAGGAGCGGAACTTGATCCAGCTGTCGCGGTAGCTGTCGATGATCTGGCGGGGCCATCTGGCGCGGATATCTTCGGCTTTGGCTTTGCCCTTCATATAGTTGACGAACTCTTCACGGCAGCGGTCGCAGAAGCACCCTTTGAAGTCCAGATAATAAGGCTCCCAGTTGGGCATGATCTGGTCGGCAAGGTCCTTTGTGACGATAATACTTCTCAGCATACCGATCACTTCGGAACGGTAGAATTTGCCCCGCTTGTAAACTTCGACAGGACAGGTTTTCACCATGCCGCGCTGGAAAGGTTTGCCGTCGACCTGACGGAAATAGGATTCTTCGGTACGGTTTTTGGCTCCGCCGATACGGTATCCGTTGCAGAGCAGATGGGGCTGGGCATAACGTGCCATGCCCACTTCCTTGACGCTTTTTTTCAGGAGATCGCCGCCGCCGTGGATGGCGTTGAGTCCGCTTCTGTTCAAAAAGTCACGGATGACGGTGATTTTGTCGGCGGGCAGATTGAATTCATGGACAAGCTGCACTCCGGAGACATACTTGGAAGGTCTTTTGCTCTGAAGGGCATCAATGACTTTCAAATTCAGCTTTTTCACTTCCCCTTTCCATGCGCCCTCTTCGAGCTGATATTCAAGGGGATAGAGTTTGTCGGATTTGCCCACTTCGGGAATAAGTGTCACCGAGGGGGCGGACCACATGCCGTAACCGTCTTTTTTCATGCCCGGCACGAAACTCTGGATATCAAACACGGCACTGACACTGCCGTCTGGATTTTTCTTCTGAGAGATGAGATCGTTCCGCACATTGCCGGAAAGCAGTTTGAATCCGGCAGGGACTTTCAGATTCATCCGCAGTTTTCTGTATTTGACCGAGCGTTCATTCTGCATCTCAAAGACAACTGTTCCGGGCTGTTTTTCGCCGATGCAGAAAGTATTGTCGAGAAAACTCCATGGGGTCACATAAATATTGGCGCCCTCGCTCATCTTGACCTTGACCAGCTGCACATCGTCGATGGCAACTCTGCCCTGACCGTAGAGCGTGAAGTAAATATCCAGACGGCGGGTTCCGGGCGGTGCCATGAAAGTCAATGAACGGATATCATAATCACGGGGCAGAGAGACCGCATGATTGATTTCCTGCCGTGTCCGTTTCAGATTTTTGTAGACACCGGGCAGCTGGTCGTAGAAGTGGACAAAAACACGCAAACTGTTGATACCGGCAGACTTGGCTGTTACGCCTTTTATCTTGAAAAGAAGCGTGTACTTGACGGGAACTTTGGATTCCGCCAGGGGGATACGCTGGGAAAAGCTGCTGCTCATCCAGGGTTTCCCCTCACTGTTCTGCTCGGCAGCAAGTTTGTCGGGGGTATAGATCACGGCACATGCGGAGCCGTTGACGCCCCCTTTGGGATCGATAAAGCGCTGCTGTGCGGCAAAGATCCGCTTCTGGCGCTCCTTGTCTTTGGTTCTGGAACTCCAGACATAACAGCCGCCGCGCCAGGGTGCTGTTTTGGTATTGAACGCATCTTTTCCCTCAAAGTCACCGCATTTGATGAGACTTTCGGAATTTTTTTCCACATCAGCTCCTCCTTTGAGGACTCCGAGATCCACCGTCACGCCGCCGGGATCAAGGGCAAAAGCCCCCAGTGCCATGGCTGCGGCACTCATCACAAAAAACTTTTTCATAAATTATCCCTTCTTTTAAGAATAAGTTCCCGTTAATAAAAAGATTCCGGAAAAAATCTTCCGGAATCCTGAATTTTTACCAATCTTTATTTCCCTGCATGGGGAACCAGAAATAGTTGTAGTAAAGGATTTCAGTCCTTAACAAATCGGAAAAAGGCAATCGTGATATATCAACCAGTTCAACATGTCCGTCGAGGAATACGCTGTTGAATGCCCCCCTGAAGGTGGGAGCAGCATAAATATCACTTGGCTGAACGCCTCCCTTATGGTTGGCGATGGGATAGGTTCCCGCCGAACTGGCTCCATCGGAATAGAAGAGACGGGGCTGCGCCCCTTCCCCGAAGAAACAGGAGCGTGATGCCCGTTTGACCCGGGAACTGTGAACCACACCTGTGCTCCCGGGCACATAGCTGACCCGCATACTTTCACTGACTCCGTAACGGTCTGTTGAAGTACTGCTGTCACATCTGTATCTGTCAAGACCGTTGACAGAGGGACAAGCAAACTTACTGGTTGTGAGTTTACCTCTGTAAAGATTCCATCCGCCGAGGGGCAATTCCTCATTGACTCCGAGGTAGGGAGCGATTTTTCCTTTATCGGCTCTTCCATTCAGCGCAGAACGGCTGGATTTGCCTGAGGAGTTCGCATTATACAACATAGGATAAAACCCCTTGTTGTCATCATTGTACATCAATCCCCCCTTGCCGATAGTGTGAAAACTATTGGCACATTGGGTCACTTTGGCACGTTCCTTAGCCTGCTGCAAAGCGGGCAGAAGCATGGCGGCGAGGATCGCGATGATCGCGATCACGACCAGAAGTTCGATCAGCGTAAAACGGAAAAATGTCAGAAATCCTCTTTTCATTTTCAAGTTCTGCCTTTCTTATCAGAAATACATGTCAAAATATTTTTTATTGCTGGCGTTGGGCCAGGGACGGTAAAAACTGCAATAATAGGTCTTGGAACCGAAATTCCAGATGCCGGGGATTCGGGATTTGCTCAGGATCTTTGAACTGGCATCCGCAAAGTTGACGATGGCACGGGGATTGGCTCCGCCTCCGTGACGGTATCCGACGGCATCCATGCGAATTTGTCCATAAAAGTTTTCCACATCGTATGTGGCACGGGAGGTGGCTGAATAGGTATATGCTTCACCGTAAGGCGCATATTTATGGGGACGCACGATCTTGGTCTCTTTGACCTTGCCGTTGTAAAGAGAGTTGACACCGTACATAGTGATCCCCATGATCCAGTCTCTGCTGGCAGGAACGTTTCCGGCAAGCTTGGGACAGGCGTAGGGACAGCGCAAGGTTTTGGTTCCGGAGCGGCGCAAGCCCAGGATCACTCCGGTACGGTCAAGATTCAAATAGGCGGCATACATGCCTTTGCCGGATTCATTGTGTCCTCTCAAAGCCTTGGAAACAAACCAACTGGCTGAACTGTTGCTGCTCGCACCTTTTTCGCCGCCGTTCCAATAGGGGGCATACCAGCCGCCGTTGTCAGCGACATAGGATGCCACGGCACTGGCAAAGGTTTTCATATTGCTCAAACACTTGGTTTCTGCGGCACGGTCTCTTGCCTGCTGCAAAGCGGGCAGAAGCATGGCGGCAAGAATGGCGATAATGGCGATCACGACCAAAAGTTCGATCAATGTAAACTTTTTACTGAACTTCAACATCAACAGGACTCCTTAAAAAAACTTTTGCGAATTCATAATATAGCATAAGAACGCAATTTTTCAATATAGAGAATTCTTCAAAACCCTTTTTTTCACAGAGTTACAAAAAAATCCCCCTCACCGGAAGCCCGGCAAGGGGGAGCAAGGGGAAAATGTCTTGTCAGCTCAGCATCTTTGTTCCGATGTTGAGGAGCATCCCCGCCTGATAGACGATGAATGAAACGATATATGCCAGAGCAAACATGGCACATCCCTCGGCGATGGCCATTTTCCACGAATTAAGCTCACGCTTGATAATGGCAAGGGTCGCAAGACAGGGAATGGAAAGCAGACAGAAAAGCATCATGCAGAATGCCTGAAGAGGCGTGTAATTTTTGATCAGGATCGCCCGCAGACCTTCTGAATTCTCATCCGCCTCCCCCTGGGCAAAGAGGATCCCCAGCTGGGAAACAAACACCTCTTTTGCCGCCAGTGCGCCGATGGTCGCCGTGGTCACATGCCAATCGAATCCGATAGGCTTCATGAAAGGCACGAGGGCATGACCGACTCTGCCAGAAATGGTCCACGCCATAAGTTCAGCTTTTTTGGCATTTTCAAGTTCAGCCACAGCCTCATGGGCGGCAGAGACCTCTTTCACAAGTTTTTTCTGGACGGGATTGAGTTTTTCCATATCCACAGCTTCAAGGTGTTCCGGAGTCAGGAACGCGGATTTCTTCACTTCGGCGACCTGTTCGGCTGAAAGTCCGGGGAGATGCTCTGCCACAAGAAGTTTCACAGGACCCAGTTTGCCTGCACTCTGGATGGCTGCGATCTCTGCATCATAGTTCTTTGAGAAATCGGCAGCTTTCTTTTCAGGGAAAGTGTTACAGATGTAAAGAATGATGCTCGCCGCAAGAATGATGGTTCCGGCTTTGTGGAGATACATTTTGCTTCTGTCCCACATGTGGAGCGAAAGACTTTTCAATGTGGGCATACGGTAGGGAGGCAGCTCCATGAGATAGACTTCGCCGTCGCCCTTGAACAAGGTGGACTTCATCACCAGCGCAGCAATAAGCGCCATGATGATACCGATGACGTAGATGAGAAACATGACCATCGCCTGATATCTGGGGAAGAAGGCAGGGATCAGCAGAGCATAAATGGGCAGCCGGGCGCTGCAGCTCATAAGAGGCAGGACCATAATGGTCACGGCACGGTCACGGTCGGATTCGATGGTCCGTGTCGCCATGATGGCAGGAACCGTACACCCGAACCCCAGCACCAGAGGCACAAAGGAACGCCCCTGAAGTCCGAAAGTCCGCATGATGCCGTCCATAATAAAGGCGGCACGGGACATGTAGCCGGAGTCTTCAAGAATGGCAATGGCGAAGAAAAGAAAGAGGATGTTGGGCAGAAAAACGATCACGCCGCCCACGCCGCCGATGATACCGTCGATCACCATGGAACGCACAAAGGGGAGCTGTTCTTCGTTCCAGATCTTCCCGATGAAGCCGCTGAGGAATCCGAAAAACTCCTCGATGTAACCCATGAGAGGCTCGGCACAGGTAAAGGTGAACCAGAATGTAACATACATGATCAACAGAAAAATGGGCAGTCCCAGATAACGGTTGGTCAGAAACATGTCGATTTTATCCGATATCTCGCGCCGCCGCTCCTGAGTCATGGAAATCGTGTCACGGCAGGCACCGGCAAGCATGGCATAACGGCGGTCCGCCATAAAGGTATCGGCATTGATCGCGTGTTTATCCCACAGATGTTTGATCTGGAGTTCCACCTCTTCAAAGACGCTTTTGAATTCAGGGATACTCATTGCCGCCGTGTCATGTTCAAGAAGTTTGATGGCAAAGAAACGGGCGGGAACGTGTGCCAGACGCTCAACATTGAGTGCTTCGATCTTTGCGGCGACAGCGTTGATGGCATCGTCGATGTCGGCGCCGTAGGTCAGCATGGGGACACCGTGATCCTCAAGCTCACGGAGCGTTTCCTCAAGGCGGTCAAGCAGCACCTGCACGCCCCCCGTCTGGCTCGCCACGGTCTGGACAATGGGGGAACCGAAATATTTTTCCAGTTTGGGGATATTGTATTTCATCCCTTTTTTGCGGGCATCATCGCTCATGTTGAAAGCAAGGAGCATGGGGATATGGAGTTCCGCAAGCTGGGTGGTGAGATAGAGACTTCTCTGGGGAATGGTGGAGTCAACAACATTGATGATCAGATCGATACCGGGGGCGGTCAGTTCCCGGAACGCCACCTCTTCTTCGGGAGAACTTGAGGAAAGGGAGTAGACACCGGGGAGGTCGATCAATTCGATTTCCAGTTCACCGAGGGCGAATTTACCGCTTTTGCTTTCGACGGTGACGCCGGGATAGTTCCCCACATGCTGCCGTGTTCCGGTCAGGGCATTGAAAATACAGGTTTTACCGCAATTGGGATTACCGGCAAGAGCGATACGGAACTTATTCTTCATCCTTCTCCTCCTGTTCGATGACAAAGTTGGCGGCATCGTTTTTATGGAGTGCCATACTGGTTTCCATGACCTTGACCCGGATCAGACCGCCCAGGGGCGCATGGGCTTCCATAAGCAGTTCGGAGCCGACCACGAGTCCCACGTCGGCAAATTTTTTGCATCCTCTGATTTTAGGCATGACTTTAACGATCGTCGCCGTGGTTCCCACCGGCAATTCGGCAAGGGTCATCTCTTTTTTATTGCTCTTTTCACCGCAGCTGCATGAAGAACAGCAACTCTTCTTTTCCGTCATTTAAGCCTCCCACAAGGATTTGTTAGACCAGCCTAACATAAAATCAAAGAGAAAGGCTGACCCTTATTATAGTAATTTTCCATAATATACACCGCATTTTTCTATTTTTCAATTAGAAAAAACTAAAATTTTCCTTTTTTTCTGCAATGTGATGTTCCCGACATCCGAAGCCGCCGTTCGGCTTTCTGCAAAAAAAAGAAAAATGCCCCCCTCTCAGTTCCGGAAGCTGAGGAACAAAGAGGGCGGCATTCCGTCAGGGGAAAAAGTCACTTTCCCTGAATATTGGCAGATGTCACATGCAGCAGCCAGAGAGGTCTCTGAGCGGCTGCGGCGCACCATTCATTTTTGTCGTTTCTGGGAACCATGGCTCCCAGATGTTCAGCGGCACGCTCTGCTTCCGAGCGTTCCACAGGCAAGTTGGCGTTGCGCCCTGACCCCAGAAGCAGCAACATTGAAAGCAGCAGTATAATAAGAAATATATTACGCAAAAACCGTTCCATGATCAAATTTTTTCCAACTCCCTGTCAAACTCCCGTTCTTTTTTAAGTTCTTCGTGCTTGTTTGCGGACTCCATTTCGTCGTTGAATCTTCCGGACTCCCAGATTTCAACGCCGATCTCCACACCGACTACGACCACCTTGGCACCGGGCTTCAACCCGGCGTGTTCCTGCAGCAGAGCCGGCAGCGTGATACGCCCCTGACGGCTGATGTTTTCAGAAGCGGTCAACGCTCCGCTGCGCCGCATGGCACTGCGGGCGGCAAAGCTCCCTGCCAACAGCTCCGGCGTATTCAGTGCAGGAGCCCTCATGCGTTTCCAGACACTTTCCGGATAGAGTGCGATGCACCCCTCCGGCAATCCGTGCATGACGATATCGGAGGCGCCTTCGTTAAGAAAGTCCTCCACCACGCGCTGAGTCAGCCGGACTCTTCCGTTGGCATCCAGCAGGCAATTGTCGATTCCGCAAAAGGGCAACATGGTCGTTTATTTTTCCATAAAATTCCACACAAATCCAATTTACACCATTTTCTTCCAAATTGCAAATGATTTTTCAAAAAAAATCCATTTTTTTTCGATTCCGGCGGAAATCCTTAAAAAACGCCGTAAAGAAGTAAAAGTGCATATTTATTAAAAAAACTCTTTCCCGGACTGGAAATTTCAGCGTTTTGTTGGTATAGTATAAGAAGTACACTTTCAATGTCACAAACAAGGAGATATTATGCGTCAAAAAATGCTTTTGCTTCTGGCGGTCGTTTTCGGCCTGCTCGCCTTTATGCTGACCTACAAACAGCTGGAACACGAAAAAGCCAAGATCCGCGGAACCTCTGAAGAACGTGTTCTCATCCAGATCAAAACCAGCATGGTGGAAGGTCAGGAAATCAAACTCACCGATATCGCCCCCCACCGGGTGCGCCGTGAACGCGACAGTTTCAACCGCAGCCGTGAGATCCCCTGGGAAGAGCGTTCCCGGGTCATCGGCAGACGCCTTGAAGTGACCATGATCCCCGGACAGCTGCTCCAGTACTCCGACTTGAAGCCCGTTACGCTGCGCAACGGTTTTTCCGCTATCATCAAGGATCAGTGCCGTGCGGTGAGTATCCCTGTTGATCCTGTTTCCTCGGTCAACAACCTGATCCAGCCCAACGACAACGTGGATGTGCTGGGAACGTTCCGTTTCCCCGATCTGCGGGGCGACAACTCTCTTGACACTGTGACCATCACCATCTTGCAGAATGTAAAAGTTCTCGCTGTGGGCAACCGCTGGGGCAGCAATTACGGTTCAGATGCCATGAACGCCCAGCGTTCCTACTCCACCGTCACCTTGCAGCTTTACCCCGATGAGGTCGAAATGGTCATCTTTGCCGCCCAGAAAGGACGGCTCACCCTCTCACTGAGAAACTTTGAGGATGAACGTATTTCCAAGGACATCGAAGCCCGCAGCGTCAACTTCAAGTCTCTTGAGAAAGAGATCCCCAAATACAACAAACGCCGTGAGGAACGCCGGGGAATCCGCTGAAAATGATCGATATAACAGTCCGACTGCCGGGAGTCCCCGAAGCCAGTGCCGCACTGGGGAACGGAACATATCTTATCGGCTCAGGTGAGGAGTGCCATATCCGGCTTCCCCGCCCTGACATTTCCCGCCGCCACGCCCAGCTGATCATCAGCGATCACGCCATCGCTCTCATGGATATGGGCAGCAGCAACGGGACCCGCCTCAGTGACGGGACCGTGCTTTACCCCCACCAGCCCTATCAGCTCAACGGCTCTGTCAATGTCATCAAAATCAGCAAAAGTGAACTTGTCCTCGCCCGCCGGGAAGAGAAAAAGACAAGTGTCACCACGGATGACTTCGGCGTACTGGGCAAAGGGGAGATCCCCCTCCTTGAGATCTCCGGGATCCCTGCGAAATTCCACGCCATGGCTATGGAAATCAAAAAAGAAGCCCACAAAGAGATGCTGGCAAGGCTCAATCTCAAAAAACTGGCTCTTTCAGGCATTTCCCCCGAAGCTCTGCGCCAGCAGGCGGTTGCTGCGGCAAAGGAGATCCTGAGCCAGCTGACCATTGAGCTGCCCCCGGGACTTTCTGTGGAGATCATCGAAAAAGAACTGGTCAACGAAGCCGTCGGTCTGGGGCCCCTTGAATCCCTCATCGCCGTGGATGATATTTCAGAAATCATGGTCAACGGTCCCAATCAGATCTTTGTGGAAAAAAAGGGTATCCTTTACAAGACCGATGCCACATTTGCCGATGACAATCAGGTGCTTTCAGCCATTGAGCGTATCGTCGCCCCTCTGGGCAGACGTATCGACGAAAGCTCCCCCATGGTGGATGCCCGTCTGCCTGACGGTTCCCGTGTGAACGCCATTATTCCGCCCCTTTCTCTGGTGGGACCTTCCATCACCATCCGTAAATTTTCCAAGACGCCCCTTGAAGCGAAAGATCTGGTGCGTTTCGGTTCGATTTCTCCTGACATGGTCCGTTTTCTTGCCACCTGTGTTGCGGTCCGCAAAAACATCCTCATTTCAGGAGGTACAGGTTCAGGTAAAACCACTTTGCTCAATGTTTTGAGCAACTTTCTGCCCAACCGCGAGCGTATCGTGACCATTGAAGATGCCGCCGAACTTCAGCTGCGCCAGGAGCATCTGGTGCGCCTTGAGTCCCGTCCGCCCAACATCGAAGGGCGCGGTGCCATCACCATCCGTGATCTTGTGCGCAACAGTTTGCGTATGCGCCCCGACCGTATCGTAGTGGGTGAGTGCCGCGGCGGGGAAGCTCTTGACATGCTTCAGGCGATGAACACCGGTCACGACGGCAGTCTGACCACGATCCACGCCAACACACCCCGTGATGCGCTGGCGCGTCTGGAAACGCTGGTGCTTATGGCGGGATTCGACCTGCCTCTGCGCGCCATCCGTGAACAGATCGCCTCAGCCATCCACATCGTGGTGCAGATTTCCCGTGAGCGTGACGGCAGCCGCAAGGTGATCAACATCAGCGAGATCACCAAGATGGAAGGTGATATCATCACCATGCAGGATATCTTCGCATTCCGCCAGACCGGGTGGAACGCTGAAAATAAGATCGAGGGCGTCTTTGAACCCACCGGCAGTATTCCGACCTTTATGGAGGAAATCGAGCGTGCCAAACTCGATCTTGATGTGTCTATTTTTTCCAAAAAACATTAAATGTAAGGAGTTTTTATTATGATCAACGCAGCCATCATCGGCGTTTCAGGTTTCGGAGCCACCCATCTCCACGACCTCTTCCGTGAACATGAAGCGGGCAGAGTCAACTTTGTCGCCGCCGTTATCCACCAGAATCAGGTCACACCTGAAAACCTTGAAAAGATCAAGGCACTCAATGTTGAGATCTTCACCGACTACCCCTCCATGCTGGCAAAGTGGGCTGGCAAACTGGATCTCTGCTGCATTCCCACGGGCATCTCGCTCCACCGCCCCATGACCGAAGCGGCACTGGCGGCAGGCGCCAACGTCTTTGTGGAAAAACCTGTGGCTCCCGTCCTTGAAGATGCCGAAGCCATGGAAGCTGCCGCACGGAAAGCGGGCAAATTCGTTGCCGTGGGATATCAGACCATTTACCAGCCTGAGACCCGCCGCATCAAAGAGATGCTTCTTTCCGGAAAACTGGGCAAGGTGAAACGCCTGAAATGCTACGCCCTCTGGCCCCGCAAGAATGCCTATTACGGCCGCAACGGCTGGGCAGGCGCTCTTTTCAGCAATTCCGAAGCCCCCATTCTGGACTCTCCTTTCACCAACGCCGTCGCCCACTATCTGAATCTGCTGCTCTTTTATGCTGGCAACACCTTTGAAGGTACTGCCGATGTGAAATCCGTTGAAGCGGGCATGTTCCGTGTCAACCCCATCACCAGCTGCGACACGGCAGACATCAAGGTTCTGACCAAAGATGACAAGGAGATCCTCTTTTACGTTTCTCACGCCATTCCCGCAACTGAAGGACCTATTTCAGACATTGAGTGCGAAAAGGGAACGATCCACTACACCCAGCAGGAAACCATCGTCACCGACCTTGAAGGCAATGAGATCGAGCGTTTCGCCTCTGCCGCAGGGGGCGATATCCGCAAGAATGTGTGGGACGGACTTCTCAACCGTCTGAACGACCCCGAAGGCTTCATCTGCACCGTGAAACTTGCTTCCAAAGCAGTTCTGGTGAGCAACGCTGTCTTTGACTCCGCCCCCATCGTGGATCTGCCCGCCTCTCTGGTGGACATCACCGTTGACGATGACCGCAACACACTGCGCATCATCCGCCCCATGGAGGAACTCATCAAGCGTTGCTACGCCGAAAACCGCCTGATCTCTCAGGCAGATTTCCCCTGCGCCGCCCCCACCACCGCCTTTGACGTGGAAAACTACAAAGGCTTCACCAAAGCCCTCTACCGCTGACACAGCGTTAAAAAGCTCAAGGGGGTGTTGCAAAACCCGATGTTTTGCCGCCCCCCCTTTTTTTTGCACACATGGCGCCCCGCCTGAGTCCGTAAAGAACTGTTTTTGTCCGTTTAAGTCCGCAAAAAAGCGCCGCACCAGACACTCATGCAAAATCAGAGCGTTTACCAGTACTGAGAGGCTGAGTGTGTGACTAAACCTTTTGGTTTGGTCATACTTGAGGTTGAGCTTGATTTACTTAAGGTCTGCGGAGTCGGGGAAAGACAACCGCCAGCGGTTTTCTTCCCCGAACCCCATCTTTTCCGACCTGTGGGGCGTGTTGTTGTGGTGCAATGGTGATACTGGT
>JAZONY010000105.1:0-11431 GCA_045654705.1 Victivallaceae bacterium
CACACCCGCATGACAAGGGAGTTCTATCTCTACCCCGGTATCGCCATGTACGGCGTGCGGAACACTTTGGAAATGAAGGTGATCCCCGATTACTTTTTCAACAGCCGTCCCGGATTGCGCCGTGAGTATGCCGACTTCAGAGGGGAGTTTTTCAAAGGGGAGCCTGTTGTGGAGACTTTCCACCCCGCTGAGGGATTCAAGCCCATCATGACTGTGGAATTCGCCGGGCATACCGATATCCACGACCGTCCCGTGAGAGAACATCTCATCGGAAAGGATGCGACAGAATTTACAGGCAATCTCCTCTTTTGCGAAGATGAAAAAGGCGCAGGTGTCATGGTGCTTCAGGAGGCTCCCCCCTCCACGGAACGGCGTGAGATCGAACCCTATGATTTCCGCCTGACTGCCGCAGGAGACCTCCTCAGTCTCGGCTGGGGCTTGAACCATGACGAACTTGAACCCGGTACACTCTTTGTCTCTTACCGCAACGCCGTCGGTATCTATCACGACCCTGTGGAAAAAAATGAACTCCTCAAAAATTATTGCAGGACCCGTTTCAATTACGGGAAAGAACAGTACGGCGTGGTCTGCAATGCCTGGGGATGCGGCAACTTCCGTGACCGTATTTCCCCTGAATTTCTCGCCGCTGAGGTCCGCGGCGCCGCCAACTGCGGAGCTGACAGCTATCAGGTCGATGATGAGTGGCAGTGCGGGGGACTTGGTGACTTGTGTTTCAGAAACAAGGATGTGGTCCTGAGGGATTACTGGCGCATCAACCCCGAAAGAGTTGAAAACGGCAGTTTCGATTCTCTGGTGCAGCTCGCCCGTGAATGCGGTATCAAACTTGCCTTGTGGATGGCTCCCAGTCTGACCAAACGTTATGAGGACCACAGAGAGTTTACGGAACTGGTGCTGGATTTCCACCGCCGCTACGGTTTTGATCTTTTCAAGATCGACGGCGCATTCTTTTCCAACTACAAAGCGGAACAGAACTTTGAGACCATGCTCAGAAACATCCGCCTTGAAAGCAATAAGAAGATCTTCTGCAATCTGGATGTGACTGCCGGTATGCGGGGAGGCTACTTCAAGCTCCTTGAGTACGGCAACCTTTTCCTCGAAAATCGCTACGCCTGCCACGGCTGGGGCGTGGGATATCACCCCTTGCGCACCCTGCGGAACGCATGGAACCTTGCCAAATATGTGCGGCTCCAGTATCTTCAGCTTGAAGTGCCCTATTACGGCGACGTGAATGAGGAAGCCTATCGCAAACGCAATGAGACCGATCCCCGGATCTATCCCTGGGATTACTGGTTTGCCATCTCCTTTTTCGGCAACCCGCTGCTCTGGTTTGCGCCCTCATCTCTGTCGGCTGAGGATCAGGCCCTTGCGGCAAAGATGGTCGGACTCCACAAGAAGTACCGCGAAGATATTTTTGCAGGCATCATTTCCCCCGTCGGCGCCGAACCCGGTGCCGGTACGTTGAGCGGACTTGTTTCCCGTCAGCAGGGCAGAGATGAATTCATGCTCCTTTTCAGGGGACATGAGGCGGAGGAATCTGAGTTTGCCACAGAAACTCAGTGGGAGCTGCTGGCAGGAAATGCCGATTTTGCCCCCGGTAAGGTCATTCTGCCTGAAAAGACCACTTACGCTATCTTGAAACGGAAATAAAATGACACTTCCGGCGTTCTGGCTCATATTGCTTTCCATCTTTCTTCATGTGGGGTGGAATCTCATCAGCAAAAAGAGTCAACCTTCGGCGGCGTTTTATCTGCTGACCTCAGTGACCTCTTTTCTGATCTATCTGCCCTGTGCCTTTTTTGCGGGGATAGATTGGGGGGCGCTGGGGGCGAAGTTCTGGGGTATGGCGCTGTTGAGTATCGCTTCCGAGATACTCTACTTCATCGGACTTTTCAAGACTTACCGGAGTACGGACATCTCTCTTGCCTATCCCATGGTCCGTGCGCTGCCCGTGCTTCTGGTGGCGGGCGTGACCACGCTTTGCGGCATAGGCAAACCCCTCAGCGCAACGGCGGTGGCGGGGATGTTCGTGGTTTTTGCCGGGTGTCTCATGATGCCTCTGCAAAAGTTTTCTGATTTCAGCTGGCGCAACTATGTGACGCCGGTCCTCGGATATATGCTCCTTGCCGCCTGCGGAACCACGGGATACACCATTTTTGACGGAATGCTCATCCCTCAGATCCTGGCTCACGCTTCAAATTCGGATCTTATCGCCACAGGAGCCTTTATTTCCCTGCTTGAAATGGGGATAACTCTGGGGCTTTCGACCTATGTCCTCAGCAGCGCAAAAGAGCGTGAAGAGCTGAAAAAGCTCCTTTTCCGCTCATGGACGCCCCATATTTGCGGCATCTGTTCCTCGTCGGCTTATATTCTGGTGGTCCTTGCCATGCCTCTTGTGAGCAATGTGAGCTATGTTCAGGCGTTCCGGCAGATGAGTTTGCCTCTGGGTGTCGCAGCAGGTGTATTCATCCTCAAAGAGAGGTGTCCTGCGCCCCGCCTTGCCGGGGTGGCGGCGATCGTTGCCGGATTGGTCATTGCTGCGTTGAAGTAGGAACAGAGCGGTTTTTCATGGTGTCATAGTCCACGTCCGCAGTGGAAACGGTGCGTTTCACCTTTTGGTAACGGCTGTTGAGCAGAGAGCGTTCCTGCTGAAACACAGGGGTTTTTATGCCTGCGATCTCCATGAGAAGATGGGGCAAATCAGAGGAAAGAAAAGGTTGTTTACGGACCTGTTTGACCTTTGCCATGAGTTCAGGGGAACCGAACTCTTCTGAAAACCAGATGAACATGGGCAGTTCCGCCGTTGCCGCAGTCGGGAAAAGATCGGTGTGGCCCACGAAATTTTCCTCTTCATAAAGGGCTTCGCCGTGGTCGGGAAGATAAAGAAGAAAACTGTTTTTCTTCTGACTTTCTGCAAGAGCGATGAGAGCTGCAAGATTTTCATCCAGAAAGCGCAGAGAGTCATCATATTCGTTGATGACCTTTTCCTTGTGATCTTTTGCCGGAGTACGGGAGAAAAAGCGTTTTTCCTGAGGAAATGTTGCCGAATAGATCCAGTGATTGCCACGCAGATGAACTATGACAAGTTTCTTCGGCGCAGGATCGGTGAGAATTTTTTTCACGACGGGGAACATGGCTGAATCGTGGACTTTTTCTTTGGCTGACAGGGAAATGAATTCATTTGAACGTTTTGCCGCCGCAAGAAAGGGAAGATACTTTTCATCATCGGGCATCTGATTGTAAATGTACCACACCTTGAAGTTGGCTTTGCGGAATATATCGGGAATTGTGGGATAATTCTGAAAATTTTTGATATCTTTCCCCGCAAGGGTCAGAAGTCCGGGGAGCGCAAGGTGCGTCATGACATGGGGCGTGACGGCATCTTCAAAAAGGTGCAGTTTGCCCTGTTCGTGAAGTTGTTTCAGTTGGGGCATGGTATCTCTGGCGGAACCGTAAAGAGAGGAACGGCGGCGTGAGTGGCTTTCGCCGATGACAAGGAGGATAAGGGATTCCTGATCCTGTGCGGCTGCGGTGATACTTCGGGAGGCTGCTGCAATTGTTTTTTTCAGTTCTGAACTCTTCCAGCTTCGCACAAGATCCTGCATCAGCGCAGCCGGGGGGAGGACTTCTCTTTTTCTTGCCGGGGCGACTGTGTTGAAAAAAAAGATGACGACCGCTGTGATCAGCAGCAATATGCTCCAAAGGGTGCGCTTTTTGCGGACTTTGAAAATGATGAATCCCGCCGCAGGATAAAGTAGCAGTATGATCCAGCTCGAAAAACGCATGAAGAAAAGCTGAAAAAATCCCTGTACCTCCTCTTTGGGGGCGATACGCATCAAATGGAGTATGCTGTGATCAAAAACAGCTCCGAAATGGACCAGCAGAAAAATATCAAGCAGATTGAAAAGCGCTGTGACCATGCAGATCGCTCCCATGAAAACAGGCGCCGCCTTGCGGGGCAGATGAAATGATGCTGCGATAAAAACCGCCGCCGGGAGCAGACGGAGCAGCAATGCTCCGCCCCAGTTCAGAAAATCCTCTGCCGAAAAGGAAAAAATGCCGAAAACAAGCTGAAGCAGCAGGGGGAAGAAAAGAAGATAGGTGAAAAAAAGACTCCAACGCCGCAAAATATTTTTCTGCGGCGCGGGAGTCGTGATTTGAGGCGTAGCTTTCTCTTCCATCAATCCCGCTTTGCCCGCCATCTGAAACGCTCAAAGAGAAGCAGCGCGGCAAAGAACACCAGACAGAGGGGTGCCAGCAGGATGCTCCAGCGCAGAGAAAAGCTGTCGCCGCATTTTCCCAGCAGCCAGGTCATGATGCCGCAGCCGGGCGTTCCGGCGCAGGAGAGGATGATGTACACCACCGTGGAGTCCAGAAAAGGCAGACGGTCGGTGCAGTAACTCTGGGTGCTGGGCCACAGAGCGGAACAGGCAACGCCCAGAAAGAGGAACAAACCGTAAGCTGCCCAGATGGTGGGGGCAAAGGGGAGCAGCACCCCTGCGGCAATACCTGAACACGAGGTGATGAGAAGCATGTGGAAAAGATACTTCTGAGGAATCACCGCCGCCGCTCCGAGTCTGCCGATGATCATGCCCACAGAGAAGATCAACGTGGTCATGGCGCCCTGCATGGGCGTTGAATGATAGGTCATCCGCACAAAGCTGGAGGCCCAGAAGGTCAGACCGAATTCCGCTCCGCCCCCCAGGAACATGAGGAGGAAAAAGAGCCAGAATCTGCCGGATCTGAGGATCTTGACCGAGTGACCCCACACCGTCGCAAAGTCCACCTTTTCTTTTTTGAAGACCACCTGTTTGTCAGGCAGCAGGAACATCAGTGCCGGCAGCATGGCGAAAAGGGCAACTCCCCCCAGAATAAAACGCCAATCCACCTTGAGATTGAGAAGCGCCCCCACAAGAAGGGTCATCATCACGATACCGATGGACCAGAAGCCGTGTCCGAAATTGATATAGCGGCTGGGTTCGTCGTTTTCGTGAAGATCCTGCAAAACCGGGGTGCAGAGGCCTTCGATGATACCTTCGCCGAATCCCGCCACCGCCAGTGCCAGAAAGATGACACCGTAAGAGGGGGCAACTGCGGCAATGGCAATGCCAAGTCCCATGAGGATGACAGAAGTTCCGATGGTCGCCCGTTTGCCCCATCTGCCTGCGGCAAATCCGCAAAAGACCATGGCAAGGACCATAAAAAGACTGCGCCCGATCTGCAAGGCGCCGCCTGCGCCCTGACCTCCTGCTTCGAGGGGGAAATTCAAGGTGCGGGCGATCTCAATGAGAACAACAGGAACAATGACAGAACAGCTGGAGTAGGAGATGTATGTCAGATAAGTGGCATAATCATATCTCCCCAGCTTTCGCAGGGAAAAACTCATTTTCTGATTCGACTTTCCTGTTTGTCAGAGAGAACCTTTGGTGGAAAGGACCCCCTGGATCCTGGGGTCGGCAGAGGTCGCCTGATCGAGGGCTTTGGCAAAGCCTTTGAAAATGGCTTCAAAGAGGTGATGGGTCTCGCCGGAGCAGATCATGCGGACATGCATGTTGAGTCCCGCATTGGTGCAGAGCGCCTGAAAGAATTCATAGAAAAGCCGGGCGTCGATATCCTTGACCATGGGGGCAGGGGGGGTGACATCATAATAGAGTCCTGCTCTGCCTGAAAGGTCCAGGGCGATCATCACCAGCGTTTCATCCATGGGCAGCAGAAAGTTGCCGTAACGGCGGATGCCTTTTTTGTCACCGGCAGCCTGAAGAAGTGCCTGCCCGAGGACGATCCCCAGATCTTCCATGGTGTGATGATAGTCCACTTCGATATCGCCTTTGGCTTCGATATCAAGATCAAAGAAGCCGTGACGGGCGAAAAGGTTGAGCATGTGGTCGAGAAAAGGGATCCCGGTGTTGACAGAGGCTTTGCCGCTGCCGTCGAGGTTCAGGCGCATCCGGATATCTGTTTCACCGGTGGTTCTGTGGATTTCTGCAATACGGTCCATAGAGTTGTTTCTCCGTTGTTGGAATATTGTTATAAAACTTTGAGATAATATACACCTGAAAGTTGTTTTTTTCAATAGATTTGAAATTGGCTCACGGCGGAAAGATGAAAAAATTTGTTTTTTTCTTGTTTTTGACTTGACTTTTTGGCAAATAAAGTATATTTTAGGTTTGTGTAGGAGTGAATAGGAATAAAATAGTTTTTAACAGGAGCGAAAAGAAAGTGATTTTTGTCGGAGAATATGATTACTCTGTCGATCCCCAGGGACGCATCAGTCTGCCGGGGGAGTGGCGGTGTGACGGCGAAAGCTCCTGGATCGCTCTGCCCGAAAACGACTGTGCGCTGCTTCTTATGACCGAAAGCGCCCTTATGGAGTTCTTTGCGGAATTGCAGAAACTTTCTGTTGCCGACCCGGCGCTGCGCCTTGCCGCCGCCCGCCTCGGCTCTCTCGCCCGGAACTGCCGCTGCGACCGGCAGGGCAGATTGTCTCTTGCCCGTAATCAGCTGGAAAATGCCGGTATCAGCAAAAATATCAAACTTATCGGTGCTGTGACCCATATCCGGGTCTGTGCGCCTGAAAAATGGGATCCCGAAGAGATTGACGCCCGTATCAGCGGTGCTTTGGGAAGTGTGGCAAAACTCGGTAACGACAAGGGCGCTCTTGCGGCTCTGGTGGAAGGAGTGCTGGATCTGTGAGCAATTTTCATCATATACCTGTTCTTGCCGGTAATGTTCTTGAACATCTGACCTTTCCGGCAAAAGAACGCCTCAGAATGATCGACGGAACATTGGGTGGCGGCGGACACAGCTCCATGCTGCTTGAAAAGTATCCCCAATTGGAGCTTCTCGGCATCGACCGGGACCGGAACGCCCTCGAAAGTGCCGCAGAAAAACTTGATTTTGCCCGTGACAGGATCCATCTGTGCCACGGCGAATATGCTCAGATGAAGGAACTTGCCGCCTCGATCGGCTGGGAAAGCGTTGACGGGGTGCTTCTTGATATCGGTGTTTCGTCACCCCAGATCGATCTTCCCGAAAGAGGATTTTCATGGCGGCACGATGGACCGCTGGATATGAGAATGGACCAGAGTTCCGATGTGACGGCGGGACGGGTGCTGAATTTCAGTTCTGAAGAGGAGCTGTGCCGTATTTTTCGTGAATACGGCGAGCTGCGCTCCGCTGCAAAACTTGCCCGTGCCGTTGTGGAACGGCGGCAGGAGGGATTTTTCGGCACGACTGCCGATCTGGTGAAACTTTGCGATGACACTCTGGGGAAATCCGCCCCCGGCAAACTGCCCATCCCCACATTGGTTTTTCAGGCGTTACGCATCGCCGTCAACAGAGAACTTGAGCAGCTGGAAGAGGGATTGCAAGGTGCTTTGGAACTTCTTTCGCCCGGAGGCAGGATCGCTGTCATTACCTTCCATTCTCTCGAAGACAGGATCGTAAAAGAGTTTTTCCGCAAAGAAAGCACCAACTGCATCTGCCCGCCGAAATTCCCGGTGTGCTGCTGCGGTCACAAGGCGCTTCTTTCTCTGCCGCTGCGTTCCAAAGTGGTGACGGCGGGGGCGGAGGAGCTGAAAAACAATCCCCGTGCGGCTTGTGCCAAACTGCGGATCGCTGAGAAATTGTAAATCATAAATGTTGAACATATCAAATAAAATCAAGGAGCTATCGTTATGGGCTTGCAGTCAGTCAGAATGAGCGGAGTCAATGTCGTCGGTGAAGGTCGGAGAAAAAACAGTTCAAATGTCCGCAATTACAGCGGATTCGTTGTGAAATTCATCCTCATCGTCCTGGCTTTCATGGGGGCTTTTGTGGGGCATCTTTACCTGCGCCAGCAGAGTGTCCGTTCCGCTGAACGCACCGACGATATCAAGAAACAGATCATGCAGGTCCGGGCGGAAAACCGCAATCTGAAAATCAAAGTGGCTGAGTTGACCGGCTGGCGGCATATCAGCCGTATGATCGTCCGCTTCAAGCTGGATCTTGCTCCCGCCCAGCCCGGTCAGATCATCAATATCGGCGTTTACACCCCTGAACAGGCCGCCAATATTCCCCTTACGCCTCTGAAAGTGGCTTCAAACAGCATGATCGCTCCCGGCAGGAGATAATGCTCCATGGGGCAAGGAAACAAAAGTGTAGAGAATGCCGGTTCCCCTGAGCTCATCCGTATCAGATTCAGGTGTGCCGGTTTTTTGCTGATCCTCCTCGGACTTCTTCTGGGGGGGCGCTTTTTCTATATCCAGGTCCTGAAGCAGCAGCACTATATCACCGTTGCACGGGGCATTTACACCAAAAAGGAAACTGTTTCAGGACAGCGGGGACAGATTTTTGACCGGAACGGCAGTATGCTGGTCGCCAACTCCCCCCGTGTGGAGGTGGTGTGCGTCCCCCACCACATCAAAAAAGAGAGCGGCCGCCGCCGTCTGGCGCAGGCTCTGGCGCATTATTTCCCTGAAAGAAGCTATCAGGAGTATTACAAACGCCTTGCTCCTTACAGATATTGGAAAAATTCCAAAGGCATCGTGGAAAAACGCAAGAATCTCTATTTTCTTGTGAACCGTACCGCCTCTCTGGATGCGGTGAACGGCTTGAAAGAGGCTCTCACCCCCACCGGTAAAAAAGATAAAAGACAGGATCTCCGCCGGGTATTTACCTTTACCCCCACCGCTGTCCGTGCCTATCCCAAGGGGCAGATGCTGGCGAATATCCTGGGGTATGTGGATGTGGATGTCAAAAACAATATGATCAATCCCAAACTCGGACTGGAAAAGGTTTTCAATGACGAGATGAATCCTGAAAGGAAAAAGAATGTTTTTGAACAGACCGCTTACGGACATCCCATTATTTACGCCTCCAACCAGATTTTTGAACCTGCCAACGGCAAGGATATCTATCTGACCATCAGTGAGCCTATCCAGTCGATCCTCGAAGAGGAACTGGATGCCGTGGTGGAAAAGTGGGCCCCCGAAGGGGTTTTTGCCGCCATTGCCGACCCGAAAACAGGGGAGATCCTCGCCATTGCCCAGCGTCCCACCTATAATCCGGGGAACCGGAAAACCTACGGGATCCCCGGCGCCGTCAAGATGCGCTACGCACAGGATACCTATGAACCCGGCTCCCTTGCCAAACCTTTTACCGTCCTCATGGCTCTGGAACGGAAACTCGTCACCCCTGAGGAGGAGATTTTTTGCGAAAATGGTTTCTGGGCTGAGAAAAAGCTCCGTGATGTTTCCCGCTACGGCAATTTGAGCGTTTCTGATGTCATCAAGAAATCAAGCAACATCGGCACCGCAAAAATCGCTTTGAAAGTGGGTAAAGAGGGCGTCAATCAAGCCCTGCGCCGCTTTGGATTCAATTCCCGCAGCGGCTTGCCCCTTGCCGGGGAAAACCGGGGATATTTCCCGAAACCTGACAATTGGGACTCCCTTGCCATCACCCGTATCCCCATCGGTTACAGTTTCAGCACCAATCTGCTGCAGCTGCTCCGGGCGTACTGCGGACTTGCCAACAACGGCAAACTTCCCCAGTTGAAGCTGGTCCACGGTATCCGTGACCCGGAAAAGGGAACGCTCAAACTTGTGGGACCTGTGAAATTCACCGATACTGGAGCGGACCCCGTACAGCTTTATAAGTTGATTGATATGATGATCTCTGTGACCGCCAGAGACGGCACGGCACGCCGGGCGGCGATACCGGGATTTCAGGTGGCGGGCAAAACCGGAACCAGCCGCAAAAATATTCCCGCTGTCAGGGATCCTGTGACCAAAAAGATCATCCGGAAAAGCCACTACGCCGAGGGACAGTATTTCACCAGCTTTGCCGGATTTGTCCCCGCTCATGCCCCCCGCCTTGTTATGGTTATCACCGTTGACAATCCCAAAAAGGGAAGCGGCGGCGGTGTGGTCGCCGCTCCGGTGTTCCGCAGCACTATGGAGCGTGTCTTACGTTATCTCAACGTTCAGCCTACGGAATATGTCCCTGAGCCGAAAATCGGCAGACGCTGAAAACAAGAAGAAGGGGCTGCAAAAAAACATTCGCAGCCCCTTTCTCTTTTTACCGGATATCAGAATTGAAGCGTTCCCTGACGGTCGATGGTGTTGCGCCAGGTCGCCTGATCGAAGTTGTGTTCCCAGATGGCGTAGATCCTGCCGTATTTGGGATCGTTGAAGTCGCTCAAAGCGTTGAAGAGCCACTTCTCACCGGGGGCGGGGGCTTTGCCGAACTTGCTCCAGGGAATGGTGATCAAGGCGGCGATCTCATCTTTTTCAAGTTTCACCCCGGGGGCGGGAACGGTGATCGGAACGCCGGTGCCCCGGTTTTCCATCACGATACCCTGACCTTTGTTGGCGGCATTGGTTTTGACGAAAACATACCGGGAGGTGTGTCCGTTGCGGAATCTGCCGGCAAAGCGTTGCAGATTCTTCTGATCGGGACCGAGGAAGACCGAAATACCCACGTTGCGGAACTTCTGATAATCTCCGCGGCTTATGATGAAGTAGACATAGAGTGCCTTGTCATCCTTTTTGCAGAGGATCCTGGTGGCATTTTCCCTGTAAGGAGGCGTCATGGGGCTCAGATAGTTGAGGGGGATAAAGTATTGGGCTTTGCCGTCAGGCCTGATGGATCTTCCGGCGGGGATGATATCCTTTTCCTTCATCCATCTGAGATCCCAGTTGAAAGGCGCATGGAGCGGGGCAGATAATCTGCCGCCGTCGAGGACCTGTTGCCGCTGGGCGTAGGAAAAGAGGACCTGTCCGTCGAGGAAAGCATACTTTTTGTTTTTGTCCCAGGGAAGTTTTTCGATGACCTCAAGGCGTTTGATTGCCAGATCCTGAAACTTTCTGTAATCTGCCGCAGCAAGCGTCTTGCGGAACTTTGAAAGCTGATTGACCGCAAGGGCAGTGGTTTTCATAAGGTCGAATTCGATTTGGACCAGCTTCAGCTGCCAGTTGCCGGGGGCCTTTTTCTCTGCACTTGCAAGGAGCGTTTCAAGCTCCTCAAGGACTTCGGAGGGCCAGCGCAGATTGATGGTGCCGATATTGATGCGTGAAGCGGGCATGGTGCCGTTGAGCAGTGCGGGGTCGTTCCAGTCGATTTCCTTATTGGTGAATTTGAGCTGCAGCCGTTTATCCATAAGGGTATAGAACTTTTCCATCTCTCCGGAAGCCTTTCCGAAGGTCTGGCAACAGAAGCGTTTCAGCAGCTGTGTCACATCCAGAGCCGGATTCTGGAGCAGTTTCAGCCAGATGTAATAGGTGGGACCTTCAAGACCATGCTGTTCGCCGAAACCGCAGCAGTAGATGCCCTTTATGTTGTTGGCGTGGAAAAGTTTGACCTGATCTTTGCAGAAGTCCCAGCTCACCTTGGGCATGAATCCTTCCGCCTTGTAGAAGCCCCAGTTGTAGAGGTA
>JAZONY010000106.1:0-1778 GCA_045654705.1 Victivallaceae bacterium
TGGTAAACGCTCTGATTTTGCATGAGTGTCTGGTGCGGCACTTTGTCGGACATGTCGGACATGTCGGACAAGTCGGACTTTATTGGTGTGCCGCAGGTGCCAAAAAAAGAGGGTGCAGCGAAACATCGGGCTTTTCCACCGCCCCAACTCCTCAAGCCTTTATTTCAGAGCTGTTCCTGCCAGAATTTGAGCTGGGAGGCAACGGCTTCGAAGCCGGTGCCGCCGGTGATGTTGCGTTTGGCGACACTGGCGCGGGGATCGAACATCCTGGGGAACTCTTCTGTGGCTTCGGGGATGGTGATGCGCATTTCTTCGAGAGAGATCTCGTCGAGCTGTTTGCCCTTTTCCTTGCAGTATTTGACCAGTGAACCGACTCTGTGGTGGGCGGTGCGGAAGGGAACGCCCAATCCCACCAGAGCTTCGGCGAGGTCGGTCGCCATAAGGGCGGGGTCAGCGGCGGCAGATTCCATATTGGCGCCCTTGATGGACATGGTGGCGACCATGGGGGGATAGACGGCAAGGATCTGTTTTGCGGTGTCGATGGCATCAAAGAGGGCGACTTTATCCTCCTGAAGGTCTCTGTTGTAGGTGAGGGGGAGTCCCTTGCACATGGTGAGCAGAGCGTTCAATGCGGCGGTGAAACGGGCGGTCTTGCCCCGGGTGAGTTCGCAGACATCGGGATTCTTTTTCTGGGGCATGAGGCTGGAACCGGTGCAGAAAGCATCGTCAAGCTCGATGAAGTCGAACTCCTGACCGCACCAGAGGATGAGGTCTTCGGAGAGACGGGAGCAGTGGATCCCGAAAATGGCGAGAGCGGAAAGGAATTCGATCATGAAGTCCCGGTCGGCGACGGCATCCATACTGTTGCGGGTCACGCCGTCAAAGCCGAGAAGAGAGGCGGTGTATTCACGGTCGAGGGGGAGAGTGGAACCGGCAATGGCTCCGGAGCCCAGAGGGGAGTAGTTGAAACGCTTGCGGCAGTCGGTAAGACGGGCGGCGTCACGGTCGAACATTTCCACATAAGCCAGCAGGTGGTGGGCGAAAAGAACCACCTGAGCGTGCTGGAGATGGGTGAATCCGGGCATGATCTGCTGAGGATGCTCCGCCGCCTTTGAGACGAGGGCGCGCTGCATGTCACGGATGCCCTCAATGATCTCAGAAGCAGCATCACGGAGATAGAGACGGACATCCACAGCGACCTGATCGTTGCGGCTTCTGCCGGAGTGGACCCGGGCGCCTTCGTCACCGAGAACGCCGATGAGGGCGCTTTCGATGTGCATGTGGATATCTTCGAGGGTGATATCGTATTTAAAATCCCCCGCCTCAATGCGGCCGAGGATGTTTTTCAGCTCGACACGGATAGCTTCGGCGGAAGATTCAGGGATGATGCCCTGTTTCGCCAACATGGTGACATGGGCGATGCTTCCGGCGATATCGTGTTTGTAAAGCCGCTGATCGAAAGAGATGGATTCGGAAAATTTGGTCACTTCATCACGGGTTTCCCCGCTGAATCTGCCGCCCCAGAGAGCCATAATAAAACCTCACAATAATTAAAGTTAAAAATAAAAAAAACAAAAAATTTTCAATCTCTGCTTTTAGCTTTTGCCGCAGAAAAAACAAAAAGCGGAAACTGAAAGCACCTCAAAGACCGGAACGGACTTGAACAGACTTGAACAGACCGGAACGGACAAGCAACATTATCTTAAATCTTAAAGCTGCACTTTTCTTTTGCAAGCTGCAAAAGGAAAGTGCAGAAAAAGGTTTGGGAAAAGGGGGTG
>JAZONY010000107.1:0-6207 GCA_045654705.1 Victivallaceae bacterium
GCGAATGGAGTGAAACCTGAGCATCTAAGCCCCCCTGAGATCAGCCGCAGGCTGTCGACGGGGGGCGCTGTAATTGAGATGAAGCCTTGTACCACAGTGGTCGAAGCCCCAAACCTCCCCAAAACCAGTATCACCATTGCATCACAACAACACGCCCCACAGGTCGCAAAGAATGGGGGCTTGGGGGAAAGAAAGCGCTGGCGCTGTCTTTACCCCAACTCCGCAGACCTTAAGTAAATCAAGCACAACCTCAAGTATGATCAAACCCAAAGGTTCACTCACACACTCAGCCCCGCAGTACTGGTAAACGCTCTGATTTTGCATGAGTGTCCGGTGCGGCACTTTGTCGGACATGTCGGACATGTCGGACAAGTCGGACTTTATTGGTGTGCCGCAGGTGCAAAAAAAGAGGGGGCGGCAAAACATCGGGTTTTGCAACAGCCCCGGGCAAGTTCAGAAAAAGGTTACGCCATCAGCTTGCGGACGGCGGCGAGTTTGACACAGAGGCAGAAAAGTTCCATGGCAACAGCCAGTTCTTCAAGGGGCGGAAAGGTGGGGGCGATACGGATATTACGGTCACGGGGATCGTTTTTATAGGGGAAGGTCGCTCCGGCGCCTGTCATGGTAACGCCCGCTTCTTTGGCGAGACGGATCGTTTCTTTGGCGCAGCCGTCCATGGTATCGAGGGCGACAAAGTAGCCGCCTTTGGGATTTTTCCACTGGGCAAGTCCGGTTCCTGCCAGCTCTTTTTCGAGGGTCCGGAGAACCAGTTCAAACTTGGGACGCAGAAGTTCAGCCTGTTTCTTCATCTGGGCTTTGAGTCCTTCGGCATCCTTCAGGATCTGCAGGGTGCGGAGCTGGTTCAGCTTGTCGTGTCCGATGGTCTGGATCGT
Organism: Victivallaceae bacterium; assembly: GCA_045654705.1. GTDB lineage: Bacteria > Verrucomicrobiota > Lentisphaeria > Victivallales > Victivallaceae > UBA1784. The sequence goes on from JAZONY010000107.1 coordinate 894, forward strand.
CATGTGTTTCAAGATCTCAGCGCAGTTGGCGGCACTTGAAGCCACCATGGAAACACCGGCGCCGGGATAGGTGATCTTGCTGGTGGAGAAGAAGTAAAGAACACGGTCGGGATTGCCCGCTTTGGCACATTCGGCAAAGATGTCTTTGAGTTCGATCTCTTCGTAAAGGTGGTGGACACCGTAAGCGTTGTCCCAGAAAATGCGGAAGTCAGGTGCGGCGCACTTCATGGCGGCAAGGCGGGTGACGGTTTCGTCGCTGTAAACCACGCCTTCGGGGTTGGAGTACAGGGGAACGCACCAGATACCTTTGATGGTGTCATCCTCTCTGACCAGAGCTTCGACGATTTCCATATCGGGACCGTTTCCGGTCATGGGGACGGTGATGAGTTCAAAACCGAACTCCTCAGTCACGGCAAAGTGACGGTCATATCCGGGGGAAGGACAGAGGAACTTCACCTTGGGCAGTTTGCACCAGGGGGTGTTGCCCTGAGTGCCGAAAAGCATGAGACGCGCCATGGCATCGTACATGAGATTCAAGCTGGAGTTGCCGCCGATAATGATGTTTTCGGGGTCGATTTTCAAAGCTTCGCCGAAAAACTGACGCATTTCAGACAATCCCTCAAGTCCGCCGTAGTTACGGCAGTCGGTGCCGTCGGCGGCGAATTTGGGATTGACGCTTTCAAGGATGGCATCGCTGATATCCAGCTGTTCGGCACCGGGTTTGCCCCGTGCCATATTCAATTTGAGTTTCCTTGCCTGAAACTCGGCGTAACGTTCTTCCAACTCACGTCTGACAATACTCAGTTCTTCGGAACTCATTTTCAAAAAGTCACGATCCATCTCTTAATTTTCCATTCAATAAGGGGTGAATAACTATATTTGCTTCAAGGGCTTCTTTTTCAGCCAAATGTATAATATAGCATAAAAAATTTTCATTGCAACATGAATTTTCAAGAAAACGCAAAAAAAAAGTTGAACAAGTGCAAGTTTTTCCCTTTCGCAACTTGAAAACAACTCCATTTTGAGCTATATTACTGCGATGAATATTTTTTGTTAAACAAGACAACACGGAGTTTTCTGCCATGCGTTTATTCAGGCATTTCAGTTTGACCCTGCTTCTCGGAGCAGCTTTGATCGGGGCTTTCTTCACTTTTGACTGCCGCGCCGCCGCCCCCGGCGAAAGGAACTTTTCCGACGAACAGCTCGCTGTTATCGCCCTCAAAACTTTGAAAATACTGCACAACAACCACTACCGGCAGCTGGAACTCACCCCCAAAACCGCCGTCGCCCACTTTGAGGCCTATATCAAATCTCTGGATGAGGGAAAATTCTTTTTCACCCAGCAGGATATCCAGCTTTTCAAGGGGACTCCCGAGGAACATTTCACCGCACTTCTCAAAGGGGACAGTTCCAAAGCCTTCCTGATCTACAACCGCTTTCTCCAACGCCACCGGGAGTACCGGAAATTTGCAGAAAATCTCCTCAAACAGAAGCTGGATTTCACCGGCAATGAGGAGTTCACCCCCGACCGCTCCAAACTGCCGCGCTGCAAAGATGAAAAAGAACTGAAATCCCTCTGGACCAAACGGGTCAAAAATGAGGTCCTCTTTTACAGACTTTTTGACCGTGCCATGAAAGAAAGCTCCGATGCCGAGGACCGCAAGGCTCTCGAAGATGCCAAACGATGGAACGCCGGAAGTCCGGAATCCAAAGTTCTGAAACGGCTCCGGGATCTGAGCAACGCCATCGAAAAAAGAGAAAAGATCGATATCCTCGGTATCTGGCTCAATGCCCTTGCCCATGTTTACGGTCCCCACTCCAACTACATGGCGCCCCGCACGGCGAAGAACTTTGATATCGACATGAGCCTTTCCCTCACCGGTATCGGCGCCACGCTCACCACTGACAACGGCTTCATCAAGGTGGTTGCCCTTGTCCCCGGCGGTCCCGCCGCCAAAGACGGCAGGATCAAGGTCAACGACCGCATCGTCGCCGTCACTCAGGAAAACGGCGAGACGGTGGATGTGATCGACATGCCCGTTGACGAAGCGGTGCAGTATATCCGGGGCAAAGAGAACTCCAAAGTCACTTTGAGCATCCTTCCCGGAGCCAAAGGGCGCAGCGCAGTCCCGGTGCGTATCACCCTGACCCGTGCCAAAATCCAGCTGACCGACAGCGAAGCCAAGGGGGAAATCATCGAAAAGAACGGCAAAAAAGTGGGCATCATCAATCTGCCCAGCTTCTATATGGACTTTGAAGGTGCCATCCGGGGCGATGCCGACTTCAAAAGGTGCAGCGAAGATGTCCGCAAAATTCTCGAAAAGTTCAACAAGGAAGGCGTCCAGACCCTCGTTATGGATCTGCGGCGCAACGGCGGCGGCAGCCTTGCCGAAGCCATCACCCTCTCGGGGCTTTTCATCCCCACAGGTCCCGTGGTCCAGCGCCGGGATTTCCGCCGCCGCATCACCCTTGCGGGGGATGATGATCCCTCTGTCACCTGGGACCGTCCGGTGGTCATTATGATCAGCAAGTTTTCAGCCTCTGCCGCAGAGATCTTTGCGGCGGCGCTCCGTGACTGCGACCGGGCGGTCATCTGCGGCGACAGCCGTTCATTCGGCAAGGGAACGGTTTTGCAGGTGGAAAAACTTCAGGACGGCAATTCCTTTTTCGCAGGTCCCCGCCGTTCCACGGGCAGTGTCACCTTTGAGATCGAAATGTTCTACCGCATTTCCGGCAGTTCCGTCCAGCAGCTGGGGATCCGTTCCGACATCCGCATCCCCTCACTTACTGAAGAGATGAAAGCCGGTGAAATGTTCATGGAGAACCACCTTCCCTGGGACAGCATCAATCCTGTGAACCGCAGCAGCTTCATTCCCGATCTGGAACAGAAGATCGCCCTGCTGAAGAAAAACTCCGAAAAGCGTATCGCCGCTTCTGCGGAGTTCAAAGCCATCAAAAGGCGTATCGACATGTTCCGTGAACAGCGCAACAAAAAGAGCGTTTCCCTCAACGAAGCCAAACGCTGGCAGGATTATCAGCAGGAAAAAGCCCTCGCCGATGTCGAAGAAAAAGAGCTGGGCTTGAAAGAGAATGAGAAAAAAGAAAAGATCGATGCCGCCGCAAAAGAGGCTGCCGCCATTGCCGCCGACCTTTATGATCTTATGCAGGTAAAATAAAATCATGGAACAGCTCAGGCGCGACACTCTGCTTCAAACGACAGATGAGGAACTCTCTGCCCTCTGCCGCCTTGAATTCTGCCGCGGTTCCGGCAACGGCGGACAGAAGCGGAACAAAACATCTTCCGCCGCCCGTGTCGTGCTTCTTGAAAATGAGCGTTTCGCCGCCGAAGATTGTTCTGAACGCAGCCAGCACGCCAACCGTTCACAGGCGCTCCGCAAGCTCAGGCGGCTCATCGCCTTTGAAGTGCGCTCCTCCCCCGCCCTGCCGCCGCATCGTATCGACTGCGCCGTTACCCATGAGGAGTACCCCCTCAATCTGGCGCACCTGCTCGATGTGCTTGAGGAGGAAAAATACGATCACAAAGCCGCCGCCGTCAGGTGCGGTGTCACCTCAACGGCATTTCTGAAGCTGCTCCGCCGTGATGATGAACTCTGGACAAAAGTCAATAACGCCCGTGAAGCACGGGGGTTGTATAAATTAAAAATCAACTGAAAAAGGTATTCTCTCATGACTTACGAAGAACGTATGAAATGGTTTCACGAAGCAAGGTTCGGCATCTATATCCATTACGGTCTTTACGCCCTCACCGGCAGAGGCGAATGGACCATGTACTCCGAGCGCATTTCCCCTGCGGAATACGCCAAACTTGCCGATGATTTCAAACCCGCCAAAGGCTGTACCGATGAATGGTGCGAGATCGCCGCTGCCGCTGGTGCGAAATATGTGGTGCTGACCACCCGTCACCACGAAGGATTTTCACTCTTTGACAGCAAATACTCCAACTTCACCGCCGCCAAACACGGCTGCAAGCGGGATATCGTTGCGGAATATGTGGAATCCGCCCGCAAATTCGGACTTAAAGTGGGACTTTATTACTCACTTCTCGACTGGCGGTTCCCCGGTTACTTTGAACCCGAAAAGTTCCCTGAATCCAAAGAAGCCATGGTGGAGCGTGTCCACAATCAGGTCCGTGAACTGATGACCAACTACGGGGAGATCTCCGTTCTGGAATACGACGGCGGCTGGATGGCTGACCTCAGCGGAACCAAAGAGGACAAAATCAACTTCTGGCGCGCAAGAGAACTCAACGCCATGGTCCGTGAACTCCAGCCCGGCATCATCATCAACAACCGTTCCGGACTTGATGAGGATATTGACACCCCCGAACAGGTGGTCAAGGCTTCCGCCTCAGGCAGAGCCTGGGAAAGCTGCATGTGCATCGGCGACAGCTGCGGCTGGGGCTACACCCGGTTCAACCCCAACTGGAAGAGTTCCGAACAGCTGATCCAGTACCTTCTTGCCGCCGCTCAGGGCGAAGGCAACTACCTGCTCAACATCGGTCCCCAGCCCGACGGCAGAGTCCGCACCGAGGAGCATGAAAGACTGGTCACTGTGGGCAACTGGCTCAAACGGAACGGCGAAGCGGTCTATAACTCCAAACGCTGCCCTCTCATCGGAGCTTCCGCTCCCGGCGAAGTTGACCTCAATCTTCAGGGCGGATGGACCCGTAAAGAGAACACCGCCTACTGGTGCATCGTCCGCTGGCCCGGAAAAGTCGCCACCGCTATCAATGTGGGTACAGCTCCCGTCAAGGTCACTCTGCTGGATGGCGGTCAGGAGTTCCCCTTTGAATACGATGCCCAGAGCGGCAAACTCAAGGTTTACGATCTGCCTGCACTGCCTCCCGATCCCCTGTGCAACGTTCTCAAAATCGAATTTGCCTCTCCCATCGAGCGCAAAGCCGAACCCTCACTCGCCCAGTGGCTTTTCTGAGAAAAGATTTGCAGCAAAGGGGCAGCAAAAACCGATGTTTTGCTGCCCCTCTTTTTTTTTGCACACATGGCGCCCCGCCTGAGTCCGTAAAAGTCTGTTTTTGTCGGTTTTCGTCCGCAAAAAAGCGCCGCACCGGACACTCATCGCACAAACAGAGCGTTTACCAGTACTGAGGGGTTTGGTTATCGGTCATACCTTTGGGTGCGAGAGATTCCACCGCAAACTTACGATAGGGGCGATACCTTGGCGCGCGCTTTGCCATGGGTGGCTGGTTATAGGTCTTATAGGCATTGGCTGGTGATGACCTTGACTTCCGTGGCGTCTGCCCGGCGTGGTTGGCTGATGGCTCCCTTGCCAAACC
>JAZONY010000108.1:0-1802 GCA_045654705.1 Victivallaceae bacterium
CGGAAATAAAAAAGTGGCGGCACTCTTTTTCTGCTCCGAAAGCGGCAAAAAAGCGTTTGGCACGCTCACCTGAACACTCTATGTAAAAGTTGTCACGGCAGGCGCATTCAGGGGAGTTCCAGCCGTTGGGGGTGAGGATGCCTGCGGGGGTCAGGTAGACCAAAGGACGCTCTTCCACAATGCCGTTGAGCAGGACTTTGCCCTGTATCACCCCCAGATAAAAGTGGGGCGTCAGGATCAGCTCCGCAGAAGAGCTGCCGTAGTTGCGGACCCTTGTCACATTCAGCAGTTGAAAATCGTCAAAATATCCCATAAAAAAAGGTCTCTTGTCTTGTTATGCCGCAAAATGTCCTTTCCGGCATATTTTATTTTGCCTTTTACCATGTTATAATATAAAAGATGAGAGCCGTAAATGCAAATCCACAATAAAAGGAAAGAGAAAGAAAATGCTTGAGATCACAAATTTGCGTGACGGAGCCGTTGTCAACCGGCACAGCGGCATCGAGACAGCTGATTACCTTGAGATCAAGGTCGAAGGCCTTGCCGATCCCCAGGCGGAAGTCACCGTCAACGGAGTTCCTGCCAAACGGTGCGACCGGCAGTTTTCCGCCACCGTGCGCCTGACTGAAAGAGTCAACAAAATCACCGCCGCAGCTTCTGATTATTTCGGCGAAAGGACTCTTACCATTACGGTCCTGTGGGACAAAAACTCCTTCAAACGCTGCCACTTTTTCTTTGACGACTGCTGTTTCTTTTTGCGTGACATCACACAGCAGAAGCCTGATTCCATCTTTGACACCATGTTCCTCGGACGGCTCAAAAAGATCCATGAGAAATACAACTCCAGATTTCTTCTGAACCTTTTCTATACCGACGACCACCACAAGGATTTCACCCTTTCGGATATGCCTGAGGATTACAAGGAAGAGTTCCAGGCCAATAAAGATTGGCTTCAGCTTTCGTTCCACGCCAGAAGCGAGTTCCCCGACCGTCCCTACCAGCACGCCGACGGCGAAACTCTGGCTGCGGATTTTGATCTTGTTTACAACGAAGTCTGCCGCTTTGCAGGTCCCGAATGTTTCACCCCGCCCATGGTGCTCCACTGGGCGATCACCAATCCTGAAAACTTCCACGTTCTTCAGGAGCGGGGGACCAAGTGCCTTTCAGGCGGATTCATCAACTGCGTTGTCAGCGTCACCGAAAAAGCCCACTCTGTTTCCGTCACCGATATCGGCTATTTCTATGAGCAGGATGTTGCCCACTACCTGAAAGATTCCGGTCCCGTCTGGTATGACCGCAAATACGATATCATCCTCGGAACCGGCATGGTCTGCTGCAACTACGACAATATCGAAACCCTCAACAAAAAGTTTGCCGAACTCACTTCTGACCGGGATATCGTCAGTCTGATGAGTCACGAACAGTACAGCTTCCCCGATTACTTCAACTACATCCCCGATCACCTTGACCGCGTGGAAACAGCCTGCCGTCTCGCTTACGAAAACGGCTTCACCCCCGCATGGTTTTCCAAAGGCATCTGGGGTAACGAGGCTTGGGAAAAGTAATCTTCAAAAACAAAAAGGCGGTGTAACAGCCGCCTTTTTTAAGCAAAAAAGGGGATGTTGCAAAACATCAGTTTTCGATAGTGTCTGGTCCACAGACCGGAACCACCATTCCCCCCGTGGTCAACGCCACGGGGGGGGTTATACCCTCGAGCCGGTTGACAGTCTGCGGGCGTTTTCGTTGTTTTGACACAGCCCGCTTGTATTGACCAGTGGCAGAAGTGCCCGCTAACTGAAACA